>NC_014810.2:1003608-1338144 GCF_000200595.1 Helicobacter felis ATCC 49179 | reverse complement strand
TTTCTACAAAGATGGGATCGAGCGCATTGGTTCCCATGTTTTCTAACACAGCTGGATAGCCCGTTTTAGGCACAACATTTTTACCCACCATGCGTTTAGCTAGGACTTGAGTTGCGCTGTGCAAATCAACCCAAATATGCTCTTCATCGTGTTTGCTCAAAATGCTTTGATCTTGAATGAGAGTCAAAACCCTTTCTTTGGGCAACTTGGAAACTTCCAAAAACTCTTCTAATTCCATCCATGTTACTTCTTGTACCACTTCTTCCATTTCAACCTCCACGCAATATTTGGATTGCTTTTGCAATTCGATCTATTAAAAAATCCACATCTTCTAAGGTATGGCTATAGTGTAAACTCACACGCAACCAACCCGGTTTAACTCCCCTCTCTTGCAAAACACAGGAGCTGCTATCCTCCATACCAAGCAAATCATGCCCATAAGGTCCTGCGCACGAACACCCCGCTCGCGTTTCAATACCAAATTGGCAACTGAGCAAGCGCGCTAGGGCATAGCAAGACACCCCACTTGCATTAAAAGCTACATTGCCTAGCCGCAACGCATGAGGGTTGCCATAAATTTGCACGGCAGGAATCTGCCCTAGAGCATGCATAAACACTTTGGAGAGCATACTCTCACGCCGTCTAATAAAAGAAGTGCCCACTTCATTGCGCAGTTGCAAAGCCAAAGCCGCTCGATAGAGCTGTATAAGTCCATAGGTGCCCACCTCCTCGCGCGCATCTAGTGCCTCTGTGTACTCCTGTGTGCTACGACTCACATAGGTAACCACACCTCCTCCACTGAAGCTAGGGGGTAGAGTTGTGTCAATCAAATACTTTTTGAGGGCCAAAATCCCACACGCCCCAACACCTCCTAAGAGTTTGTGTGCTGAAAGAAAGAGCGCGTCAAAATCTGCGCCTACCAAGTTATCATGCGGACTAAAAGCTGCTGCATCAAAGGCCAAATGCGCTCGATAGCGTGCACAAAGCTTGGAAATCTCTTGATAAGGCACAATCATACCCGTAACATTAGAAGCCACACCCACAGAAACAAGAGTTTTAGATTTGCGTGGATGTTTTTGCGCCTCTTGTAAAGCCTCTTCTAGTTTTTCCAAAGAAAAAAGCCCTTGAGAATCCAACTCCAAACGCACCACCTCACACAACCCCTCACGCCAAGAGATTTCATTAGAGTGGTGCTCGTAAGGACCAATAATAACTTTTGGCAGGGAGAGACCCTCAAATTTACCTAAAATTTGACGGGTTTTAGGGGGGATATAAATCCCTAGAATTTCTTGAAAGCGTTTGATGGCATGGCTGGCCCCAAACCCGGAAGTTAAAATGATAAAATCCTCGCTCAAGCCTAAACTTTGTCTGATACGCTTCTTGCTCTCTGTATACACACACTGCATCAGGGCAGCGTGTTTTGAAAACTCTGAGTGCGCGTTTGCATAAAAGGGTAGGAGTTTCTGCACGCGTTTTTCAATCAAAGTGCTGGCCAATCCTGAAGCTGTCCAATCAAAGTAGCGCACACCCTCTTTTAAGATAAGACTTTCACGCACACAAGCAAGCTGTTGGATTTTGGGTTGTTTTTTGAGCAGGGGTGCGAAGGCCCTGTCTAAAAAGTGTTGAGTCTGTCTAGTTTCTAGTGGAGTTTGGGCCATGTGAGTTTAGCTCCCCCCAAAATATGAAAGTGCAAATGAGGCACTTCTTGCCCGCCATCACCACCAATATTAGTAATGAGGCGGTAGCCCTTTTGATCAAGTCCCAAAACTTTTACGACTTCTAAAATAAAGGCGTTAATATTTGAAGAAAGTTCGGGGGTGATGGCGTTAAAGTCTTTGACTCCCACTTTGGGGATCACGAGCACATGCACGGGAGCTTTGGGGTTAATGTCCTCAAAAGCCAAAAAATCCGAATTTTCTAAAACTTTCTTGCAAGGCAACTCTCCAGCGATAATTTTCTCAAAAACATTCTTTTCTGCCATGCGCATCCTTAACAATTTTGGGCGTATTATAGCTGAATTTGAGCGTTTAAAGTTAGGACACTTTTGTGTTACAATGCCCGTATTTGAAATTAAGGAATATGGAGTGGCAGGAAAAGTAGTTTTGAGAAACGAGGCAGGGGAAAGCAAGGTCTGCAAGGTGGGTTTTAGTTGGACCACTTTGTTTTTTGGCTTCTTCGTGCCTTTGTTCCGTAAAGATTGGAAATGGTTTGGGATTTTTTTAGCCGTAGGGATCATCGTTGGTGTTATGGCGGGTGAATCCTCGCCGGGCTTAGCTGCTTTGTCTTGGATTTTTCAAATTGTGATGGCTTTCATTTACAATAAAATCTACATCAACGGGCTTTTAAGCAAGGGCTACGCCCCCCTAGAGGAAGCCGATCGCAGTGTCTTAAACCTCAATGGCTGGCGTTTTTCTGAAGGAAACTAGAAATTGTAGCTTACAAGCATTATATACCCAAAAGTTACCTATTTTCTCAAGAGGTGTTGTTTATATTGTGAAAATGATAGCGTGCGGAATACTGGCGGGCATAGCTTGTCTTTTGTGTTATACTGCCCGCATTTAAGAATGAGGAGCTTGCAGTGGCTGGGAAAGTGGTCTTAAGAAACGAAGCTGGAGAGAGTAGAGTTTGCAAGGTGGGTTTTAGTTGGACCACTTTGTTTTTTGGCTTCTTCGTGCCTTTGTTCCGTAAAGATTGGAAATGGTTTGGGATTTTTTTAGCCGTAGGGATCATCGTTGGTGTTATGGCGGGTGAATCCTCGCCGGGTTTAGCTGCTCTGTCTTGGATTTTTCAAATTGTGATGGCCTTCATCTATAATAAAATCTACATTAACGGGCTTTTAAGCAAGGGCTACGCTCCCCTAGAGGAAGCCGACCGCAGTGTCTTAAACCTCAATGGTTGGCGTTTTTCTGAAGGAAACTAGAAATTGTAGTTTAAATACACTGTAACCGAACGCCCCGGTCCGGGCTCCCTGCCTGTGGGGCTGGTGCCAATCCCTCGAAAATAGTATTTCATATCAAAGATATTATTCACCTGCAAACTGCCCGTAATTTGATGCCGCCCGCTTTGCCAAAACACTTGGCTGAGTTGCACATTCCACACCCAATACCAAGGCAAGAGTCCCACACTATTACAACCATAAGTCGCCCCATCAACACTATAGCCCACAAATTTAAAGCAGGCGGTTTTAGGGGTGGCTTGGTTAAGCACAGAGGAATAAGCGCGGCTATAAAAATAGCTAGAAAGCCCAAAAGTGGTTTTCTTATAAGTATAGCTCATGTCAAAGATGAATTGATTAGGACTGACATAGGGGAGTCGCTTGCCTTTAAGATTAAAGGGATGATTGACAATGCCTTGAAAATAGTTCGCATTATCCTGCGCGTTGTTGGTGATGCGCGCATCGACATAAGTATAAGCCACATGGAATTGCAAACCCCTGATGGGGGCGTAGTAAAGCTCCAATTCCACGCCCTGACTCTTGGCATTAATGTCTAAAGCATTGCTTCCATACCCGCCACTATAATAGTGGTTGGCAAGAATCACAAAGTAGTTCGCGTTAAAACTCAAGAGATTTTTATAGGAGTAGCGCGATCCTACTTCAAACTCGTTAAAGATTTGGTTGTAGTTAGTGGAAAAAATGCTCACTGATTTTGCTTGAGGTGGGATGAAGCTACGGCGGTAGTTGAAATACATCACCCAGCCATCCAAGGGTTTATACCCCAAATTGAGTGCTGGACTCCATTGGTTGTCTGTCTTTTTAATGGTCTGAGAGGTGCTAAATTGTCCATTGGCAGGGTTGACATTTTGGGGCAATACTTTTTTGTAATCTAGGAAAGTGTAGCGAAACCCGGGGGTTAGCACCAATTTGCCTTGAAAAAATTCCCATTTATGACTCATATAAAACACAACATAATTGTTAAACATCTCTAAATTTTGACTTGGCTTTTTGACATAAGTGAAACCAGACATGTCGCATGTGCCATTACTAAGCAAAGTGCATTTGTTTTCTAAAAACCGAAACCACATATTGCTAGACATATAGCGCATACCAATTTTAAAAGTGTGTTTAATATGCTTGGTCTGCCAAACTATATTGGTGTTAGGCTCGATAGCGTTGATAAGATAACGGCGGGGGTGATCGCCAATATTAAAACCATTGTAATTTTGGTTGGTATAGACCTCTCCTAAACTAGGGTTTGTATTGACATTGAGAAAGTTCGAGTCGAATTGGAAATCCCGACTGATGTCATGCCCATAGTAGCTAAGGGTGAAATCCCCACCTACTTTAGAGGTGTCGCCAAAGAAAGTTTGATACACCGCTCCCCAGCGCATCGCTTTACCGCTTTTGTCATTATTGGGGCGGTTGTTTTGAAAACGATTTTGCTCGTAAGCCTGCACACCTAGAGATCCCGGATCGGTCAAGAAAAACTTGTAATACTGATAATAAGCCGTGATCTTGTGGTTTTCGTTAATTTGATAGAGCGCGTCTAAAAGGTAGTTTTGGATATTGGTGGGACTCTTGGCACGGAAACCCTGCCCAGCAATGTAGTTAGCCTGCACCTGCACGCCAATGTGGTTATTAAACATCCCTCCGCTTTTTAAATAGGTGTTGTATAAAAAGTTATTGGCTAGAGTTTTGATCAAGGATTGTCCTTGAGCCGGTCCGACAAACCCCCCATTGCTCGCGCGCCCCCACGCGGTCATGCGCTCAGAAATTTGGTTTTCCCACTTATTAGGAATAGGCTTAGTGATGATGTTGATCACGCCTCCAAAGGCATTAGGTCCATACTGCACACTCTCCCCACCCTTGATCACGCTGATACGATCGACCGATTGGAAAGTTACCGGGAAAATGGGCATGCCAATATCCACATAGGGCGCGACATATGCTGGAATCCCATTGATTAAGATCAATCCCGTATTGCTATGCCCTGAACCCCCGCCTCCAAAGCCTCTTACAGAGAAACTAGGCACAGCACCTACACCGGTAGCGTTGCGGATATGCACCCCGGGCACATTTTGCAGGGCTTCTTCGATGCTTTGATTAGCTTGTTGGGTGAGTTGTTTGTGCGAGATGACGGTTTGGCTACCCAGATAGTTTTTCACCTCCGGGCTGCGCCAGCTTTTGGGAGCTTCTTCATTGAGTGTGGCTCCTGTGGCTTCTACTTTTTTGAGGCGATGGGTTTCAATACCCTTTGCGCCCAGCACCAAACAACCCCCACATAGCAATACCAAAGACCTACGCATAATTCTCCTTTAAAAATGAGGGGGCATAATATAATATTAATTATAAGAATTAAATTAATTAAAAATGGCGATTGCTTAAAGATGAAAAGTTGTTTTAAAGCGACACGATCGCACACGCAAGACCGATTGCAGGTGCGTTTGAGAAGATTCCTAAAATAACCTGCCCCCAAAGGGGGCATTGTGCCTAGAAGAAAGTGTAGCGCTGGGCTAGAGGCACTTGCGAGGTGGGTTTAGAGGTGCAGAGTTTGCCATCTACAAAGACCTCGAAGGTTTTCGGATCGACGGTGATTTTTGCCGTTTTGTCGTTGAACTTGAAGTCTTTCTTGGTGATGTTACGGCAGTTTTTGACCGGTAGAACTTGGCGCTCTAAGCCCAGCTTTTCTTTCACGCCATTTTCATAGGCGACTTTGGAAACAAAAGTGATGCTGGTGTCAAATTTCGCCTTGCCGTGATGCCCAAACATTTCGCGGTAATAAACCGGTTGGGGAGTGGGCACAGACGCGTTAGAATCGCCCATTTCAGAGAAGACCACCATACCGCCTTTGATCACGATTTTGGGTTTTACGCCAAAAAAGGCAGGATTCCACACCACCAAGTCGGCGATCTTGCCCTCTTCCACAGAGCCGATATACTCGCTCACGCCGTGGGTCAAAGCGGGGTTGATAGTGTATTTGGAGATGTAGCGCTTAATGCGGAAATTATCGTTATCTTTGCCATCTTCAGGAAGCTTACCAAATTCTTTTTTATTCTTATCCGCAGTCTGCCAAGTTCGAGGAATCACTTCGCCTGCACGCCCCATTGCTTGCGAATCCGAGCTTGTCATCGCGATCACACCCATATCATGGAGCACATCTTCAGCCGCGATAGAGCCGGGGCGGATACGGCTTTGAGAAAATTGTAAATCCTCGCGGATGCGTTTGTCTAGGTGGTGGCATGTCATGAGCATGTCTAAGTGTTCTGCAACCGTATTAATGGTATAGGGAATAGTGGGGGTGGTGGAGGAGGGTAGAATATTGAGCTCGCCTGCCATGGTGATAACATCAGGTGAGTGTCCTCCACCCGCTCCCTCAATGTGGTAGGCATGGATGGCGCGCCCGTTCATTGCATTTAGGGTGTCATCTACATAACCTGCCTCATTGACTGTATCGGTGTGGATACAAACTTGCACATCGTATTCATCTGCCACGCTCAAGCAGTGATCGATCGCACTTGGTGTTGTGCCCCAGTCTTCATGCAATTTAAAACCAATCGCGCCCGCTTCTACTTGTTCTACAAGTTGTTTTTTGCTAGAGCTATTGCCTTTGCCCAAAAAGCCCACATTCATAGAATACTCTTCTGCTGCGCGCAACATGCGGTGCAAGTTCCATTTGCCCGGAGTGATAGTAGTCGCATTCGTGCCATCTACAGGACCTGTGCCGCCTCCAAACATGGTTGTAACGCCATTGGCTAGAGCGGTAGGGAATTGTTGTGGAGAAAGGAAGTGGGTGTGTGAATCGATTCCCCCAGCGGTAATAATCATACCTTCCCCTGCTAGTGCTTCTGTGCCCACACCCACGACCATATGAGGGCTTACGCCATCTTGCATGTCCTTGTTTCCTGCCTTGCCAATGCCATGGATTTTGCCGTTTTTAATCCCAATGTCGGCTTTGTAAATCCCGGTGTAGTCGATAATCATCGCGTTAGTGATGACTAAATCTAGGGTGTTTTCATCAGGGCTATTGCTCTGACCCATACCCTCACGGATAGTTTTACCCGCGCCAAATTTAAGTTCTTCGCCATAGGTGGTATAGTCATGTTCTACTTCTGCCCAAAGATCGGTATCTCCTAAGCGCACTTTATCGCCTTTGGTGGGTCCGTAGGTATTTACATATTCTTGTTTTTTCATTTTCATGGGAGTCTCCTTACTTGATAAATCCGTGAGATTTCGCCTTGTCAAGCGCTTTATGTTTATGGCGTTCATCCGCGATGTTATTCACAAGCCCGTTCATGCCAATCACTTTTTTACTGCCACCAAGAGGAATCAACTGCACTTTGCGGGTTTGTCCTGCCCCAATGCGTAGCGTGTTGCCAGAGGGAATATCTAGGCGTTTGCCATAGGCTTTTTCACGATCGAATTTTAGTGCCTTGTTAGCTTCAAAGAAGTGGAAATGGCTACCCACATGCAAGGATTTAGGCCCTTCATTAGTAACCTCAAGTTCGGTTACTTCTTTGCCTGCATTGAGCTCGATGTCTTTATCGCAACCAAATTTCACTTCGCCCGCTTTGAAGTGCTCATCTGGTTCGATGGGCCAATTCACAGTTACAAGTTTCGTACCATCAGGAAAGGTGGCTTCTACACCTAGATCGGGAACCATATTACCCACCCCGGGCATTACTTCATCTTTTTTCAAAAAGTGCATGCACTCTTCCATAAGCTGGGCAACGGTTTTTTTTCCACGGCGCGCTTCGTCCATAATATGGGCACTAATGTAAGCAATGGCTTCGGGTTGGTTGAGCTTTAAGCCCTCTGCTTTGCGCTTTCTAGCCACTTCGCCCGCATAATATAACAAGAACTTTTCTTGCTCTTTGGGTGTGAGTTTCACCTATTACTCCTTGTGTTAAATTTTAAAGGCAATGGGATTATAGTCCTAATTTCGTTACTTTTTATTAACTTTTTAATATAAGTAATAATATTATTATATATGATAATAAGAATTATTAAAAAATTAATAATAGTATTAACAAGTTGTAATTTACCACCCACAAAACGGATCAATATGTGCTTGAAGTGTTGGAAAATCTTCTAGGGGTTTTGGATGACTCGACCCATGCGCTTGGTAGGGTTGTGTGCCTTGATTTATGCGAGCGGAGAAGCGTTAGAATTTGGGCAAATGGGAGGCGTTAGCCCGGCAATGGGCGGAGCGGGGGTTGCCCTAGAAGATTCTGCATGGGGGCTTTATTATAACCCCGCCTTGTTGGACATAGACACGCGTAAAACGATCAAGATTGGAATTAGTGTTGGGGCACGCGCTAGCGGGCACAATTTGCCCAGTTTGGTTGGAGCTACAGCAAGGGATGGTGTCCCTTTTAGTATTAAAAATGGGCTTTATATGAGCACTCAAGATGGCGTGGCGCTTCAGTTGCGCATGGACCACAAAGACAAGAAAACCAAAGTAAGAAAGGGACTTGGGGCTGTTGGAATAGGCTTGTTTATTAACGCCTTTGGACAGGCCCAATCCCTAAAATCTAGCACCAATGCGATGGCTTTAAAAGCACTAGGTTTAGGAAGTCTTAATGTGGGGTATGCCAAAGCTTTTGATTTTAAGAAGGGTGGCACGCTCGCATTAGGTGCGAGTGTAGGCTACATGTATAGCATGTCCTTAGAGGCCTCAGGGCAACGCTTTAGCAAAATTAAAACCTTATTATCTCAAAAAAACTTCAGGGAAAAACAAAGTCATTTTCTTTTAGACTTGGGCATGGTGTATAAAATTGTGGGTTTGAGCGTGGGAGTGGTGGTTAAAAATGTCAATAAACCTACCATACGCTACAAAATGGGTAACATGACGAAACAAGCAGTGATCGGACCTCAAGCCCGTCTAGGTTTGGCTTATCGTTGGCGTTGGTTGGACCTAGTTGCAGATATAGATCTCACTTCCAATAAAACCCTTGCTTTTGATGGTTATAGTCGTATGGTGGGAGGGGGGATTGGATTCAATTTCCCCTTTGGTTTGGGATTGCGCTTTGGAGCGATGGGCAATATCGCTAAACAACAGGTTTTGCAACAAGGCGTGATCTTGACCGGAGGTTTGCGCTATACAATTTTAAATCTTGTAGGGATTGATCTTTCTGTGCAATCGGGTTTAAAACGCATGGGTGGTAACAAAGCGCTACAAGGCGCTGTTCAAGAAGCCCTATACGCTCAACTTGTCCCTGCCACACTGAAGTTCCCTAATTATTTTTCCCTCAGGCTTGGGTTGAATGTCGAGTTTTGATTTGATGTGTTAGAATTAACGTTCAATTAAAAGTAAAGGATTGGTTAATGAAATCGGCGCGTTTGTTAGGTTTATGCGCTTGCTTATATGGTCATTTGGGAGCGTTGGAATTTGGACAAATGGGGAACACCAGTTTTGCGATGGGCGGAGCGGGGGTTGCCCTAGAAGATTCTGCGTGGGGACTCTACTATAACCCCGCCCTACTCGATTTGGACGCAAGAAGTAAATTGGGCTATAGTTTTGGCGCGTCTGTAGGGTCAAAAAATATTTTTCCATTAGTTTCTGCGTCCTCTTCTGCTGCAGCATTGAGTGGCCTTGATCTTACAGATTTGCTTAAGGGAGGCCAACAAACAACAGGATCAAACACCACCAGCATACAAACGCCAATCACTTTTAAAGCGAACGAGGATGGAAAGATAAAAGATATCATAGCGCTTGCCAATGCGACATCCAACCTTTTTAAAAGCAATGGTGTGTTTTTAAATTCTCAAAATGGGTTAGTTCTACAAATCCATCCTCGTGTTAAACGCAGAGGCGGTATAGGCACTTTTGCCTTTGGTGTGTTTGCTAGCGGTTTTATAGGTGGCAGTCTCAAAATTGATCCGCAATATAACCAACTCATCGCAAATGTATCAATTCCTCCTACTTCATCAAATGGAGGCACTCAATATAAGGTGAGCGCTACGTCTGACAGCCTCACTCTTAGCGCAAGCTCTCAACAAAATTTTAATGACTCCTCCTTGTTTTCACCAAATGCTAAAGATATTCTTGCTCTGCGTGCTTTAGTTTTAGGAAGTGTGCCCCTTGGTTATGCAAAGGGGTTTGATTTTAGAAGAGCAGGCAAACTCTCCGTAGGGATTGATGCGCGCTATATTTACACCATGAGTTATGGCGTTTCAGCAAGCGGTAATCTCAATACCCTCGTAAATAAAGGAGACCAACTTATAGGCGATCTCACCTCGTTTAGCATGAATTCCATTGTGCGCCAAAGCACTTTTGGTATTGATTTAGGACTTGCTTATCGCATCAAGGGCGTGAGTGTGGGGTTAGTTGGCAAGTATCTCAATGCTCCCAAGATTCGCTTTAATGATGGCTCTTCTATGCGCATCGATCCGCAGGTGCGCTTGGGGCTTGGGTATCGTTGGAAGTGGCTAAGTTTGGCTTGGGATTTGGATTTGACTTCTAATCAAACTATGATGCTAGGCAGATATAGCCGCATGACCGGCGGGGGGATTATGGCACATTTTAAATGGTTTGCTCTCAAATTTGGCGCGATGGGCAATATTTCTGAAAAAGGCTTGCATCAGGGGATCATTTTGACAGGTGGGATTCGCCTCTTTAAAGTCCTAGATATTTCTGTCCAATCTGGGCTACAGAAAACTGCATTGGGAGGAATTAAGATCCCCAACTACATGGCCCTGCGCTTAGGCGGGGGCTGGGAGTGGTAAAGATTGTTGGCGGGAAACCGCCAATAAAAATATTACTTTTGTTCAGCTTGCTCGGATTTTTTGAAGTTTTTTACCAGCCGCTCATAGGACTTGAAATTTTGCGTGTGTAAGTCTTGAGCGATTTTTTGCATACTCTTGGCATAAATTTTTGAAAGCACTTCATCAATGTTTTTCTCAAATTTTGCGCCGTGCACAGGGGTTACATGGCTGATGGGCATGAAACCTCCTGAGCTAGTGCGTTGTTGGCTCACGCGCACATGGGTTCTAACTTTATAGCTAGGCAATTCCATACTGGACATGTGAAAAGCACTTTTGCTCTTAGGTTCGATGAGTTTAAGGCGCATAAACCCAGTTGAAATGTCGGTAATGTTTTCTTCAATACTCTTTTTATTTTTAGAAAGCGTCATGTCTGTATCTTCCAAAATATCAATAAAAGCGCTCACATCTACAAGAGCAAAAACGCTCTCTTGTTGTTCAGGGCTGAGTTTGTCTAAAGGGGCGACCACCACCGAACAGCCCCGAGCTTTGAGCATGCTCGTAATTTGGGCCTGCAAAGATTTTACAAATTTATCACGCAAATCTGTAGGCACATTTTTGCTAAAATCAATACTCAAAGGGGCTAAGGCTAGAGTGTAGTGATTTTTAGGTTGTGCCTTTTCGTGCAGATCGTAGACATATTTGCCTGCAGGCGCGGTGGCAGCATAAGTCAAACTAGAAAAACCCAAAAATGCACATAGGGCGAGCCTTTTATACATACAAAAGTTCCTTTTTAAAAAAAATTTTTAGGATACTAACTTAAAAACTATGAATGCTAGCTTAACGCTTTTTTAAAAAACGCATCGCCAACTTGAGCATCCGCATCACCAAATTAAATTTTTTACGGCTATCCCAAAAAGAAGCCCCACGGCGACGCTTGGCCATCTTTTACCCTAACACGAATAGGTGGTCGCAAATTCCACAGGATGGGGTTTGCTCTCCCAAGGAAAAACTTCAGATGTAAACTTAAAGCTTTGATAGGCCTGAATAAATTCCTCGCTAAAAACCTCGCCTTGCTTGAGATAATTTTTATCGGCCAACATCTCCTCTAGGGCACTTCTTAGCGTGTGTGGCAATTGCTTGATCCCCTTATCACGGATTTCATCTAGGGTCAATTCAAAAAGGTTGATGTCCATAGGTTCACCCGGTTCACTTTTTTGAGTGATGCCATCCAAACCAGCCATCAAAATAGCTGCAAAAGCTAGATAAGGATTTGAAGAGCTATCTGGAAAACGCAACTCAAAGCGCGCACCCTTACCGCTCACTCCATAGGGAATACGCACGCTAGCACTCCTATTTTGTGCAGAGTAACTCAAAATGCTAGGGGCTTCAAAACCCGGAATCAAGCGTTTATAAGAATTACTAGAGGCGTTAGTAAAGGCAGCCAAACTCCTAGCATGTTTGAGAACCCCTCCTAAGAAATGCAAGGCTTGTTGGCTAAGGTTTTTGTAAACATTTCCGCCAAAAAGATTCACATTGTTTTTCCAAATACTCACATGGGTGTGCATCCCGCTCCCGTTATCTCCATAAAGAGGTTTGGGCATGAAAGTCGCTGTTTTTCCATTGAGATGGGCTACCATTTTAACGACATACTTGAGTTTTTGCACATTGTCTGCTGCTTCTACTAAATCCCCAAAACGCACCCCCACTTCGCCTTGCGCTTGTGCGACCTCGTGATGCACCACATAAGTTTCTAGCCCCACTTGATTTAATACCTTGACAATCTCGGCCCTCAAATCCATCATGGTGTCTGTAGGTGGTGTGGGTAAATACCCTCCTTTATGTCCTGTTCTGTGTCCAAAATTCACCCCTCCCTCAAAGCTTTTATCGCGATTCCATTCGCCCTCTTCACTATCGATCTCATAATATTGGCAATTTGCACTGTCTTTAATTTTAATAGAGTCAAAGATAAAAAACTCATTCTCCGCCCCAAAATACGCCATATCTCCCATACCAGATTCTTTGAGGTAACGGAGCGCTTTTTTAGCAATACTGCGCGGGCATTTTTCATAATCTTGTTGCTTGTAAACATCCCAAACATCACAAAATACAATCACCGTGATGTCCGCACTAAAGGGATCTAAAAAATAGCGGATGAGATCGGGACGCAGGATCATATCAGATTTATCAATGCTCTGCCATGCCTTAATAGAGCTTGCATCAAAAGGAATGCCCTGTTTTAGCAAATCCGCATCCACGGCTCCCATTGAGTACCCCATATGATTCCAAGTCCCCTTGACATTGGTAAAACGGAAGTCTACAAACTCTACCTCTTTCTCTTTGCAAAAGGCAAAAAACTTTTCTATATCTGTATCGCTGTTATGGATGTCCATGTCCACCTTTCTTAATTTTGACTTATTTTAACATGTGCAGACTAAAAAACGCCACGCTAGGTCTAGGCCTTAGAATTGGGGTTAAGTTCACAATAGTGTGTGTGATAATGAGAGGTCATCCGTGCCTCTAATTCTGCGTACCAATCCGTGCTAAAATCTGGCTCATAAGCTTCCAACAGGACCATTCTAAGGCGAGTGGCCTGCGATCTTAAGGGTTTTGTGTCCAAAATTTTACGAGTATTGAGCAATAAAACGGGTTGAATCTTGAGTTTAAAGCGCTCGGCTAACACCTTAGCACCGGGTTTAAAGGGCAATAAATTCTCCATACCCTTCCCTCGCGTGCCTTCTGGAAAAATCACCAGAGGGCGGTTTTGATCAAGTTTTTCTTTCGCCATTTTAAGCAAAGAAGCCAAACCTCGCCGATCTTGGCGATCGATTAAAATCATCTCTGTAGTCTTGAGCGCGTGGCCATAATAAGGAACTTCTCCTAGTTCTCTTTTGGCGATCCAGCAGATATTACGAGGATGATAGGCTTCTAAGCAAACAATATCAATAATGCTTTGGTGGTTGAGCACAATCAAGGTTGCGCTAGGGTCAAACTCCCCCACTTTTTCTAAACGCGTGCCCATTAAAGGAAAAAATATTTTACACCATCTGCGCGTCCGCATCGAGTTATTTTGTTTGCGGGTAAAAAAATTGCAGATAATGATTGCACCTAGTCCTAAACCCACCACTAGGAGGGCATACACCCCGCGTATTTTACTCCACATCGCTTTTCTTCACCCAGCCAATTTTTTCATCTTGAGTCATGATTTTATAATACCCTCCATGCGCGCCGATGATCTCTACTTTTAAGGCATTTTTAGAAGTTCCTAGCAAGGTGGAGTTAGCCGTAGGGAGAATTTTGATCTCTTTATTGGCCAATAACACTCCGCTACGATAGGTAAAGAAAATATTCCATAAAAGCACCCCTACTAAAATCGCGGCCACTCCTAAAACGCTCTTTTTGTAAGGAATGAGAAAAAAGAGGGCTAGAGCTAAAAGGATAAAGAACAAGAGCACAAAGTTAGAGAAAAGCAAGAAATTATTTTTGGGTTTGAGATTACTTTGGGTGCTCACGGTTTCCTCTACAGGAATCACCGCAAAATGCACTTCTTGAAATTGCCCACTCTCTAGGGAAAAATAGTTAAAGGATAGCTCACGCCAACTCTTTGGCACAATGCAATAGTAAATCCCTTGCGCATTATCTAAGGAAAAATGCGCGCTCTCAAAGCCTTGTTTCATCCCACCTGCAATCTTTAGATCTTCCAAGTTTGCGCCCTTGGCGTTCACTTCAAAGACCACAATATTGTGAGAAGCATCATATTCTTTAGTCTTATAACCCACAATCTTAAAATTTTGGGCGACCACGCCTGCATAGTTAGGGTGATCTCCAAGATCAATAACATTAAGAGGGATACTCGGGGTAGTGGCTGTGTCTAAGTAGCCTTGATCTTGCACAAATGCGCTCACCTTAAGAGCAGGGATAGCCGCCTTAGTCCCCATCACCTTATACAAGTAAGTTGCGCTCAAACTCCCATCTTGTCCTGCCTTCCATACAGGAGTGAAGTTAAGCCGTTTGAGCTGTTTGCTATTTGGGATATGGAGCAACTCTGCTCCTAAAAACTTGGCTTGAGAAAAGAGTAAAACGCTGTAGTGCACAGCAAGCACCTGCCCCACATAAACGCTTTTAGCCCCGATTTCTTGAGCATCAAGCGCCTTAATATAAATGACCTTTGTTTGTGTATTCTCAGCCTCTGCGCACAAGAAAGCCCAAAACAAAAGCCAAATTCCTAAAAATATCCGCAAGGGTTTCCCCTACTTTTTTGTGTCTTTTTTATTGGCCATCAAAATGTCCCACACTTTTAGAGTGTCAATAGCGACCTTGAGTTGGATATCCGCACTAATATCTTTAGCTGTGATGGGCTTTTCCTCTTTATTAGAAGCAAACATCTTCGATTTGAGATTTTTTGAGTTCTTTTTATCCAAATCATGGAGCTCTTGCTCTAAGTGGTGTTTTAAATCCGCCTCTTTGATGCTAAAGCTATTATCCTCTTTGGGCACAGGACCGGGGTGAATTACAATGTCAGGCTTGATTCCTACTGCCTGAATGGTGCGCCCGCTGGGCAGATAGTAGCGCGCGATGGTGATCTTAATCGCCTCTTCTCTGCCCACAGGGAAAGTGGTTTGTACACTGCCCTTACCAAAGGTGTCTTCTCCAATAATAATGGCGCGCTTGTGATCTTGCAGGGCTCCTGAGACAATTTCACTCGCGCTCGCCGTGCCTCCATTCACCAAAACCGCAATGGGCAAATGCGCATAAGGCGCGCGCCCAGTGGCGCGATAAGCAATGTCCTCAGATTGGATACGCCCTTTTTGGGACACAATGAGTCCCTGCTTGATAAAGAGATTGGAGAGATCGATGGCTTGGTTGAGCAACCCGCCCGGATTAGAGCGCAAATCTAGCACAATACCCTCTAATTTGGGAACTTTTTTAAGTTCAGTAAGCACACCCTTAACCACATTGCGATCAAAGGAATTGACACGCACATAGAGATAGTTTGTGCCCTCGATCTTTTTGGCATGCACAGACTTAATTTTAATAATGTCGCGCAACATTTTGATCACCAAAGGCTTACTCTCAGATTTGCGCACAATGGTCAATTCAATGGGGGTTTTGGGTTTGCCCCGCATCAAGTTTACAGCATTATCAATAGTCATGCTCAAAGTGCTCTCAGAGTTGATCTTTAAGATCACATCCCCAGCTTTGATTCCAGCCCTAAAAGCGGGTGTGTCATCTAGAGGAGCGATCACAGTGAGCGCGCCATCGCGAATCCCCACAGTGATCCCAAGACCGCCAAATTCCCCTTCAGTCTGAGCTCTAAAATCTCTAAATTTTTTGGGAGTGAGATAAGAAGAGTGTGCGTCTAAATTGCTCATCAAACCATCAATGGCTTTATCTACAATATCATTAATGCTCACTTCATCCACATAATAATGCTCAATTTGTTCTACAACACTGGAAAATTTCTTTAACGCATTGATGCGTTCTTGAGTTGTGAGCTTGTAATTCTTTTTAAGACCTGGCTGAGTGATTTCGCTCTGGCTTGCTTCTAGCGCATTTATCACCAAAAAAACACTCAATACAGAAGAAACCACCCCCGCCATGAAAAATTTATTCATCACTGCCCTTTATGCACTTTAAACCGGGCATTCTATCCAAAACTCCTTGATTTTACAATAATCCTTAAGGGCGATGTTGGGTGTGTGTGCGCTCAAAACAACCAGCCTTTTTCTTTTCAAATATTTGGAATATTTCACTATGTCAAGCCGTATGCCACACCAATGCCCGGTAACGCGATCGCCCTCTACACACCCTGCCCACAACACTTAAACGCACCCGATGCGCGCGCGCCCGTCTGCTCATGGCTAAATAATCTTTAGGCGCAAAACAAAAGAGCATTTCGTATTCTTCTCCGCTTTTGTAAGCGCGCGTGCGGGGTTTGTGCAACTTAAAAGCGAGGCGATTGATCGCACTTAGGCGGTTGCATTCGCTCAAAAGTCCATCGGAAATATCTAGTCCTGCATGCAAGAATTGACGCGCGCCAGTTATAAAGCGCGCATGCTTTAAATACGGGGTGATGAACTTGTTTTTAGGGCTCACCTTGCCCCCCCTAAGTAGAGTTTGCAGGGCTTTATAACTCTGTCCTAGTGTGCCTGTGTGCGCAATGAGATCGCCCAAGCGCGCGCCCTTGCGCTCTAAGAGTTTGCGCGCCCTGCCTAGCATGGTGATGCTCAAATGCAGGCGATCCCCCACTGTGGTATCTCCGCCAACAATACGAATCTTAAATTCCTCGCATGCGCGCTTGAACCCTGCCACCAAAGCACGGATCGCGCTTTTATCCATGTGTCTATCCAAGCTCACTCCTAACAAAGCGTGCGTGGGCGTGGCGTTCATGGCAATCATATCGGAGATATTGACCACCATCGCCTTATAGCCAATGCGCTCAAAACCCAACCATTCGGGTTTGAAATGCACATTTTGGGCAAAAATATCTAGTGCGATCACCGCTCTCTTAAAGGGGGGTAGTAACACCCCATCATCTCCAAGCCCCCAAGTGATCCCGCTAGCCTGCAGGGTCTTTAAAAAATACGCTTCAAGATCCAAGTTTCATACTCATATCCACCCACACCGCTTGGTGGATGAGCGCCCCACTACTAATGGCATCTACCCCACTTTGCGCGTAGGCTAAAATATTCTCTTGGGTGATATTCCCGCTCGCCTCTAATAGCACCAAAGGGTAATGCGCGTTGCGGTAGGCGACCACTTCTTGAATATCTTGTGCGCTCATGTTATCGCACATCACAATGTCCGCGCCCACTTGCATAACCTCCTTAGCCATATCCACGCTATCGCACTCTATTTCAATCTTAGCCGTCCATGGGAGTTGTTGGCGCGCTTTGCGCATGAACGCCTGCAGATCGCCAATATGAGCTAAATGCGTGTCTTTGAGCATGAGCGCGTCATCTAGCCCTAAGCGGTGGTTTTGTGCCCCCCCATTGCGCACCGAATACTTTTCAAACACCCTTAAAAGTGGGCGGGTTTTGCGCGTGTCTAGCAACTTTAAGGGCAAACTTTTAAGCATGGCCACATAGCGTGCGGTGTGGGTGGCAATCCCGCTAGAATGCTGTAAAATGTTCAAAAGCACGCGCTCAATTTTGAGCAAGAGGGCATAATCTCCCCATAGTTCTAAAAGAATGTCTTTAGAGGCGTAGGGCGCGCCATCTTGGATATTCCATACCCTCCTAATGCCCATGTGCTCTAAGAGCATGTCCGCATACAAGTGCCCGGAAAACACGCCCTCCTGTTTGGCAATCACGACCGCCTTGACTTCCTTAGGTTCTGCCAATCTCTCAAAGAGATCACCTGAGCCTAAATCTTCTTGCAGGCATGCGTCTAAAAAGGCGAGAATAGCTGGGTCTTTCATGAAAGCTCCATCATGCGATCTAGAGCAACTTTGGCGAGCGCGCCAATTTGTGGATCGAGTTGTACGCAATTATAAGGGCGATGATTCTTATAGGCTTTAAGCACCTCAAAAAGGTCTTGCAAAGTGGTTTCGTTCATGGTCGGGCATTCGGGCAGAGTGCTCGAGAGCACAAAAGTAGTTTGTTCCCCTTGATAGGAGGGACGCAGGCGTTGGATAAAATTAAACTCTGTGCCCACGGCGACCTTTTGCTCTAGGGGCAAGCTTCTAATGAATTTGAGAATTTGACTGGTTGAGCCCACAAAATCGGCTAACTCCACTACGCTAGGATCGCACTCAGGGTGCACTACGATCAAAATCCCGGGATATTTTTGCTTAAAAAATTCCACATCGCTAGGTTTAAAGAGTTGGTGCACGGCACAAAAGCCGTTATAGTTGATCACATCAGCTTGTATGATCGCCTCCTTAGAGTCCATGCCCAAAGTCGCGCTTTTCAAGCCATGCATGTGGGCTAAGTTCGTGCCCAAACAGCGATCGGGTAAAAAGAAGATTTTTTGCCCCTTTTGGCGCGCGTGGGCAAAAATCTTAGAGGCGTTGGCACTGGTGCATACCAGTCCCCCTAGTGCGCCCACTTTTGCCTTGACCTGCGCGCTGGAGTTGATATAGGTAATGGGGAGGAGATTAAAAAGCCCATAGCTATTTAACACTTCCAAAGAGCGATCAAAATAGTTTGAATCGATCATGCGTGCCATCGAACAACAGGCGAGTTTGGGCATGATGACTTCCTTATGGGGAGCTAAAATTTTCACACTCTCGCCCATAAAACCCACCCCACAAAAGACGATCAAATTCTTAGGGTGCGCACTGGCTTGGCGCGCAAGCTCCAAACTATCCCCTACGATGTCGGCTAGGGCTACGATCTCATCTTTTTGATAAAAATGCGCCACTAACAGCGCGTCTAAATCCTCTAAAAGGGTTTTAATGCTTTGGGTCAATTCATCCATGAGTCTCTCCGATGGGGTGTAGCGTGCTTAAAAATTCCCCAAAACGCGCCTTGTGGTAGAGAGTGTCTGGGGGCATAGAGCAATCGCGCACAAAAAGTACAATGGTAGAGCCCATTTCAAAACGCCCTAGCTCTGCTCCCTTAGTTAGAGTGATGGGCGGATCGTAGCGCTTTATACTTAGGGGAGGATTGGTAGGGGCGTTGGTGTGGATGCTAGAATCAAAATGCATCACAATCTGCCCAACATTGAGCGCGCCCACGGCCACAAAGTAAAGCAGTGCACCCCTAGGGTCTTTAGCCACCACCACCACCCGCTCATTACACACGAACAAATGGGGGTGCTTATGTAAAGCCGAGTCGTTAACAGGAAAGAGCAAACCGGAGAAGTGGCGCGTTTCTAAAATCTGCAGATCGCAGGGGGCGTGGAAGCGGTGGTAATCTTTAGGTGAGAGGTAAAGGTTAAAATAGCTGTAAGATTCTTCTAGTTGTGAGCCTAGTAGCGCGCCCACTAGATAGGCTTTGCCCTTGATTTGCAAGGCTAGCCCCTCTTGCACACTCCCACATTCTTTGAGCACGCCATCACAAGGAGAGAGGAGGGCGTGAGGGTTTTGATCTAAGGGGCGGGGGTTCTTGAGTTCTCTAGTAAAAAGGGCGTTGAGAGTGGGATAGGATTCAAGGGGAGCAAACTCGCTTAAATCAATCTTGAAAATCTTAACATAGATTTTATTGATGAGTTTTTGAAAGGGGGTAGGAAAAGCACAGCGGGCAAATTTGCCAAAAAGCCTTGAGGCGGTGTTAGAGAGTGCCATTACTGCATGTCCGCTAGTTTTAGAATAAATTCGATCTCACCCTTGCCGGTGCGCAATTCTTTAGCAATAGAATCCACACTCCAGCCCTCCTTATACATCTTGATCACCTTTTTTTCATCAATGTCATCATTACTAGGGGTGAAGTGTCCGAATTCTTTAAATTTATTCTCTAGGACGATGATTTTTTCTTCCAAATAGTCGCGCTCTTTTTGGATAGAGTCTTGAATTTCTTTAATGTGGGCGTAAAGATTGCTCAAACTGGCGTTGAGGTTATTATTCACTTCATTTTTCACACTCGCCCCAATGCTGGAGGCGTTGAACTCAGCTTGCATTTGGCTCTCTTGAATCCATTTGCGGATTTTGTAAATCTCTTGGTTGATGGTATCTAGGGCTTTTTCTAGTTGTTTGGTTTTGCTCACAAATTCCTTATCCTTGATGTAGCTATAGGCGATCAAGCATAAGAAAATCAAGAGCACCACCCCCGTGATGATCCAAGTGAATTCATTCGATCCTAATTGCATGTTTTTAAACCTTTCAAACTGGCTAATTCTTGGGCAGCAATGTAGCTATCCATTTCTTTAATGTGGGCAGGGTGCATGCGCGCCACTTCTAAGAGTTTGGCATCAAAAGCGCGCGCGCTCAGAGCAAAGACACGATAAGGTGCATTGGGCAGAGAAAAGCGCAGATAATACGCGCAATTGAGCTCAAACAAGGGATCGCGCACGCCTAAAACCCCATGCCCTAACACCTCTAAAAGTCCCTGAGATTGCAGGGGAATAAAATGTCTTTGCTTAATCTCTAAGGCCTGTTCAATACGCATGAGTTTGTCATAAATATCGCTCAACGCCTTAAAAAGCATCGCGTCTTGATCCTTGCCATGGCTTAAAGCTTCCCAAGGGCGTGCTGTTTCACTTTGAGCTAATTGGAGGTATTCTTCTTCAAAATGGGGATCGTAGGGGGCGTATTCTAGCGGGATCGCACAGCGCACCAAGCGGGTAAAATGCCCATGTTGGTGGCAAATTTCCCTAAAACTCTCTAAATTTAGTTCAGGCATACAGACGCACTCCCCCATCTAGCAGAATGAATACAAAGAACACCACGCCCAAATAGCCATTGCTCACAAAAAAGGCTTTGGGAATGTTTTTGAAATCTCTATGCACTAAAAGTTGTTCATAAACCAAGATTCCTATAGACACTACTAGCCCGCTAAAAGCCAACCATCCCAAAGAGGCGCACCACACAAATCCCCCCCAGCACAGCACGGCTAAAACATGCGCTAAACGCGAAAGCTCTAAAGTTTTTTGCGCGCCAAACTTGGCCGGCACAGAATGCAATCCCACACGCTTGTCAAATTCCATGTCTTGCAGGGAATAGAGCAGATCAAAGCCAGCCACCCAGAAAACCACACCCAAAGCTAGAAACACACTCCAAAGCGGGATTTCTCCTAGCACGGCGACTACTCCGGCAATGGGAGCTAGCCCCAAGCTCACCCCCAAGATCACATGGGCTAGCGCGCTAAAGCGTTTCATGTAAGAATATCCCCCCAAGACCAGCAAAAAAGGGAAAGAGAGAACAAAGGCTAGGGCATTGATGAGGTAACTCACGCCCACAAAGAGCAGGGCGTTTAAAACACAAAAGAGGATTAAGCCCCCAAGCTGAATGCGCCCATCCACGCTAGGACGGCTTTGCGTGCGGGGGTTGTTGCGATCAAACTTGCGATCCACGAGGCGGTTAAAACCCATCGCAAAATTGCGCGCGCCCAACAGAGCCAACAAGCAGAGCAATAAGAGTTCAGGCCCACACCACAGACTAGCATAACGCTGCACACTGGCGACCACAATGGCGATTAAAATAAACATGCTCGAAAAAATAGTATGTTCTAACGCGACCAGCTCGCCAAACAGCTTGATCCTAGCCCACATCTCTGACCTCATTTCCAAATTCTTTATTATAACTGAATTTAGCTAAAACACCCGCCATGCCAATACAAGAAACAGCCCCCCACTCATTAAATACAGCCCCCAATAGGCGTATTTAGAGCGCACAGCAAGCAAGGATAGTCCTAAATAAGGAATTAGAAACCAAGCAGGGGTGTGGTAATTTACACTTGGAAGTTGCCACTCTAAGGCGCGTGTTAGAACAGAGTCAAAGAGCGCGCCCCAACCCAAAGCGTGCAAAAGGAGGGAGAGGGGAAAAAAGATCACAAAGACAAAGCTTAAAAGAACCCCGCTAAGTTGATACAAACTAAAGGGGGTAAAAAAGGCGTGCACAATGGGGAGCATACAAAGAAAAAGGGCTGAGTTAAACAAAAGGGCATAGAGGGGGGCAGAAAGTCTAGGGGTGTATTGAATGAAGAGGTAAATATAAAAGACTCCACAGACTGAGAGCAAAAAACCAATATTGACAATCAAATTAGGGAAAAAAGCTAGGCAAAGCAGGGCGCACAGCCCCAAAAGAGCGAAGTTAAACACCTCAAGGGCGCAAAAATAGAACCCAAATCCCAGCAGTGCCATCACAAAGGCGCGCAAAAAAGAAGGTTGGAAGTTGAGCAAGATGAGGTAGCCCAAGAGCAAGATAAACACCACCAAGCCCAAGTCATAATGGGCGTTGCGGTAGGGGAAAAAGCGTTGTTGGAGGGGGCGATAAAGCAAAAAGAGCAACCCATAGAAAAACGCGCCCAAAATCCCCAAGTGAAACCCACTAATCGCGATGATGTGGCTGATCCCAAGACGCATGGCGATCTCTCGTGTGGATTTGTCCAAAGGGTCGGCTAAAAAGAGGGTGTTGTAGAAATTGCCCATGCGCGTGTCTGCATGTTGGGCATTGATAAAAGCGCGTAAGCGCGTGTGCAGGTTTTGGCTGGGTTCTAGGGTTAAGTAAAAAGTGTGGAAATAGCAAGATTTAAAGAATTGCCAAAAAGAGCAAGAGGGGCTCATTTTGCCATAGGCGCGCACGCGTGCATGGATTAAATCCTTAAGTTTTTCTTTGCTGGTGGTGTAAAAGACATTCCCCCACGCATCTTTGAGTTGCAGGACAAAATAGGATCGCCCCTGCGCGTCCTGTTTAACATATTGCAAGCGCACCTGTGCGTGCAAACTCACGGGCTTTTTAGATTTAAAATGCTGGTATTGGGCGTATTTGATAGATAAACTCACGCCCCCCACACTTCCTAAAAAGACAAAGACACATAACCACTCTAGGGGTGTTTGTATGAGAGAAATATGAAAAGTAGAAGTTTTAATAAAGGTCAAAATAACTCATTGGCAGGGGTCAGCTCACTGGCAGGAGCAGGAGTAAACTTAGTGGGTTGCGCCTCTTCTTGTGGGGGGTTATCTTTAGCCTTGCGATCTTCAAAGCGAGTATAAGGTTTGTTGAAGGCGACTCTAATTGTCCCAATATCCCCATTACGATTTTTAGCCAAAATAATCTCAGCATCCTCCACGCCCTGATTACGTTGAAACTCCTCTTTGCGCTGGGTGTCAATTTGGACTTCGAGTTTTTTGACCTCTTCATGCTTGCCATCTTTGCGCAATTTGGCCAAAAGATCGTTTTGGGCGCGGTGTTTATAAACCTCATCGCGATAAAGAAAGAGCACTTGATCGGCATCTTGTTCGATCGCCCCGCTCTCTTTGAGATCGGAGAGAATGGGGCGTTTGTCCTCACGACTCTCTAGTGAGCGGTTGAGCTGGCTTAGGGCAATGATGGGAATTTCTAGCTCGCGGGCTAAGACTTTCAGCCCGCGCGAAATCTCAGAAATCTGGGCGTGGCGGGGCAGTTCGGTATGATTGCTAGACATCAACTGAATGTAGTCAATGATGACTAAGGCAATTTCTGGGTGCTGGGCTTTGATTTGGCGCATTTTGGAGCGGACATATTCTAAGGTGAGCATGCTAGTGTCATCAATAAATAGGGATTTATCGTTCAAGATTTGCGCGCTCGAAGTTAATTTTTCCCACTCATAGTCTTGAAGACGGCCCATTTTAAGGTCATAAGCATGCACAGAAGCCAAGCTTGAAAGTAAACGCAACATCAGTTGCTCTGCGCCCATTTCCATGCTAAAAAACGCCACACCTTTATTGTGGCTTAGAGCGGTTTGGGTGATATTGAGCACAAAGCTTGTCTTGCCCATAGCCGGGCGCGCGCCCACTACAATTAAATCCCCCTTTTGAAATCCAGCAGTGTAGCGGTTGAGTTCGCTAAAACCTGTATCTAAACCCAAGATTTGACTATTGCCCCTAAGTTTGGCCTCATAAATCATATCCATCGTGGTTTTAACCACTGTGGGCGCGTCTTTAAAGCCTCCGCGCACGCTTTGCACAGAGAGGGCGTAAATCTCTCGTTCCAAGTTATCTAAAATCTGCGCACTGGGGCGTTGGGCGTAGCATTGTTCGCGCCCATCCATGCAAATCCTCAAAAGGGAACGGCGCATGGATTCTTGCTTGATAGCCTCAATATAAGGTTCTAAATGCACGACAGGAGATGTAGCCATCACCTCAAAAAGGATTTTTCGATCTTTCTCACTAGAAAGTTTGCTTAATAGAATCTTGCCATCAATAGGGAGATTTTCTTGATGCAGTTGCCCGCAAAGTTGGAAAAGGAGGCCATGGATAGGATGAAAAAAATCGCTTGGCTTGAGCAAAGCCGCCATATTTTCGTAACAATCTCCCTCTAAAACCGCAGCAAGGACCATGCGCTCCATATCAAGAATAAAATCATCTTTGGGGGGGAGAATCTGCGCCGTTGAAAATGCCATCACAACCCACTTAAATGATTGATTAGAGATGTGGGAGTGAGCGCGTAACTTTGCGCTTCTGAGCGTCCTGCTAGAGCGTGGGCCAAACTCGCACTAATTGCGGCATCTAAAGGGCTATAACCCTGTGCGAGCAATGCGCCCACCATGCCCGCTAACACATCCCCACTTCCCCCCTTAGCCAAAGAGGGCGCGCCTAAATTGTTGATATAAATTTGTTCATGGTGTGCAATATAAGTATTAGCCCCCTTGAGCAACACCACTACATGGGGGTAGGCATGACTGAAAGCTTGCAGGTATCCTAAGCGCGATTCTAGCACTTGGGATAAATCCACTTTAAAACCTATAGCTTGGAGCAAGGCGGCAAATTCCTTAGGGTGGGGGGTGAGCACGAGTTGGCTAGAACCCTCTAAAATCTCTTTAAGATGGGGCAGGTAAAACATGTCCGCATCCAGCACACAGGGGGCTTGTTCTAGCATTTGTTCAAGACATGGCGGAGGGGTGCCCATGCCCATGCCCATTACAAACGCATTTGCTTGGGAGGGAATGTCTGGCGCATACATCAACTCTAGGGGTTTTTGCTCTACAAGCGCGTGATCCCCTAACACACTCACCAAACCCGCCCCAAACTTGAGCGCACTCAAACCCGCCAAAAAGCCCGCGCCCCTCTGCGTGCCCACCCACACACCCACATGCCCAAAATAGCCCTTGTGCACATTGTGCTTAGAGCGCAGGGGTAAGATCAAATCTTTTTCTTCTAGTAAAAACAGATCGCTAGGTTCTTCATAGGGCGCGCGCCCTATGCCCAAATCCCCCACCACGATTTCCCCTACAAAATCCTTAGCCACATCGCTAAACAGCGCACTTTTGAGCGCGCCCATGCTAATAGTGGTGTCCGCCTTGAAAGCTAGCGCACTGACGCGCCCTTGTGAATCTAATCCGCTGGGCACATCGCAGGCAATTTTCACCCCACTCATGGTATTCAAACGCGTGATCAAGTCTTGATCTTGCGCGCTCAATTCCCCTTTAAAACCCGAACCATAGAGGCAATCTAGCACAATCCCACAAGGCTCTATTTGATCTAGCATGCGCACTCCTGCGCGCCGTGTGCGCTCAAATTGTAGTTGGCATAGCGCACTTTTTGGGGGTTTGTGCGCATAACAACACACTTCATAGGCACTTCCTTGCAGATGTCGCGCTAAAGCGTAGCCATCGCCTCCATTATCGCCCCCTCCGCACACCACTAACACGCGCTGAGGTGGGTGTTTGTAAATCGCTTGCTGGAGAGCCATAGCTGCATTCTCCATTAAGAGTTCTGCGCTCACATGAAACTTTTCTTGGGCGCGCGCATCTAATTCTCGCGTGCTCGAATAGACAAATTGCATTAAAACCTCTTTATATCTGTGCTTAGGACATGGTAAAATGCTTCTAAAAAAGGATGCCTATGCATATTGATGAACCTCTGCTTCACAGACTAACTCAGCTTTCTATGCTGGAAATTGATGACCCTCAAATTCAAGAGCATTTGGAGGAAATCTTAGTCTTCATGGAAGCTTTAGAAACCCTAGACCTAGAGAACACACCCCCCTTAGAGCAACCCCCCACTCCTTTAAGAGCGGACACGCCCACACATGCCCCCTCAATCTCTACAGATATTTTATCCCACGCGCCCCGCGCCCAAGAGGGGTATTTTATCGTGCCCAAAATTCTTTAGCGTTCCAAAGACATAAAAAGCCGCCCGTAATTGGGATTGGCTTTAAGAAGTTTTTCTTTAAAAAGGCTGTAATTATCACACCCTGACTGCAGGCCGTAATTACACACATAAGAAAAGAGATCCAAAGCGCGCTGATCGTTTTGGGGCACACCCAAACCTTTTTGATAGAGCACACCCAAATTATTGCACCCTGAGAGATTGCCCCCCTGACAGGCTTTTTCAAAATACTTGGCTGCAAAGAAATTGTTCACAGGCACTCCCTGCTCACCCTTAGCATAAATCCAACCCAAATTAGCACAACCTTGAATATCTCCCGCATTGCATGCCAAATAATTTAAATCCACATTGCTCAGTTGTGCTTTATTAAAGCCATAGATATTTTTTACGTTGGACATCAGCCCTAAATTATAACACCCTAAATCACTTCCATGTTCGCAGGCGTATTTGTAGTATTCAATCGCCTTGTAGTAATTCTTGGGCACACCCACGCCATTAGCATACATCCAGCCTAAGTTATTGCAGGCCAAGACATCCCCCCCAGAGCACCCTACCGCGTAAAGCTGGGCAGCTTTTTCTTTATCATCTAGGGTGGCTTGTTTTTTGGAGTCATAGACTTGGGCCAGATCCGCGCACGCGCTCGCATCCCCCCCAGAGCACCCTAATTCGTAATAGCGTTGCGCTTTATCCATGTCTACTTGAATCCCCACACCATTAGAATACATCGTGCCCACGGCAAAACAGCCTGCCGGATTGCCTTGATCACAAGATTGCACAAACAATCTGAACGCGCTTTTATAATCCCCGCGCTTTACGGCTGTAATTCCTGCACTTAGAGCGTCTTGAGCCATTGCCGGAGGTGTGAGGCGATCGGTCATAGGCGGTGTAGCGGGGGGTTGTTGCAAAGTGGGAGGATTTTTAGGAGGGGTCGGGGGTGGGACGGGTGTTTCTTGAGCATTTTGAGAGGGTGGAGGAGTTGGGGTGGAATCAGCACCTTCGAGCCAAAGCACACATAAGAGCAACCCCAATAACCCACGCAACACGATATTTAAGGACATCATACAAACCCCTTAGAAAACTTGAGTTTGTATATTAACACAAAACTTAGTGGTGTAAACTTTCATTCAAAGCGATCTTGCGCACACTTCTAAAAGCGATCATCTTCCCACTCCGACTCTCTTGTCTGAAGTGCAGACCATGCAAGCCTGAGAGTTCCTTACCCTTGTAAAGTCCCTCAGGTTTGGGCGTAAAGGTAGGGTTGACTTTTTGTAACTCGTGCGCGCTCTTAGGAGCAATCTCAAAAATGGTTCCTGCTAGCACTCCAATACCTGCATCCACAATACAGCCATCTCCCAAGCTAATGCCCAGCACGCAATTAGCCCCCAACAAACAATTCTTACCAATACTGATAGGCTGGCTATTGCCTCCAGAGAGCACGCCTAGCACGCTAGCCCCTCCGCCTATGTCCGTGCCCTCACCCACCACTACAGAAGAGCTAATACGCCCTTCATTCATGCAAGCCCCCTCTACGCCTGCATTAAAATTAATGTAACTGGCTCCGGGCATCTGTGTATACCCCCCCTTGCCCAAATATGCCCCAAAGCGTGTTTTAGAGCTATCAAGTAGGCGGATGTTATCATGTTGGGGGATCATCTGCATTAAATAGCGTGGGAATTTGTCTACAAAATCAATGCAAGGGTATTTATCTTGCATTTTAAGCGCAATTTCGTGTTCGCGAAGCCATTCAAGTTCATAAGGTGTGTGGCCACTCCAAGCCACATTGGGCAATAGAGAAAAAATGCCCTCTAAATTCAAACTGCGCAAGGGGGCTTTACCCAAAGAAAGGGCAAGCAGTTTCATGTAAGCACTCTCCAAACTTAAACAAGGCTTATCCTCATAGATCACTACAAGATGATAATTATGGTGGTATTGTGTAGAGAGGTTAGTGGCGTGTTCTTTTGTGGCGAGCTCACAACTAGGGTGTACTTCTTGCACTAAGGATGTGTAGAGTTGATCGTTTTCTAAGGCTTTGGCTAACTCTAAGACCACTTGAATATTTTTGTGGCTGTTTTTATCATGCAAGACCTCTTGTAAAAAGGGAGCATAGAGTTCTAAGGCACGATGGATAAAGTTCTTATCAATCCCATAAACAACCTCGCTAACCCTCTCCTCCTCTTGCGCATACAGGGGTAGGCAATGCTTGATGGCTTCCATAAACACCGCATAGGAGCCTAAACACTCCTCTCCCCAGTTTAGCACGGGAAAAGTGGCGCACAAGGGTTTAGCACTCTTTTGCCCGCGTGCAATTTTAGCGATCCCAAAGGCTAAAGGTTTTCTATACTCAGGAGAATTTTGATAATCGCTTACGAAAAGTTTAAATTTTTGCATGGATGTCCTCTTTTTGTTGTTCTAAGGCTAAGGTTTGCACTTCGGTTACGAAAGTTTCTAAAAGTTGGTCTTCGGGGAGTTTGTGGATCACCTTGCCTTTTTTGATAATCAAACCGCTTTTTTTACCAAAGGCGATGGCTATATCGGCGTGTTTGGCCTCTCCTAGCGCATTGACCACACAGCCCATCACGCTCACATCTAGGGGAATTTTGATATGGGCTAGGCGTTGCTCGACTTGACTCATCATCGCCACCAAGTTGGACTCAATGCGCCCGCAAGTGGGGCAGGAAATAAAAGTAATGCCTTCTTTTTGCCGCCCACTATAGCGCAAAATCGCCTTAGCTACGCGAATCTCTTCCTCAAGTTCTCCCGTGATAGACACGCGCATGGTGTCTCCAATCCCCTCGCGCAGTAATTGCCCTAAGGCCATCGCACTTTTAATGCTGGAGTGGAACAAACTCCCTGCTTCTGTTACCCCCAAGTGAAAAGGGTAGGGCACAAGGGGGCGTAATTGCTGGTAAGCGGCAATCGTGCGCTCCACATCGCTAGCTTTGAGAGAAATTTTTATATTAGTAAAGCCGGCATCTTCTAAGAATTTAATATTATAAAGGGCGGATTGCACCATCCCCTCAGGCGTCGCGCCATATTTGAGCTCAAAGGGTTTTTCTAGGCTCCCTCCATTGACTCCGATTCGAATAGGCAAGTTGCGCGCATTACAAGCTTGGGCTACCGCCTTGATTTTCTCAGGCGCGCCGATATTGCCCGGATTAATGCGGATCGCATCCACACTTTCAGCTGCAATCAAGGCTAAATGATGGTGAAAATGGATATCAGCAATCAAAGGCAAAGAGGCGACTTTTTTAAGTTCTTTAAGAGCTAAGGCGTCTTTTTTATGGCGCACGGCTACGCGCACCAAATCCGCCCCGGCAAGTTTGAGGCGATCGATCTGGGCTTTAGTCGCCTCAATGTCGCAGGTTTGGCTAAAGGTCATGCTTTGGGTGCTAATGGGGGCATCACCTCCGATGAGAACATGCCCGATAGAGATTTGTTGCGTGGGAAAACGAGGGTGCAAAGGTGTCCTTAAATTTTGGGGGCATTATAGCTAATTTGCTAGCAGTGTGGGCAAAATCTCTAGGGCAAAGGTGGTAAAGCTGTAGGCGTGGTAGGTGCGCGTGTTAATCACGCCACTTCCTTCAAAGTTGATGGTGATGATGTATATATGCGTGATTTGGAAAGTGCAATGTTTTAAGAGATGATCTATCCGTGTTTCTAAATTTGTAGGGAATGCCCATGGGAGGAAGCAAAAAGTTTCTGTGGCTCTGCGTCCAATAAGCCAAGAATCCTCATAGAAAAGTTGATAAAAATATTGGCGGAGTTCGAGGGCGACCATGTTTTCAAAAACAGGAGGGAGAGGGTGGGTATGACTAAAAGCATAGGGTAGAGCGAAATCACAAAAATAAAGCTTTTTGGGACTCATTAAATTGGACTCAAGTGGAGGAACACAAAGGATACTTTGACTGGCCTGCAAAAACTGCATGAACTCATAAAGTTTATCTTTAGAGATTTTGAGAATTTTTTTAAGCTGTATGTAGAGATGGTGTGTGGTTACACTTAGAGATTGGAAGCGCAACAATGCCTTGAATATGGGCAGCTGATTGCCTAGAAACAAGGCATAAATTTCTTGTTTACGGCGAACTCTTTGAGTGGGGGACATGTGCAGAGTTTCTGGGAGATTGCCCTCTTTGAGAAAGCGGGCCAGTAGGGTATTGTTGGGTTCTTTTTTTTGCAATAGGGCGAACTCTTGAAAACGCAGAGGCCAAATGGATTTGCTCATAAAATTTTTTGGGGCTGAGGGTGTGTAGCCAATGAGAATAATAGGCTCTAAAGGAGGCAAAAAAATATCTTTAGGGCAGTGTTTAGCAATGAGAATATCCATGCGTCCCTCAACATGGAGTTTGATTAAAGTCTCTTTGAGCGCGTTAAAATCTAAGCGCGCATCGCTACCATCTATGTAAATAGGATGTTTGAAAGCATGGGCAATCCCTAGTGCGCATGCGCTCTTGCCTACCTTCGTACTTCCATAAAAATAAATTTTGGAGGCATTTAAAGCATGGAATCTAGGAAAAATTTCCTGTGTCATAGTGGCGTTTGTAAAGCCTTCTTCTAAGATAACATCCCACATGCGAGCATTCTATCAGAGTTTCCTTTAAATAAGGAAAACATTAAGATGCTCAAATGCGCAAAAAAGGCTCATGGCTTGACTAGATAAGCATTTTTGCCTAAAATCTAGGCTTTTAAAAATTTGACTTTAAGAGGATATGGATGGAAAAGATACGCCTCAAACTTAAAGCGTATGATCACAGGGTGTTAGATCGATCTGTGATGGCAATTGTAGAAGCAGTGAAACGCTCAGGGTCTGAAATCAGGGGACCCATTCCCTTGCCCACACGAAACAGACGCTACACGGTTTTGCGTTCCCCTCATATCAACAAAGATTCTCGAGAACAATTTGAAATTCGTGTGCATAGCCGTTTAATTGACATCATGTCAGCCACACCTGAAACTGTGGACAGCTTGATGAAATTAGATTTGGCTCCAGAGGTGGATGTAGAAGTTACCTCTATGGAAGGCAAATAGCCCACAATCAAAAGAAGGATGCAAATGGAATATTTGGTTCAAAAAATCGGCATGAGTCGTGTTGTGGGAGCACAGAGTGTGCCTGTTACTCTGCTCAAAGTCTTGGAGAGTAAGGTGTGTGAAATCAAGGATAAGCAGGTTTTGGTCGCTTATCCTCTGCACAAAACTCACAATAAAGCCATTGCTGGGCAACAAAAAAAATACAATCTGAGCAAGGAATTTAACCACTTTGCTACTTTGGACGCTCAAGTAACAGAATTGGGCGATCTGCCTTTAGAGCCTTTAGAGAGTGCTAAACATATCAAGGCCACTTTTTATACCAAAGGACGGGGTTTCAGCGGGGCGATGAAACGCTGGAATTTTCAAGGTGGTCCAGCAGCACATGGAAGTCGTTTTCATAGACGCTTAGGTTCGATCGGAAATAGAGAATGGCCCGGGCGCGTGCAAAAGGGTAAAAAAATGGCAGGGCATTATGGTAATGAAAAAGTTACTTGTCATAATGAAGTGCTTTCTTTTGATAAAGAAAGTAAAATTTTGGTGCTTAAGGGTTCTGTAGTAGGCTATGCTGGAGCCTATGGCAGGATCGCCATTAAGTAGGTAAAGGGAAGGTATGAAAGCGAAGGTACTAAATCAGCACTGCGAGCAGGTGGGGGAGTTAGAGTTACCTGCACACTTTAAGGAAATTAAAGAACACAATTTATACTTGTATGTCAAATATTATCGTGCTCAGGCTAGAGCTAACAGCGCGCAAACGAAAAATCGTGGGGCTGTGAGCGGGGGAGGTAAAAAGCCTTGGAATCAAAAGGGAGGCGGACGCGCGAGGGCTGGGAGTATCACCTCTCCTATCTTTGTAGGTGGGGGTGTATCTCATGGTGCGACCAATGAGCGCAACTACGATCTTAAGATCAATAAAAAACAGAAAAAGCTGGCTTTAGAATATGCTTTGGGCCAAAAAGCTTTAGCAGAAAAGTTGCTTATTGTAGATAAAGTGGATATTTCCAGCAAGAAAACAAAAGATGCCCATGCGTTTTTACAAAAGTTTGGTTTTCGGGATGTGTTGTTAGTTACTCACGCGCTTGAAGAATATAATTTTTTAGCATTTAGAAATTTGCCAAATTGTTATTTGATTGAAGCGAGCGAATTAAATGCCTATTTAGTGGCTACTTACAACGCCGTGGTTATAGAAAAATCCGCATTTGATGCGTTTGTAACAGCTTAAAGGAGAATGCATGGCAGACATCACAGATATTAAGTCTATTCTTTATACAGAAAAATCTCTATCCATGCAGGAAAGCGGGGTGCTTGTGGTGCAGACAGCCGCTAATATGAGTAAAAATCAGCTCAAGACGATTTTTAGAGAATATTTTGGTTTTGTGCCATTAAAGATCAACGCGCTCAGGCAACCAGGAAAGACCAAACGCTTTAAAGGTAGGTTGGGCCAGCGGAGTGAAACTAAGAAGTTCTATGTTAAGCTCCCCAAAGATGCTAATATTAACGCTTTAAGCGCATAAGGATAGAGTATGGCGATTAAAACTTATAAACCCTACACGCCTAGCCGTCGCTTTATGAGCGGTGTGGATTCTAAGGATATTACAGACAAGGCCAGCGTGAGAAAACTTTTAGTTAAGTTGCCCGTGCATGCCGGGCGCAACAATACAGGGCGCATCACAAGCCGCCACAAAGAGGGAGGGGCTAAAAGGCTCTATCGTCTCATTGATTTTAAACGCAATAAATTTGGTATAGAGGGTAAGGTAGCTAGCATTGAGTACGATCCTTACCGCAATTCCCGTATTGCTTTAGTGGTTTACCCTGATGGAGATAAACGCTATATTCTACAGCCTAGCGGATTGAAAGTGGGCGATGTAGTGATTGCCGCAGAAGAGGGATTAGACATTAAGGTAGGCTTTGCGATGAAACTAAGAAGTATTCCCATCGGAACCATTGTGCACAATATTGAAATGCATCCGGGTGCTGGAGGGCAATTGGCCCGTAGCGCAGGAATGAGCGCACAAATTATGGGAAGAGAGGGCAAGTATACAATTTTGAGAATGCCTAGTGCGGAGATGCGCTACATTTTAAGCGAATGTATGGCCACCATTGGTGTAGTGGGTAATGAAGATTTTATCAATACTAGCATTGGGAAAGCAGGACGCAATCGCTATAAGCGTGTGCGGCCTCAAACGCGCGGAAGTGCTATGAACCCTGTGGATCACCCCCATGGTGGTGGTGAAGGTAAAACAGGCTCTAGTGGCCATCCTGTTTCGCCTTGGGGTCTACCAGCTAAGGGTTATAAAACTAGACGCAAAAAGGCTGGCGATCGCCTAATCATTTCACGAAAGAAAGGTAAATAGCAATGGGAAGGTCGATTAAAAAAGGTCCCTTCATTGATAAGCACCTCATGGATAAAACACTCAAGCATAAAGCTAAAAAAGATAATAAGCCTATCAAAACTTGGTCGCGCCGTAGCACCATTTTACCTGAAATGATTGGGTTAACTTATAGCGTGCACAATGGGCGGATCTTTATCCCTGTTTATATTACTGAAAACCATGTTGGCTATAAGCTCGGTGAATTTGCGCCCACACGCACTTTTAAAGGGCATAAAGGCACAGTGCAAAAGAAGATAGGCAAGTAAACATGGCAGAAAAATACATAAAGGAATGCAAATGAGCACGGCGTTACTTCGATATAGCAGGCTGTCTCCCACCAAGGCGAGATTGCTGGCTAAACAAGTACAGGGCATGAATGCAGAGGTGGCCATTGCGCGCCTAGAATTCACGCCCAATAAGGCGGCGCGGATTCTCTCAAGAGTAATCAGTGCGGCCGTCTACAATGGTGGGCATGATTCTAAGTCTGTATCTGTTTTGAGCTGTCGTGTAGATGCAGGTCCCGTGCTCAAACGCCACATGCCCCGCGCTAGAGGTAGAGCGACCGCTATTCGAAAACCCACAGCGCATATCCTTGTTAAAGTAGGTAAAAAGGGAGGAAGCAACTAAATGGGTCAAAAGGTTAATCCGATTGGTTTGAGATTAGGAATCAATAAGAATTGGGCTTCTAGGTGGTTTCCCGGAACGCACGATACAGTGCAGAATATCGAGGAAGACCATCGTATCCGCAAGTTTCTTAAAAAAGAATTGTATTACGCAGGGGTGAGCGAAATCGTGATCGAGCGGGCTGCTAAAAAGTTGCGCATCACTGTTGTGGCTGCCCGACCAGGGCTCATTATTGGTAAGCAGGGTGTCGATATTGAAAAGATCAAAGTTTCTTTGAAAAATCTTATCAAAAGGGACATTGCCTTGAGCATTAAAGAGGTCAAACGCCCTCAAGCCGATGCACAATTGGTCGCTGAGAATGTGGCGACTCAATTAGAAAAACGGGTAGCTTTTAGAAGAGCTATGAAAAAAGTGATGCAAACAGCCATGAAGTCTGGAGCACGGGGAATTAAGGTGCGTGTTTCAGGGCGTTTGGCTGGAGCTGAGATCGCGCGCACAGAGTGGTATATGGAAGGGCGTGTGCCTTTGCATACTCTACGAGCTAAAATTGATTATGGTTTTGCAGAAGCTATGACCGTTTATGGAATCATTGGCGTAAAGGTTTGGATCTTTAAAGGTGAGGTGCTTCAAAAAGGTATCCAAGCAGAAAAACGCGAAGAAGAAGGCGAAGAGAGAACCCCTAGAGGGCGCACTAGAAGAGGGAGAGAATAGCTATGTTAATGCCTAAAAAAACGAAGTATCGCAAGCAGATGAAAGGCAGAAATCGGGGAAAATCTACTAGGGGGGTTAAGCTAGCCTTTGGAGATATTGGAATCAAGGCTGTTGAACATGGCCGTATCGATTCGCGTCAGATTGAGGCTGCAAGGGTAGCCATGACTCGCCATATTAAAAGAGCAGGTAAGGTGTGGATTCGAGTTTTCCCCGATAAGCCTCTGACAGCCAAACCCTTAGAAACTCGGATGGGTAAAGGTAAGGGTTCTGTAGAAAAATGGGTGATGAATATCAAACCGGGTCGCATTGTCTATGAGATGCTAGGGATTGAGGAGAGTTTAGCTAGAGAGGCTCTGACTTTAGCACAGAGAAAATTGCCTTTCAGGACAAAAATTGTAACTAGAGAGAGTGAAAATGAAATTTACTGAATTGAGAGAGAAGGATAGAAAGGAGTTAGAAAAGTTGCTCAAGGAAAAGAAGTTAGAACTCTTTGAGTTGCGTATCAAACTCAAAACCATGCAAATCAAAAACCCTAATGAGGTTAGAGCGGTGCGTAAAGACATTGCCCGTATTAACACTGCGCTCAGCGCCTTAAAGAGGTCTTAATGGAAACTAAACAACCCCATAAACGCACCATTCAAGGGAAAGTAGTCAATAAAATAGATGCTTGCAGTGCCGTGATTTTGGTGGAGAGAAAAGTATTGCACAAAAAATACCGCAAGATTGTTAAGCGTTTCAAAAAATACACCATCGACGATCGCCAAAATACCTCTCAAGTAGGAGATTTTGTGAGCGCGATTGAGTGCAAACCTATATCAAAAACTAAAACCTTTGCTCTTAAAGAGATTTTAGTGAAGGGAGTTTCATGATACAGAGTTTTACGAGGTTAGTTGTCGCAGATAATAGCGGTGGCAAAGAGATTATGTGTATCAAGGTTTTAGGAGGAAGCCACAAACGCTATGCGAGTGTGGGCGATGTGATTGTTGCTTCTGTCAAAAAAGCTATTCCTAATGGCAAAGTCAAGAAAGGACAGGTGGTTAAGGCGGTGATCGTGCGCACTAAAAAGGAAGTGCAACGCCCTAATGGTTCTCTGATTCGTTTTGATGATAATGCTGCAGTGATTTTAGATGCCAAAAGAGATCCCATTGGCACACGCATTTTTGGCCCCGTAAGCCGAGAAGTGCGTTATGCCAATTTTATGAAAATCATTTCTTTGGCTCCGGAGGTCCTTTAATGAAGTGCAAGATTAAAAAAGACGATATGGTCAAAATCATCGCCGGAGATGATAAAGGTAAGGTGGGCAAAGTGTTAGCTGTTTTCCCTAAGAAATCTACACTATTGGTAGAGGGTTGCAAGCTGGCTAAAAAGGCACTAAAACCAAACCCTAATGAAGAAAATCCTCAAACCGGGCATATTTTTAAAGAGATGCCTATCCACATCTCTAATGTTAAGAAAGAGAAGGAGTGAGCGCGATGTACGGCTTGAAGAGCTTCTATGACAAAGAAGTGAAGAAAAAGTTAGCAGAGGAGTTAGGGATTAAAAATCCTATGTTGTTGCCTAAGCTGGAAAAGATTGTGCTTAGTGTCGGGGCAGGGGATTATGCTAAAGATGCCAAGATTATGCAAAATATTGCCCAAACCCTCTCGCTCATCGCAGGCCAAAAGGCTGTGATCACTAAGGCGAAAAAATCTGTAGCAGGGTTTAAAATTCGCGAAAACATGGCGGTGGGTGTTAAGGTAACACTTAGAAATAAGATCATGTTTAACTTTTTAGAAAAATTGATTGTGATTGCACTTCCTAGGGTAAAAGACTTTAGAGGGGTTTCTAAAAATGGGTTTGATGGGCGGGGGAATTATGGTTTTGGTCTCAATGAGCAGTTGATTTTCCCTGAGGTAGTCTACGATGACATCATGGTTACACACGGACTCAACATCGCTATTATTACTTCTACAAATAACGATAAGGAGGCATTCAAATTGCTAGAATTGCTTGGAATGCCCTTTTCTAAAGGGCACTAATGGCTAAAAAATCGATGATCGCAAAGACCCATAGGAAAGCGAAGTTTAGGGCGCGGGCTTACACCCGTTGTAATATCTGTGGACGCCCCCATTCAGTCTATCGCGATTTTGGATTGTGTCGGGTTTGTTTGCGCAAAATGGGCAACGAGGGTTTGATCCCCGGTCTTAGAAAAGCTAGTTGGTAAGGGGCATACATGGTCAATGATATTGTCGCGGATTCTCTGACACGCATTCGGAATGCGAGCATGCGTCGTTTGGAGGTTACAGAGCTCTATTACGCTAAAATCGTGGTGTCTATCTTGGAGATTTTTAAAAATCGTGGTTTTATTACCAATTACCAAGTGGTGCAAAAAGAAGGGAAAAACTTTATCTCTGTGGAATTGGCCTATGATGATAAGGGGCGTGCGGTCATCAGCGAAATCAAACGATTAAGCAAACCGGGGCGCAGGCTTTATAAACAAGCCAGTGAGCTCAAACGCTTTAAAAACGGGTATGGGGTGATTGTGGTCAGCACCTCCAAGGGCGTGATCACTAATGAAGAAGCTTACAAGCAAAATGTAGGCGGCGAGGTGCTTTGTAGCATTTGGTAGGAGTGTGGCATGTCAAGAATTGGTAAAAGAGTGATTAAAATCCCTAGTGGGGTGCAGGTGAATGTTGAAGGCACTAACTTGCATTTTAAAAATAGCAAGACAAGCCAAGTTTTGGAGACGCGTGGGCGTGTTAACATCGTGTTGGAGGGAGATTCTCTACGCTTTGAGCCTGTTGGTGAGGGGGCGCAGAGTCGCGCGTTTTGGGGAACTTATAATGCCTTAGCGCATAATATTGTCGTAGGTTTGGATAAAGGCTTTAGCAAAGTCTTAGAAATCAATGGAGTAGGCTACAAAGCGGCTCTAGGTCATAAGGTTTTGGAACTCAGTTTGGGGTTTAGCCATCCGGTAAAACATCCCATCCCTGAAGGTGTGGAGGTGGTTGTGGATAAAAACACCATCACTCTCAAAGGGAGTGATAAGCAACAAATTGGCCAACTTGCTGCAGATATTCGTGCTTATCGCCCCCCAGAACCCTACAAAGGCAAGGGCATTAAATACAGCGATGAAATTATTTTACGCAAAGCTGGCAAAACCGCTAAAAAATAAGGAACGAACATGACAGCTAGTGTTTTAGCAAAAAAGAAACTCCAAAGAGTTAAGCGCAAAATGCGTGTGCGATCTAAGGTTTTTGGCACGCAGGAGCGTCCCCGTGTGAGTATTTTTAGATCCAATAAACATCTCTATGCCCAAGCCATTGATGATAACGCACACGCGACTTTGGCGCATGTGGATGGCAAAAAACTAGGGCTGGGGAAAAATGTAGAAGATAGCAAAAAGCTTGCGCTGATCTTTGCAGAAAGTCTTAAGCAGAAGGGAATCACTAAGGTGGTCTACGATCGCAATGGATACTTATACCATGGAGTCGTGGCTGCTTTTGCAGAGACTTTACGCGAACAAGAGATTGCGCTTTAAGGATGGGCATGGAGATTAATAGAGAAGAGTTTTCAGAAGTTGTGGTGAATATTGGGCGCGTTACTAAAGTAGTGAAAGGCGGGCGGCGTTTCCGTTTTAATGCCTTAGTGGTTGTGGGCAATAAAAATGGTCTTGTGGGCTTTGGCTTAGGCAAGGCTAAGGAAGTGCCAGATGCGATTAAGAAGGCCATTGATGATGCGTTTAAAAACATCATTGAGGTTAAGATCAAGGGCACGACTATCGCCCATGACATTGAGTGTAAGTACAATGCGAGTCGCATTCTGCTCAAACCCGCCTCTGAAGGGACGGGTGTGATTGCCGGGGGATCGACACGCCCTATGATCGAGTTAGCTGGTATTAAGGATATTTTGACCAAATCCTTGGGATCTAACAACCCCTATAATGTAGTGCGTGCCACCTTTGATGCGCTCTCTAAAATCAAAGGATAGGAGTTTTTTATGGCATTAGAAAAATTAAGTCCGGCTAAGGGCAGTGTCAAAAAAATTAAGCGTGTGGGTCGTGGACAAGGCTCTGGTATGGGTAAAACGGCCACTAGGGGAGGCAAAGGACAAACCGCGCGCACAGGTTACAAACAAAAACGCGGTTTTGAGGGAGGACAACAGCCCTTACAACGCCGTTTGCCTAAAGTGGGTTTTAGAAGCCGCACTAAGGGCCTAGTTTATGCGATCAATGTTTCTAAACATAAGGAAATTTTTGAGTTAGAAACTTTGAGTTTAGAGCTCATTAAAAAAGTGCATCCCTTTCCCTCCTATATTGAAAAAATCAAACTCATTGGGGCAGGAGCTAAGGATTTAGCACCCAAGATTCAAGATGAAAGAATTCGCACCAGCGGGCAAAAATGACAAAAGCCATTGCAACCAAGATTTTTATCACTCTAGGGTATTTATTCCTCTATAGAGTGTTGGCTTACATCCCCATTCCCGGGGTGGACCTAGCCGCCATCAAGTCCTTTTTTGATAGCAACTCTAGCAATGCTTTAGGGCTTTTCAACATGTTTAGCGGAAATGCAGTTTCTCGCTTGAGCATTATTTCTTTGGGGATCATGCCCTATATCACCGCCTCCATTATCATGGAGCTCTTGAGCGCAACTTTTCCCAACTTAGCCAAGATGAAAAAAGAGCGTGATGGCATGCAAAAATATATGCAAATTGTGCGCTATGCTACCATTGGGATTACCATCATTCAGGCTCTTAGTGTCTCCTTTGGACTGCGTTCTATTGGGCATGGGCCCAATGGGGCGATCATGGTTTCTATGCAAACTTTTTTGATTTTGGCCACTTTCTCCATGCTCACGGGTACAATGTTATTGATGTGGATTGGCGAGCAGATCACCCAAAGAGGGGTGGGCAATGGGATTAGCCTTATCATCTTTGCAGGTATTGTCTCTGGTATCCCTTCAGCCATTGCGGGGACTTTTAATCTTGTGAATACGGGTGTGATCAATGTTTTGGTTTTAATTGGGATCATAGCAATTGTCCTAGCAACTATCTTTGCGATTATCTATGTGGAGTTGGCTGAACGGCGCATTCCCATTTCTTACGCCCGCAAGGTGATGATGCAAAATCAGAATAAACGCATCATGAACTATATCCCCATTAAATTAAATTTGAGCGGAGTAATCCCTCCCATTTTTGCTTCTGCACTTTTGGTTTTCCCCTCTACGATTTTGCAGGCCTCTTCCAATAAGGTTTTACAGGCTATCGCAGATTTTCTCAACCCACATGGCTACGCCTACAATATCTTAATGTTTTTGCTGATTATCTTTTTTGCCTACTTTTATTCCTCCATCGTCTTTAACGCTAAAGATATTGCAGATAATTTGAAGCGCAATGGAGGCTTTATTGCGGGGCTAAGACCAGGTGAAGGGACTTCGAACTTCTTGAACACCGTGGCGAGTCGCTTGACTTTTTGGGGTTCTTTGTATTTAGCCATTATTTCTACTCTGCCTTGGATTTTGGTCAAGGCAATGGGCGTGCCCTTTTATTTTGGGGGCACGGCGGTGCTCATTGTGGTGCAAGTGGCCATTGATACTATGAAAAAGATCGAAGCACAAATTTATATGGGCAAATATAAAACCCTGAGTGCTGTAGGCTTTTAATGGCGATCGCCATCCGCAACCCTAAGGAGATTGAGGCACTACGTAGGGCGGGGGCTGTGGTGGGGCAGACTCTCAAATTGCTGAGTGAAAAAATCCAAGTGGGCATGAGCTTGTTGGAGTTAGATGCTTTAGCTGAAGAACATATCCACAAACTCAATGCCAAGCCCGCTTTCAAAGGGCTTTATGGTTTCCCTAACACGCTTTGCACTTCGCTGAACGAAGTGGCTATCCATGGGATTCCTACAGATTACAAGTTGCGCAGTGGAGATATTATAGGCTTAGATTTGGGGGCACAAGTACAAGGGTGGTTTGGCGATGCGGCGATCACTTTGGGCGTAGGAGAGGTTTCTAAAAAAGATCAAGCCCTAATTGCCTGTGCTAAGGATACGCTTTATGAAGGAATTGCCTACCTAGAAGTAGGGATGCGCTTTAAAGAGCTAAGTCATATTTTAGAAACTCTTATTAGACAAAAGGGCTTTGTGCCTTTGGAAAAATTTTGTGGGCATGGGATTGGGCGTAGCCCTCATGAAGAGCCCTCTATCCCTAACTACCTAGAACCCTCCAGTAAGCCCAATAGTGGTCCAAAAATTAAAGAGGGTATGGTTTTTTGTATAGAACCTATGATCTGTCAAAAACAGGGCGAGCCTAAAATTTTGGAAGACAAATGGAGTGTGGTGTCTGTAGATGGCTTGCGCACTAGCCATTACGAACACACTATCGCGATGGTGGGCAAAAGAGCGCAAATTTTAACGGAGGCTTGATGGCAAAAGATGATGTGATAGAAGTAGATGGGAAGGTGATTGAGTGTTTACCCAATGCTACTTTTAAGGTGGAATTGGACAATAAGCATGTTGTGCTGTGCCGTATTTCTGGGAAAATGCGCATGCACTATATCCGCATCGCGCTAGGCGATCGGGTGCGCTTGGAGCTCACGCCCTATAGCTTGGACAAGGGGCGGATCACTTTCCGTTACAAGTGAGTGATTAAGTTAGTTCTAACCAAAGATAGTTAGAATAGAGGTTTTGCTTAAGATAAGGAGAGAAAAAATGAAAGTTAGACCCTCTGTAAAGAAAATGTGCGATAAGTGTAAAGTGATCAAAAGGCGGGGTGTGATTCGTGTGATTTGCACCACTCCTAAACATAAACAAAGACAAGGATAGACATGGCAAGGATCGCAGGGGTTGATTTACCCAAGAAAAAACGCATCGAATATGCTTTGACCTACATCTATGGCATAGGCTTAAAAAGCTCTAGGGATATTTTGCACAAGGTGGGCATCTCCTTGGATAAACGCGTCCATGAATTGGGTGAAGATGAAGTTTCTAGTATCACTAAAGAAATTCAGGCTAATCACATAGTAGAAGGGGATTTGCGCAAAAAGGTGCAGATGGACATTAAAGCACTGATGGATTTGGGAAGTTATCGGGGCATTCGACACCGCAAAGGCTTGCCTGTGCGCGGTCAAACCACTAAAAACAACGCACGCACCCGCAAGGGCAAAAAGAAAACTGTAGGCAGTAAGTAAGGAGAGCGCATGGCCAAGAGAACCGGCATTAAAAAGAAAATTGTTAAGAAAAATATCGCGCGAGGTATTGTCTATATTGCCGCCTCTTTCAACAATACCAATATCACCGTTACAGACGAGATGGGTAATGCTATTTGTTGGGCGACTGCTGGAGGCTTGGGCTTTAGAGGGTCTAAAAAATCCACTCCCTACGCTGCCCAGCAAGCTGTAGAGAGCGCGATGAGCAAAGCTAAAGAACATGGCATTAAAGAAGTGGGCATTAAAGTGCAGGGGCCCGGAAGTGGGCGCGAGACAGCCATTAAGAGTGTAGGAAGCATTGAGGGCATTAAGGTGCTTTGGATCAAAGACATCACACCCCTACCTCATAATGGTTGCCGTCCTCCCAAAAGAAGAAGAGTGTAAGGAGAGTATATGGCAAGATATAGAGGTGCAGTTGAGAAATTAGAACGCCGTTTTGGGATTTCTTTATTTCTTAAGGGTGAACGCCGTTTGAGCGGCAAGAGCGCGTTGGATAAACGCGCCTATGGTCCCGGACAACACGGGCAAAGACGCGGCAAGATTTCAGACTATGGCTTGCAATTACGCGAAAAGCAAAAAGCTAAAGCGATGTATGGCATTTCGGAAAAGCAGTTCCGCTCGATTTTTAGAGAAGCCAATCGTATGGAGGGCAATACGGGGGAAAATTTAGTCCGCTTGTTAGAGCGCCGCTTAGACAATGTGGTTTATCGCATGGGTTTTGCAACAACGCGTAGTTTTGCGCGCCAGCTCGTAACACATGGACATATTTTGGTGGATGGTAAGCGCATGGATATTCCTTCCGCCTTTATTAAGAGTGGGCAAAAGATCGAAATCAAAGAAAAAAGCAAGGAAAACCCTCAAATCACGCGCGCAGTGGAACTCACCAATCAAGTGGGGATCGTGCCTTGGATTGATGTGGACAAGGATAAAAAGTTTGGCATTTTCACCCGTTATCCTGAAAGAGATGAAGTGAGCTTGCCTCTTGAAGAGAGATTGATTGTTGAGCTCTATTCTAAATAATAGGGGATTGCATGAAAGTGATTAAAGTAGCTCCACAAGCACCTATGGATATCAGTGTGGAGAAGATTAGCGATAGACACATCAAAGTGTGTGTCTCTGCCTTTGAAGCGGGTTATGCTATCACACTAGCCCACCCTCTAAGACGATTCTTGCTCTTAAGTTCTGTAGGCTATGCACCCATTGGGATCAAAGTTGAAGGGGTTAACCACGAGTTTGACTCGTTGCGCGGGATTTCTGAGGATATGGCTTTGTTTATCGCCAATTTGAAGAATATCCGCTTGGTTGGCAAGCATTTAGACAGCGCCCAGAACGATCAAGTGGTGGTGCATTATACTTTCAAAGGCCCAGCCAAATTAAGCGGTAAAGATTTAGAAAACGAAGAAATTAGCGTGGTCAACCATGATGCCTATCTAGCCACAATCAATGAAGATGCGCATTTAGAGTTTTCTCTTATTGTGCAAAAGGGCATGGGATATGTGCCTTCCGAGAGCATTCGAGGCTACATTTCTAGCGATTATATCCCCCTAGATGCCTATTTTACACCTATTAAAAAAGTGGTTTATAACATTGAAAACATGCTCGTGGATGGCAATCCCAATTTCGAGAAACTCATTTTTGAGATTGAGAGCGATGGGCAAGTAGACCCTCAACGCGCCTTCCAAGAGGCAATTAGAACCATGAACGCCCAAATGCACATCTTTAACACAAATATTGCCGATTACAAAGGCAATGCCCATTTAGAAGAGGGCTTGGAGAGAGACCTCTTGATGGAAATTGAGGGGCTGAATTTGAGCGCGAGATGCTTTAATTGCTTGGATAAAATCGGGCTTAAGTATGTGGGCGAGTTAGTGCTTATGGACGCTTACGAGCTCAAAAATATTAAAAATCTTGGCAAGAAGTCTTATGATGAAATTGCTGAAAAATTAGAGGGATTGGGTTATCCTGTAGGTTCTGAAATTTCAGCAGAGTTCAGGGCATCTTTAGAGACCAAGTTAGATAAAATCAAAAATCAGGAGAGTTAATGCGACACCAGAATCGTTTTAGAAAATTGGGCCGCACCAGCGCGCATCGAAAGGCCTTGCTCAAAAATCTTGCCATTTCTTTAATCACACATGAGAAAATTGAAACAGGGGTTTTCAAAGCAAAGGAATTGCAATCTTATATTGAAAAGCTCGTAAGCATAGCTAGAAAGGGCGATTTTAACGCGCATCGCTATGTGTTTTCTTATCTACAAGACAAACACGCCACTCATAAGCTAGTAACCGAGCTGGCCCCCAAATACGCCACCCGCAATGGGGGTTATACCAGTATCCACAGAACAGCTATTAGAAGGGGTGATGCTTCCATCTTAGCTTCTATTGCTTTTGTTTAACAAGCAAACTTTAGGGGCGATGCCTCTTACGAGTTTGAACCTTGCCTGAGTCTTTTTTGCTTTTTGTCCCTCTGTTCCTCTACGCCTTAGATTATCAGGTAAGTGGGCAGATGGGATCCTTTTCACGCATAGGTTTTAATAATTCCCCCATCAATTCTGCTAAGGGACTCTACCCCACGGGCAGTTATGTTACAGCTATTGGTGCATTGCAAATAGATATGGATTTGTTGCCCAAGTCCATAGACACCCAACGCTTGAAAGTAGGCATTGGGGGCGAGTTAGGTGGCTTGGCTTACGACTCGACAAAGACACTTGTCGATCAGAGTGGGGACAATTCAGAATTTCAACCGGCTAACTGGTATTATATGGGGCGTTGGGAGGGGTATTTGATGAACGCTCCTTGGAGACACTCGCGCTATGAGGATAGCGTGCATGCCAAAAACTACATTCTTTATAACGCCTATTTGGATTATAGCTATAAAGATATTTTTGGTATCAAGCTAGGGCGTTATGTGAGCAAAGAGGCTCTATTTCTAAGAGGCTTTAATCAGGGATTTGAAGCGTTTGTCCAATTCAAACATCTTAAGCTTGTGTGGTTTAGCACTTATGGGCGTGGGTTGGCTAATATCCAATTCATTCGGGATTTTTATGCGCCTGTGAGCTATGAGTTTCCTGATGGCAGACGCACTAATTATGGCATGCATGCTCTCAGTCTAGCTTGGAACTCCAAGCACTTTACTGTCATGCCATTTTTATGGTTTTATCCCAAAAATTTCAACGCGCCCGGTCTGCAGGCTAATGCGATCTTTACTCCGGGAAAATGGAAAATACAAACAGATGTCTTTGCGTGGTTTCCCATTTATAGTGCCACTCTAGCAAAAACCTACTATCGGGGTAATTTAGTGGGCAAAAATACCGCAACTCTATTGGTGCGCCAACGCTTTTACATCCATGATTATTACTTTGGTTGGGGTGTTTATAAGAATTTTGGTAATGCTAATGCGCAACTTGGATGGAATGGATCACCCGTGTCTTTTGACACCACGGATGACACCCCCTATGAAGATGCTTACACTAACCTCTATGATGCTAACGCCCTCACTGCCCACGCTCTCATAGGGGGCAAGTTTAAAAACTTTTCTTGGTTTCTCTTGGGCAAGATCACCACAGGTCCTAGGGCGTATGCGCAAAGTTTGGGCCTCACTTGCAAATACGATTGGAAGCATCTACATTTGATGTTGCGTATCAATGGCTATCAAATTTCTATGCACAGGGGTTATAAGGTGGCTTATTTTGACGCGCCTAATCAAAAATTTGCCCCCTCCACTCAAGATCGTAGCTATATGATGACATCCTTAAGCTATGATTTTAAACTACACTAGGCGTAAGCGTTGGTTTTCTAAAAGATAGGTGCGCGTGCAATGGCGCGCCATTTTCTCATCATGAGTGGCTAGGATCAACGCGCCTTGTTGGGTGTGGATATAGTTTTGCATCGCCTCCATAACTCCTAAAGCTGTAGTGCTGTCTAAGTTTCCTGTAGGCTCATCAGCAAAGATAATCTTGGGTTTCTTGGTGAGAATACGCGCGATAGAGAGGCGTTGTTGTTGCCCTCCACTGAGTTCCCCCACGCTTTGAGAGAGCACATGGGCTATGCCCAATGTTTCTAATAGCTCCTTTTGAATAGGTTGTTGGCTCAAAATTGAAGCCACTTGAAGATTTTCTAGGGCGTTGAAACCCTTAAAGAGATAATGTGCTTGGAAAATAATTCCTACATGGTGGCGGCGAATATCTAGGAGAGTTTTAAGAGGCAAGGCGTAGATATTGGGGTGCTCTAATAAGCGCACATGCCCCTCTAAGGGTGGCAACATGGTTGAGAGATGGTTTAAAAGACTGGATTTTCCACTCCCACTCACTCCCAATAATGCGATGGATTCGCCCGCTTTTGCTTGCAAATGGATGTCTTGATAGAGCCAGTGCTCAAAACGATGGCCTAAATGCGTGGCTTCTAACATTAAAAATCCTTGTTTTGATCGCCTAGGAGAGTAGGCATTAAGATATAGGAGGGAGAAAGATTGGTGCTGTGGATAATGATTTTTTGAAAACGCCGCGCATAATATTTTAAAAGCATTCTTTGCAAAAAGGGTTCAATACTGGGCACAAACCAACCATTATTGCTAATGACAATGAAAGTTTGCGGGCTGTGTGGGTATGCCTGCATGGAAGTGCCTTCGTAACAAACTAAGGGCCTAAATTTGAAGCCCGCGATGTCAAAATTTTTAAAGACTTCCCCGCTTCCCAATTTGAAAGCATTAGGACCAAAGAAAACCGAGTCAAGATAATTAGCTAAGAATTTGGGGAGAGGCATGGTTTCTCCAAAGGGGGCTAAAATCACCTTGTGGGCGTATTGATAGGTGTTGTTGTGAAACACATAAGTGGAGTTGTAGATGATATGACCCTTCTTATAGAGTCCGCCGGTGATGATAGTTATTTTTTCGCTCAAAGCAAGCAAATCAGAAAGCACCTCACTTGTATTAAGCACAAAGGGAAAGGCGGTTTCAGGCAAAATAACGATACTTTTGTGTGCCACGATGGCTTTTTGGATCGTTTGGAAATTTTGTGCTACGATGGTGTCTAAATGGGTTTGTTGCCATTTGACATCTTGGGCGGTGTGGGTAGTTACCACCTGCATAGGGGGCAAAATAGGGGGGATGGCTTGGGGTTGCCAATCTATACTCAAGGCCAGCAGAAAAGAGGCTAGGAACTTGGTATAGAAATGTGTGTGAGATTTTAAGAATAAAAGCCGCTCCCCTTCTGGTTGGGGTTTTAAAAGAGCGATAGCGCTAAGAATGCATAAAAAGCTGAGTTTATCCACTTTGAATACAGAGTAGGCAAAAAGAGACTCAGGCACAAACCAGTCAAAGCCAAAGGGGTGGATATAGCTAGCTAGCCAAAGACTAAGCACGCGATAAATAGGAGAAGAACGCCAACAAAGCAGGTAAAACACTCCGCCATAACAAAGAGCGACAAGGGCGATCATTAAGGGAACAAGAAAGCTATAATCGCTGTAGCGAAAACTCAGAGCAGACCAATAAAACATCCCTAGGCCTACTAAAAATCCAAACCCAAAAGCCCTGCGTTTCTCTACGCACAAATAAACCAATACGCTTAGAGGGGCTAACAAACTCTCTGTGGCTACAAGCAATAAGGGATGCTTTGTAAGAAGTGAGCCTATGTAGAGTGGAGTTAGAAAAATTAGGGCTAGCCCCCAGTGCACACGGAATACTAGCCAATCCCATGTATGATGTTTAAGCCCTAGTGAAGGCAACAGAACTCCTTAGACTGGATGTAAAATTAAGCTTACAGAGTTTATAATTCTAGGATAGATTGTCTTAAATTCACTTGGAATGCGTGATGGATTATATTGATGTGGCTTTAGTTGCTATTGTTCTTATTGCAGGTATTCGTGGTTTTTATAATGGCCTGATCGATGAAATTGCAGGCATTCTAGGAATTGTGTGTGGGGTGTGGTTGGGTTCTAGGTTTGCTAACGATGCAGGCGTGTTGTTCTCTACCCATGTGCATAATTTTCATAACACATCTATAGAAAGTCTTATCGGCTTTACGATTGTCTTAGCCGGTGTTTGGATCGCCTTTTTGATTGGAGGGGTGATCGTGAGCAAGGCGGTTGGGCTGAGTAACTTGGGAGCTATTGATAGGGTTTTGGGGTTTTTCTTTGCCTGCGCAAAGATATATCTTGTATTCGCTTTCTTGCTCTATGGGGTTTCTCATTTTAGCTTTATGAAACCTTTGGATACCTATCTGCGCGCCCACAGCCAGTTTTACCCCACCATGCAAGAGGTGGCCTCCTATGTGATGCGCCGACCTGAAGTGCAAAAACTAGGGGAAACCATTCAGAATAAAGCCAATGAAGTCAAACAAAAGAGTCAAGACGCATTTCCATCTAACTAAGAGTTTTCATGTTTAGTAATCCTTATATCCAGCAACGCATCCAAAAGGGTGATCTTCTACGCTCATTGGCGCAGAACCCTTATAACAACCAAGTCCAACGCACTCTAAGCAATGCGCAGTTTTTAGAAGCTTTTAAAACCCTCACAGAGGGGCAAAAAGACCCCGCTAGCTCCCATGCTTTAGTGGGACGGGTGCGCTTTATCCGTTTGATGGGCAAGGCTTGTTTTCTAAAAATAGAAGATCAAAGTGCGCTCGTGCAGGTGTATTTGTCTCAAAATGACTTGGGTAAAGAGGCCTTTGATAGCTTTAAAAAATGTGTAGAAGTGGGCGACATTGTGAATGTGGAGGGTTATCCCTTTGTTACTAAGACCAATGAGCTTAGTCTACACGCCACTTCTTATAAAATACTCACTAAAGCCATCGTACCTTTGCCTGAAAAGTTTCATGGATTAAGCGATATTGAATTGCGCTACCGCCAACGCTATGTGGACTTGATCGCCAACCCGGAAGTTAAAGAGGTTTTTAAAACTCGTAGCCAAATTGTGGCGATCATCCGCCGTTTTTTTGAGCAAAAGGGCTTTTTAGAGGTGGAAACCCCGATGATGCACCCCATTGCCGGAGGAGCCAACGCGCGCCCCTTTATCACCTACCACAACGCCCTAGAGGTGGAGCGTTATTTGCGCATTGCCCCTGAATTGTATCTAAAACGCCTTGTAGTTGGGGGGTTTGAAGCGGTGTTTGAGATCAACCGCAATTTTAGAAATGAGGGCATGGATCACTCCCACAACCCCGAATTTACCATGCTGGAATTTTATTGGGCGTATAAAACCTATGAAGACCTAATCGCGCTCACCAAAGAGCTCTTTGAAGAATTATTACAAGCGTTAAATTTACCCACACAGATCACTTACCAAGAGCACACCATCGATTTTAGCGCGATAAGAGTGCTAGGTTTTAAACAGGCTCTTATAGAGATTGGAGGGTTAGAAAATAGCATAGTAGAGAATAGTGCGCTTTTGCAAGCTTTCTTGGAAAAGCAGGGGGTTAAGCTGGAAGGTTTAATCACACATGGCAAATTGCTCGCTGAAGCCTTTGATTTGTGCGTGGAATCTAAGCTGATCAATCCTACTTTTATTACGGAATATCCCATTGAAATCAGTCCTCTAGCGCGCCGTAACGACACAGACCCTAACATTGCCGATCGCTTCGAGCTCTTCATCGCGGGTAAAGAGATCGCCAATGGGTTTAGCGAACTCAACGATCCCCTAGATCAATACCAACGCTTTGAAGAACAGGTGAGAGCAAAAGAGAGCGGGGATGAAGAGGCGCAATTTATGGATAGCGACTATGTGTGGGCCCTAGGGCATGGCATGCCTCCTACAGCCGGGGAAGGGATTGGCATTGATCGCTTGGTGATGTTGCTCACCAATTCTAAAACTATCAAAGATGTAATTTTATTCCCTGCAATGAAACCTGAAAATAAGGACAAACATGTCTAAAGTTTTCCATTTGGAACAGAGCGATCCAGAAATTTTTAATCTAATTGAGGCTGAGTTAACGCGCCAAAGCGAGCATTTGGAGATGATCGCTAGTGAAAATTATACTTTTGAGAGTGTGATGGAAGCGATGGGGAGCGTGCTTACCAATAAGTATGCAGAGGGGTATCCTTTTAAGCGTTATTATGGGGGCTGTGAAGTAGTAGATCAGGTGGAAAAATTAGCCATTGAGCGGGCTAAGACATTATTTAATTGCCAATTTGCCAATGTGCAACCCCATTCGGGCAGTCAAGCCAATATGGCAATCTACCACGCTTTGCTAAAACCCCATGACAAGATTTTGAGTATGGAGCTTAGCAGTGGTGGGCATTTAACCCACGCCTCTAAGGTGAGTGTTACCGGACAGCATTTTCAGGGTTTTCACTATGGAGTGAACCAAGAAGGCTGGATCGATTATGAAGAGGTGCTTAAAATTGCCCAAATCGTGCGCCCTAAATTATTAGTTTGTGGGTTCTCAGCCTACCCTAGAGAAATCGATTTCAAGCGCTTTAGAGAAATTGCCGACTCTGTGGGCGCGTTGTTGATGGGCGATGTGGCTCACATTGCCGGGCTGGTGGTGGCAGGCGAACACCCCCACCCCTTCCCTCACTGCCATGTAGTCAGTAGCACCACACATAAAACTCTCAGAGGTCCTAGAGGGGGCTTGATTCTTAGCAATGATGAGGAATTGGCCAAGAAGATCGACAAAGCCCTTTTTCCGGGCACTCAAGGGGGGCCTTTGATGCATGTGATTGCAGCTAAGGCAGTGGGATTCTTAGAGAACTTAAAACCTACTTGGAAGACCTACGCCCAACAGGTTAAAGCCAACACGCAAGTTTTGGTTGAGGGGCTTTTAAAACATGGGTTTGACTTAGTCAGTGGCGGGAGTGATAACCATTTATTACTCATGCGTTTTAAAGATTTTAGCGGAAAAGAGGCTGAAGAGGCTTTGGGAAGGGTTGGTATCATTGTGAATAAAAACACTGTGCCACAAGAAACAAGAAGCCCTTTTATCACGAGCGGCATTCGCTTAGGATCACCCGCACTCACAAGTCGAGGCATGAGCACAACAGAGTTTGCTTTTATTGCAGATAAGATTGCCGAAGTTTTGCACAATCTCAACGCAGATCACAGCTCCATTAAAGAGGAAATTAAGGCCTTGACACAAGGGTTTCAGGTCTATAATCAAGCAATTTTTTAAAGGAAGCCCATGGTAGAGATGGATTTACAGCTCATTAAAATGCAGACAAGTCATTACTATCTCAAGCAATCTGGTCTTGGAGAGCGCGTTACCTACTTAGGCCGTTGTTATTACGATAAATTTGAGCGAGTCGATGCCACTCTAACCTCTATGCTCATTCAAAAGCATTGGCGTAAGGAAATCACTCTTGCCCATAATTTAATCCTCCCTAATAATAAAGTAGAAAATATTGTTTTTGATTACAATGGACGCACTCCCGATCGTTTCTATCACAAGGCGCAGTTACTCTTGAGAGAAGAAGGCTTTATGAATTTTACCGCCTATGAAACCAGCACCCCCGGACATTTACATCTTTATGTGCATAAGGGACATACCGAACTTGGCGAGGGTTACCGCCTAGCTAAGACTCTCTCCATGAAACTTGCGCAAGGCTTGCCCAATGAATGGCGGACTTTTCCTAGTAGCGATCTCCCTCCTCAGTTTAATATTTTGGTATTACCCTATGATGTGTTTGCGAAGGAAAGAGGGGCAAGCTGGGCGCGGCATATGTAGTAGTATTTTAAAGGACATTTATGGACAACTCAGAATCTAATCAAGACTTCAATATCAATAAAAGACAATTTGATGAAGCGATCGAAGAGCACGAAAAAGGTTCTAAACTTAAAAAAATCTTGCTAGGCGGGGCTGTAAGTCTTATTATCCTAGGTGTGGTGTTGGTGGTGTTTTACAAAAGCACCCGTGAGCCCTCTAAAAACCCTCCTCTAACTCATGATTTAGGCTTACAAAAAGCAGACCCTAACACTTTTAATCAAAGCAATTTTGAGAGTCTCACTTTGGACTCATCTCCCAAAAAAGAAGAAGACAAGTTTGATCAAATTGTCAAGGACATTCAGGCCAAACAAGCTCAAAAGATGCCCGAAACCCCTGTTATGCTCCCAGCTAGTCCCTTAGACAAACCCACCCCTCCACCTGCCCCACCTACTCCAAAGGCAGAAACGCATCCAAAAACTGCACCCAAAAGAACAGAGCACAAAGAGGTTAAGACTGCCAACCATGAAAAACGCGTCTCCCATGCGCATGAAAAAACCAAGCATGAAAAAGAAAAACATGAGAAACACGAAAAAGTTGCGCACAAGACTCCCGAGAAACACCCTGTAAAGCCTCCTCATAAAACTGAGGCAAAGCCGGTGGTCAAAAAAGCACCCCCAGCCCCCAAAGAGGCTCCAAAAGTCGCTAAGGCTGAAGCAAAAATTCCACCCCCTCCACCCTCCAAAAAGCAAGAGATGCCCATCGATCATGTAAAACCTGAAAAGGTAAGCAAACCTGAAATCAAACCTGTAAATGCGGTGCCTAAAGGTTTTTATTTACAAGTGGGTGTGTTTAGCAAGATTCCTAATGTAAAATTTATGGAGGCTTTTATGAAATACCCCCATCAAATCCAAGACCTCAGTAATGGCCAAAAACGCTACCTTATTGGACCTTATGGCACTAAAAGTCAGGCCGATGCCAAGATGGAAGAAATCAAGAACAATATTTCCAAGCCTGTGCACATGGAAGTTAAGTAAGATTAGAACAACATAAAAAGGAGTCATTATGCCATCAAAACAACAAGTCAATACAGAACACGCCCCAAAAGCCATCGGCCCCTATTCCCAAGCCATTAAAAGCGGGGGGTTTGTTTTTGTTTCTGGGCAACTGGGTATCGATCCTAAAAGTGGAGAATTTGCTGGAGGAATCAAGGAGCAGACCAAGCAAGCGATGGAAAACATGCGCGCCATTCTCCAAGAAGCGGGCTTAGGTTTTAGTGCGGTGGTTAAAACGACTATCTTGCTTAAAGACTTAGAAGATTTCGCGGTGGTGAATGAAATTTACGGGAGCTATTTTAGCGAGCCCTACCCCGCGCGCGCGACTTTTCAGGTAGCCAAGCTTCCTAAAGATGGATTAGTAGAGATTGAAGCGATCGCCAAAGCATAGGGGGATTCATGCAAAAAGACATTGTCATTATTGGCGGAGGGATTGTAGGTTTGAGCTGTGCCTATGCCTTGCATAGGGCGGGACGACAGGTAACACTCATTGAGCAAAATGACGGCAGTCATGGAACTTCTTTTGGGAATGCGGGTTTAGTATCCGCTTTCAAAAAAGCCCCTCTTTCTAGTCCGGGCGTGGTGTGCGACACGCTCAAACTCATGCTCAAAGGACAAGCCCCTTTGAATATCCATTGGGGGCTCAATCCTCAACTCTATAAATGGCTGTGGAAATTTGTCAGAAGTGCCAATGCGAAGTCTTTAAAACGCACTTTGGCTTTGTTTGAACGCTATGGGTGGATGAGTTTGGAAGTCTACCACCAAATGCTAGATGAGGGCATGGATTTTTGGTTTAAAGAAGATGGGCTATTGATGATCTACACCCTGCAGGAAAATTTCGAGAAAAAGATCAAATCTTGCGCGCATTACGACCCGAGCACTTATGAAATCTTTGATCCTCGCGCCACGCTAGAATACATGCCCATTGCTAAAGAAGAGAATATTTGCGGGAGCGTGTTGCTCAAAGAAAACGCCCATGTGGATGCTAAAGAAGTGATGGAGAGCTTGCAAGCTTACCTCAAAAACGCAGGGGTGGAATTTTATTACAACGAAGAAGTGCGCGATTTTGAATTTAGCGGGCAAAAAATTAGCGGCGTGATCACTAATCATAATAAGTTTAGTGCTGATACCATCGTTTTAGCCACAGGGGCTAATCCCTACCTGCTCAAAAAGACCCATAATAACTTTTTGATGATGGGAGCTAAGGGCTATAGCATCACCTTTAAAATGCCCGAAGAACTTAAGCCTAAAACCTCTTCTCTATTTGCAGACATCTTTTTAGCCATGACTCCTCGCAGAGACACCGTGCGCATCACTTCTAAGCTCGAGCTCAACACCACAGATCCGGGCGTTGTGCGCGCTCAGATTGACAATATCAAGAAAAATTTCACCACTTTTACACGCCCCTTTGAAATGCAAGAGGTCAAAGAGTGGAGCGGGTTTAGACCTCTTACTCCTAATGACATTCCCTACTTGGGCTATGATGCGCGCTATAGCAACTTAGTGCACGCCACAGGTTTAGGCTGGCTAGGAATCACCTTTGGCCCAGCGGTAGGTAAGATCATCGCAGAACTTATTGCCTGTGGGTGCAATGAAAAGAGTGCGGATATCATGCTCTTTTCTGCCTTTTTCAGAGAATGAATGCCCTCAATTCTGCTTTAGAAATTGCCAAAGAATGGATATGGGGTTTGCCCCTGCTCATTTTATTAGTGGGCACAGGATTATTTTACACTTTCTTACTCCGGGGGATTCAATTTAGCAAGGCTGCGCATGCTTTTAAAGTGCTTTGCACGCGCGATAAACATTCCAAAGGCGACATTTCTCAATTTTCTTCTTTAATGCTCTCCATTGGCGCAACCGTGGGGATTGGGAGTATTATCGGGGTGTCTGTGGCGATTGTGATGGGGGGTGCTGGGAGCATTTTTTGGATGTGGGTTACTGGCATTGTGGGGATGGCAACTAAATACGCTGAGGGGGTGCTCTCGCTCAAATACCGCGAGGTGGGCAAGTTTGGCTACAAGGGTGGTCCAATGTATTACATCAAAAACGGCCTCAACATGCCCAAACTCGCCTTTGTGTTCGCGCTCTTTACTTTGATCGCCTCCTTTGGGATTGGGAGCATGACTCAAGCTAACGCGGTTTCTTCTATTTTATTACACCGCGCTTCTATGCCTACTTGGCTCTCGGGTTTACTGATCACAGCGATCACGGGGTTTATTTTGATGGGGGGAATCAAATCCATCAGCAAATTTAGCGATTATTTTGCCCCCTTCATGGTGTTGCTATATGTGCTCACCACCCTTTACATCGTGCTCACCCACCCTAGCGCGGCTTGGGACGCTTTAAAGTTGATTGTGGCCCAAGCTTTCCACCCCCAACCTGCCTTAGGAGGCATAGCTGGGGGGGTAAGTTTGCTCACCATTGTGCAAATTGGCGTGTCTAAGGGACTTTTTTCTAATGAGGCGGGTATGGGGAGTGCGGCCATTGTAGCGGCCGCCTCTAAGAGCGCGCACCCGGTTAAACAGGCCTTAATCACCATGTTACAACCTCTCATCATCACGATGGTCGTCTGCACCTCCACCGCTCTATTAGTGCTCATGACCCCAGTTTACCACCAACTCCATGACGCTAATTTGCTCACCTATGAGAGTGTGCGCTACTTTTATCCTAATGGGGGCTGGATTGTCTTTGCCTCTATTATTTTCTTTGCCTACTCTACAATAGTCGGGTGGGCTTATTATGGGGAGAGAAGCGTAGAATTTACCTTTGGGGTGAAATACATCATCGCTTACCGCCTGCTTTATTTGGTGGGTATCTTTGTGGGCGCGCTCACCAAATTAGAATTTGTATGGAATTTTTCTGACATCGCTAACGCGCTGATGGCCATCCCCAATCTCATCGCCCTACTCTTGCTCCATAAAGTCGTGCTAGCTGAAACTAAATCTTATTTTGCGACACCACAGGAAGCTTATGCGACCCACACGCGCTAGCTATGTAGAGATTGACACCCACGCCCTAGCGCATAATTTCCAAGTCATGCACGCCTTGTTGGGGACTAAGATGAGCGTTATGGCAGTGGTCAAAGCAAATGCCTATGGGTGTGGCGCGCTGGAGGCTAGTGCTGTTTTCTTAGAGCAGGGGGCGGGGTATTTGGGGGTAGCAACTTATGATGAAGCCCTAGAATTGCGCGCACGTTTTGCCCAAGTGCCTATTTTAATTTTAGGTTTCACTCCCAATCACATGGCCCAAGAGCTCATACAAGCCAACATTACCCAAACCCTCTTTTGTGAAAAGCAGGCGCGTTATTTCTCTGATGCCGCGCTTAAGCTAGGGCGCAAACTCAAGGTGCATATTAAAGTGGACACAGGCATGAGTCGCTTGGGCTTTTTCCCTACGCAACAGAGTGCGATCGCAATCGCTAAAATCGCTCAGCTCAAAGGCCTAGAACTAGAGGGAATTTTCACCCACCACAGCAACGCAGACGCGCTTTATAAGAATTACGCCCAAGAACAAGCCACGCGCTTTATAGAGTTTTTAGAGCAACTAAGGCGCATGGGCTTGGAGTTTAAATACCAACACATGGCCAATAGCGCGTGCGCACTGAGCATGCCCTCTTTTGGCATGAATATGGCGCGTATCGGACTAGCCCTTTATGGCTTACACCCTTCCATTTACACCCAAGATGCCCTAGAAAAAAAGGGTTTTGCTCTGCGCCATGTGCTCACCCTTAAAGCCCAAATTGTGAGTCTAAAAGACATCCCAGCCGGGAGATTGGTAGGCTATGGGGAAGATTACTATTGCACACAAACTACCAGAGTGGGAGTCTTGCCCTTAGGCTATGGGGATGGCTTTTCTAAAATCTTGGGCAACAAGGCTTGGGGGCTCTTGCATGGGCAAAAAGTGCCTGTGATCGGGGGAGTGTGCATGGATCAGTGCTTTATTGATGTGGGCGATATAAAGGCGCAAGAGGGCGATGAGGTGATTCTCTTGGGCGATCCTCAAAGTGGAGCTATGGGAGCGGGGGATATTGCTAAAATCTTAGGCATTATCAATTATGAGGCCATCACCATGCTCACCAAACGCCTCCCGCGCGTGTATTTATCCTAAAATTTTTATGCTAAGCTTCTAGCTTCAACTTTTTCATAGAGGTGTTTTATGGTGATGATGAAAACGGAGAAAAAGAGTATTTTAGAATATCTGTCTCAAAACAGATTTGTCATTCCCGTTTTTCAAAGACATTATGCTTGGGGTGAAGATCAGTGCACACAGCTTTGGGAGGACATTGTAGCGTTCTTTGAAGGGGAGGGGGGGGGCGATAGTGCCCAACTAGAAGATGACCCCTATTTTTTAGGCTCAATTGTCATGTACTCCTTTCAGGGGGCTAAGGAGCAATACATCGTTGATGGGCAACAGCACACCACAACTTTCGTTCTCCTGCTTAGAGCCATGCATGCCAAGCTCGTCAATGAGAATAACACCAATATAAAGGGAGTGATAGATAGCATACAATCCTGTTTGTGGCGTGTCGATCACATCACCAAAGAGCCCGACTACAACGCCCCTCATTTGCGCAGTGAGGCGGTTGCTGATGAAGAGCGCGCGATCTTGGAGCGTATCTTAAAAGAGGGGTTGCCTACAGAAGAGTTGATAGATGATAAAAATGCTTCCAATTACGAGAAAAATTACCGCTATTTTTGTCAGCAACTAGATGAGTTTGCTAAAAAATACCCTAATAGTTTCCATGCGTTCTGTGTATGCGTGTTGCGCGCTTGTATTGTGCTCCCCATTGGGTGCGAGGGACCAGATGGAGAAATGAGTTTAGAGTTTGCTCTGCGCATTTTTCACACCTTAAATGCCCGTGGACTTCCTTTAAACGATACCGACATTTTTAAAAGTGTGATTTTTACTTATAGGAAAGGGCAGGAGAGAGAAGCTTTTATCCAACGCTGGAAAGAGCTAGAACAGGTGGCCTAGAATTTCTCTTTAGGCAATACATGCATGTGGTGCGCGCGCAAAAAGGGGACAAGAGTCGTGAGATTGGCCTAAGAACTTTCTTTTTAAACAAACATAAACAGATGTTGCAAGATGGCTCTATCATGCAAAACATTGAAACACTTGGTCGATTTTGGCATGAGGAGGAGGTTTGTTCCAAATACAGCCTCAAATCGCTTCAATTTTATAATATTTTGGACCTCACTGAAAGCGAGTATTGGAAGTGTTTAGATTCTGCATATTACATGTATTGCCTAGAAAAGGGCAAGGATTATTTTAAGAATCACGAAGAGTTTTTGATGCGTTTGTGCGCACATCTCTTACTCTACAGCATTAGTAAAAAAACCATCAGCTTTAAAAATGTGATTTACAACGCCTACACCTCTTTATACAAAACCGGCACTATGGATTTTCACGCCGAAAGCAAAGACATTTTAGAGGGCAAAATTCTATCCGCTAGAAAAAATGAACGCAATTTCCGCAACCTTTTTAACACCTCTAGCAAATCTAGCAAGAAGCTTACTAAGGTCTTGTTGGCTCTCAACATGTATTTAAAATATCCCAAAGAGGCGGTGGGAATATGTGATCGGGCACAGATCGAGCACATCTTCCCCCAAACCACGCAGTGGCGCAGGAATTACACCGGCTGGGATAAGACTAAGGCTAAACCCTTCCTTGAGTCCCTTGGCAATAAGATGTTGCTAGAAAAACCCCTCAATATCAAAGCCAGCAATGGGTATTTTGATGATAAGAAAGTCCAATACGCTAAGTCTAATTTCCTAGAAGCCCAAGCCTTAGCCAAGCTCCCTCAAGACGATTGGTTGCAACAGGATATCGAAGCGCGCAACGAGGAGATTTACACGCGCTTACACACTTTCTTTAAGCAGTATGCGATCTAATGAGAACTCTTAGGGGCGCACCAAACACGGCGTTCTTTGCCCGTGCAGATGTCAATATTCAAACCCATCGCCTCAAGCTCTTTGGGGCTATATTTCTTTTTCGCCTTAGCTAAGTGCTTGCGCACCTGCTCGCGCATGTGCGAAAACTCTTTCCAGCTCATTTTGCTCAAATTCGCCCGCGCGCTCTGGCCAAAAGCCTTTTTAAACTCCTTTTGGTGCTCCTCATCAAGTGATCTCAAGCGTTTCACCACTTCCATGCGATAATTCAAGGCCTGACTAGCCGGCAGAGTGCCCGCGATTTTAAGCAACTCCTCATCGCTCAACTTAGCAAAATCCTGCCCCCAAGCCAGCCCCACAGCCAAAGAAGCCAATACTAAAGCGCGTTTATACATGTTTGTCCCTTTATATGGTATTGCTAAAGCATTCTAGCATGGATTGCGCACATGTAAGTTTGAGCCTTTTTAGAACTTTTAAGTTACAATGCCCCTTTTCTAAAGGCACGCCGTGATTACCAAAGACAACCTAAAAGAAGTTCTACAAGTCCTCAACTTCACCCAAGAGGAAGAGACCTACACCCACGCCTATGCAAACGGGGCCAAAATTATGGTGGATTTCAAAGCCCAGACCATTGACTATAGCCCACAAGACCCAAACTTCAAAGAGGGCGATTATCCTAGCAAGACCAATCCCAGCACGGGCTTTATCATCCACAGAAACACCACAACCAATTTTAGCTCCAATGAAAACTTTGTCTGCTTAGTGGCGGTGCATAAACTCCTAGAAAAAGGCTACGCCCCTAAGCACATCATTTTAGAGCCCACTTTTAAGGTCGGGCATGGGCAAAAGGCCTATGGGGATATTTTAGTGCTCGATCAAGAATTTAAACCCCTCGTGCTCATTGAAAATAAAACCTATGGGGAGGAGTTTAACAAAGAGTGGGAGAACATGCTAAAAAACGGGGGGCAACTTTTCAGCTACTACGCCGTGCATAAAGTCCCCTATTTATGTATATTAGCCTTTGGTTTTGAAGCCCCTACACTGCTCACAGAAAAGCATATCATTTACACCAAAGACAATGAGGACTATTTAAGACTCATCAATGCCAAAAGAAAACCTCAAGAGCAAAAGCGCGGGTTTGGCAATGAAAATAATAGCAATGTTGAGGATTATTACCGCGTGTGGAGCGAAACCTACCAATGCGAAAGCATGGACCTAGGCTTGTTTGGCAAGAACATTGAGCCCTACCACATCGGACAGAAACGCTACACTCTAAGCGATTTAGAAGTCGTGCCCTATGAGAAAATCAGCACGATTTACCACAAATTCGCCACGATTTTACGCCACCACTCCATTGGCAACTACGAAAACAGCTTTTATATTTTGGTGGATTTGTTCTTGTGCAAGGTCATGGATGAGCTCCAAAACGAGGGCAAAGATGAAGAAGAGCAAAGCCTTGACTTTTACTACAAGGGTCCAGCCGCTGATAGCCCCTTAAAATACTGCGATCGCCTTTTAGACCTCTATGCAAAGGGGGTTGAAGAGCTGTTTAAAAAAAAGGTGGTGAATGTCAAAAAAGAGGAAATCGCTAAACTTTTTGACACCGCCAAGCGTTACAAGGGCAAGTTTAAAAAAGACCTCGATGCCCTCTTTGACCAACAAAAATACTTCAACATCAAAAAATTTAACTTCATTGAGATTGAGAATGAGGAGGAGTTTCAGCTCAATTTTAAAATCTTGGTGCAAGTGGCGGACTTGATTAAAAAATTCTACATCTGTAAAAGCGAGAACAACCAATTTTTAGGCGACCTCTTTGAGGGCTTTTTAAACCGCCACATCCACCAAACCGAAGGGCGTTTTTTCACCCCCACCCCTATCACCAACTTCATCATCCACTCCTTGCCCCCCCTAACAAGCAACCCCAAAGTTTTAGACTTTGCCTGTGGAGCGGGGCATTTTTTAACCGAGTTTATGGCGCGCCACAAGGACGCTAAAGTATATGGCATTGAAAAAAACAAAGACCTCTCCAAAGTGGCTAAGCTCGCCTGTATTTTCCACAACCCCAAAAGCCCCTCTTTAATCATCTTCCAAGACGCTCTAGATCACATTCACCACACCCACAGCCAAGAATTTGAGATGGAAAGCTTTGATTATATCTTAAGCAACCCGCCCTACTCGGTCAAGGGTTTTTTAAGCACGCTAGACTCTAGCGTGATCAAAAGTTATGAGCTACACCACAGCGTAGAGGAAAAGAGCTATGAGAGCAACAACGCCATTGAGTGCTTTTTTATCGAACGGGCATGGCACTTTTTAAAAGAGGGCGGAGTATTTGCCCTCATCTTGCCCGTGAGTGTGTTACAAAAGGGAGGGATTTATGAGAAGACCCGCACTTTGCTTTTAGAGCACTTTAAAATCTTATGCATCGTGGAGCTCAACTCGCGCACCTTTGGGAGCACCGGCACGCAGACCATCATTTTATGCGCCCAAAAGCTCAAAAAGTACAGTGCAGACCTCATCGAGGCGTTGCAAGAAGTGGGCTTTGAGAACGCAGATTTGAAGAAAGACTTCGCCCAAAACGCCCTTTTAAACGCTTATTGCGCCTTTAGGGGCTACCCCCAAGAGGATTTTAAAGTCTTTTTAAAAGAGCAGAGTCTAAGTCTAGCATTAGAGAAAAGTTTTAAAGAGTATTTTGATGATTTCAACGCCAAAGAACCCAAGGTGTTTAAAAAAGCCATCCCCACCAAAAGCCAACAAAATGCGTGGTTTGAAGCCTCTAGCCCACAAGACAAGCGGGCGTATAAAGCAGAGTTAGAGCGTTATTTAAAAAGTGAGACTTATCAAGAAAGCCTAAAAGCGTGGCAAAGAGAACAGGTTTTAGCGCAAATCCACGCCCTAGAGCTAGAAAAAATGCTTTTATTTGCCAGCGTGCAAGAGGAGGAGGTGTTGATCTTAAAAAGCCCCCCTGAGAAAAAGGGCAATGCCAGCAACAAGGCTAAAATTGTAGAGTTTTTGGGCTATGATTGGAGCAAACGCAAGGGCGATGAGGGCATTAAATACACCAGCACCCAAACAGAGGACCCCGACAATCAGGCACTAAGCAACATCCAATCGGCTAAACACATCCAAACCCCCCTTTATAACCCCAGTAACCCAGATGACCCCAGCAAATTAGCCTATGCACTCAAAAGCTTTATGGGTTCTATTCTAGCAAACACCCCCCGCCCTAATTTGTTGCGCTATACCGACCAAGACCCTAATGGGTATCAGCTTTTTAGCACGCCACTAAGTGGGTTGATAGATTTTTCTAAAAGCGTCTTAGACAAAGCGATTAGTTTAAATCCCCAAAAAGCCCGCCAACAAATAACTTCTACTTACCCCATTGTGAAATTAGAAACTTGTGGCAAGTTTTTAATGGGAGGTACACCTTCAAGGAAAAACCCCCAATATTGGAACGGCACAATCAAATGGCTCACCATAGGCGATTACGCCGAATACCAAAGCATTACAGACACCAAAGAAAGGATTACAGAGGCGGGGCTACAAGCCTCTAATGTCAAGCTTGTCCCAAAAGGGGCCGTGGTGGTTTCTATCTATGCGACCATCGGCAGAGTGGGGATTTTAGAGGGGGAGATGACGACTAACCAAGCGATAGTTTCGATTATCCCTAACCAAGATTTTAGAGCTAGATACCTCATGTATGTTATCGGTTACTACAAGTTTCAGCTTTTAGATGAGGTCATCACCACTTCACAGAAAAACATTAATCTAGGCATTTTGCAAAATATGCGTATCCCAAAACCGCCCCTGCAAGTGCAAGAGCAAATCATTACAGAATGCGCTAAGGTGGAAAAACGCACCCAAGAGTTGCAAGAGGGCATACAGAGCTATCAAAACTTGATTTTAGCAGTTTTAGGGGTTTGTGGTGTGGCTAAAGACCCCAAAACCCCTCCAATCGAGCAAATCCTAAAAACCCTAGCTACCCTAAAGCTAGAGTTAGAGCCCACAGACCCCAAGTTAGAGGCGTTGAAAAACTTAGTCCAAGATTTGCCTAACCCACCAGCTGATGGGTGGGAGATGGCAAAATTGGGAGATATATGTGATTTTAGGAGGGGACCATTTGGCGGAAGTTTAAAAAAGGAAATTTTTGTCAAAAATGGATATAAAGTCTATGAGCAACAACATGCTATAAAAAATGACTTTGAAATAGGGAATTACTTTATCACACAAGAAAAATTTGATTCTATGAAAAGTTTTGAGGTTATACCCAATGATTTAATAGTCAGTTGCTCTGGAACAATCGGGAAAATTGCCATAGTGCCAAGCAACGCAAAGCAAGGTATTATCAATCAAGCTCTCTTGAGACTAAGACTAAAAAATGGCAGGACAAATAGCAAGACACTAAAAATAATCCTAGATAATCTCAATAACCCTTTTAATGAAAGAGCACATGGTGTTGCCTTAAAAAATGTGGCAAATATTGAAGTTTTAAAACAAATACAAATCCCCCTCCCACCCCTAGAGGCACAAGAGCAAATTATGAGCGTATTGACCCAAATCGAGCAAGAAATCGCCCGGCTCGATGATGAGATCGCTAGCCTTGAGGGCAAAGAACAAGAAATCTTAAAGGAGTTTCTTAGGCTAAGCAGAGAGAGAGAGAGAGAGAGATCGCAAAAACCTAAAGTAATCTTAGAAAAACTAGAGCGCGCCAAAGCCCTCAAAGAGTCCTATCTTGCCCTTCTAACCCACGCCCTAGAAAAAGCAGGGCTAAAACCCACCCTAGCCACGCTTTTAGACAATCTACCCACACCCCCCGCCAGCGGGTGGGATTTGGTGAAGTTAGGAGCGGTGTGTCAAATTCTCATCGGAGGCACGCCCTCAAGGAAAAAACCCGAATATTTTAAGGGCACGCATTTATGGGTATCCATTGCTGAAATGGACGGGCAAGTCATCACCAACACAAAAGAGAAAATTACAGACGAGGCAATCAAGGTTTCTAATGTCAAGTTAATCCCAAAAGGCACAACGCTTTTAAGCTTTAAACTCAGCATTGGCAAAGTCGCTCTAGCAGGTAAGGACTTATACACTAATGAAGCCATAGCGGGCTTAATTCCCAAAGATAACCAAGTTTTAGACCGCTTTTTATTCGCATTGTTTAAAGGCGGGGCAATCAATTTAGATTTAAAGGGAAATAATGCTTTTGGCAAAAGTTTAAATTCTCAGACTTTAAATGATGAGGTAAAAATCCCCCTCCCACCCTTGCAGGAGCAAGAGCAAATCGTGGACGTGATTGCCAAGATCGAGCAAGAGCGCACCGCCCTAGAAAACGCTATGAAGTCTTTAAAGGGACAGCAGGAAGCCACTTTAAAAAAATATCTGAACCCAGACATGTAACCATGCCCACAAAAACCCAAGCAACCCCCAACTTCTGCTATAATCCCCCTATGCAAAACTTTAAGAAAATTTTACTCATTGGATCGGGTCCCATTGTTATAGGGCAGGCGTGCGAGTTTGACTACTCCTCTAGCATCGCCCTTAAAACGCTTAAAAATTTGGGCTATGAGGTGGTGCTACTTAATTCTAACCCCATCACCATCAACACGGATAAAGCCCTAGCCTATAAAACCTATATTGAGCCCATTAACACGCAAAATGTGCTTAAAATTGTCGAGCAGGAGGGCATAGAGGCGATCTTGCCCACAATGGGGGGGCAGACTGCGCTTAATATCATGGTGGAGTTGCACCAGCAGGGGCATTTTGAGGGCGCTTTAAAACATGTCAAACTCTTAGGGGCTAAGATTGAGAGCATTTTAAAGGCAGAAGATCGGCGGGCGTTTAAAGAGTGCATGCTAAATATCGGGTTGGACTTACCCAAAGGGGGGTATGCCTACAGCGAGGAGGAGGCTTTAGGCGTGGTCAAGGAGGTGGGTTTTCCTTGTATTATCCGCTCAAGCTTTACTTTGGGCGGGGAGGGGAGTTCTGTCGCCTTTAATATTGAGGAGTTTAGGGACTTAGCCAAATTCGCCCTAGAAGCCTCGCCCATTAGCGAGATTTTGATTGAGGAGAGTTTATTAGGCTGTAAAGAGTTTGAAATGGAGGTGGTGCGCGATTGCAAGGATAATTGCGTGATTGTGTGCTGTATTGAAAATGTCGATCCGATGGGAATCCACACGGGCGATAGTATCACCATTGCCCCCGCCTTGACTTTGACAGATAAAGAATACCAACGCATGCGCGATGCCAGCTTTGCGGTGTTGCGCGCGGTGGGCGTGGATACGGGGGGGGCGAATGTGCAGTTTGCGATCAAAGATCGGCGTTTGTTAGTCATTGAAATGAACCCTAGAGTTAGTAGAAGCTCCGCGCTTGCTAGCAAGGCAACCTTGTTTCCTATCGCCAAAGTCGCCACGCTTTTAGCTCTAGGGCACACGCTAGAAGAGATACAAAATGACATCACCCAGAGCACGACCTGCTTTGAGCCCACGCTCGATTACATCATCACCAAGATTCCGCATTTTGACTTTGAGAAATTCCCCCAAGTGGATACAACTTTAGGGACTTCTATGAAGAGCATAGGCGAGGTGATGGGCATTGGGGGGAGCTTTAAAGAGAGCTTAATGAAAGCCTTAGAGAGTGATTATCTCTTAAAAAATCTGCGCGCCTTTTTAGAACAACCCCTAGATTTGGAGTTTCTTAAAAAAGAGTTGCGCCGCCCCAATCCTAAACGCCTTTTGTATGCTATGCATGCCTTTAGCGATGGCTTAAGTGTTAATGAGGTGCATGATCTATGCTACATTGACCCCTACTTTTTAAACGAGATCAAAGAAATCGTGCAAGCCCTTTTAGAATTAAGAGAAGCTAACAAACAAGCCCTGCTTAGCGACAAACAAGCCTTATTTAAACTTAAAAGCATGGGTCTAAGCGATGCACTGATCGCTAGCTTTTTAGGCGTGAGTGAGCTAGAGGTGCGCCAAGCCAGAGAGGCTTTAGACTTGCACCCTAAGATGTATCAAGTGGATTTGAGCGCCAATGAGTTTAAAAGCCCCACGCCCTACCTATATAGCACCTACGCCCCTTTTTTTCCCAGCCACAAAGCCCCTCCTAAATCCACACGCCAAAAGGTCATACTCATCGGATCAAGTGCCAATAAAATCGGGGTGGGGATGGAGTTTGACTATGCCCTAACTCACGCCAGCCTCGCACTTAAAAAAATGGGCTTAAGCCCTATTATTATTAACAATAATCCCGAAACCATCAGCACCGACCACGACACCAGCGACACGCTTTACTTTGAACCCATTACTTTAGAACATGTCTTAGAGATTGTGGCGCGCGAAAGAGATCATTTATTAGGCGTGGTGGTGGGCTTTGGGGGGCAAACCCCGCTTAAAATCGCCAAAGACTTAGAAGCCCTAAATATCCCCTTGCTAGGCACAGCCTTTAAAAACATTGAGATCGCCGAAGAGCGGGATTTATGCCACAAACTCTTAGATAGCCTCAATATCGCCTACCCCAAAGGGTTATGCGCTAACTCTAAAGAACAGGCTTTAGAATGCTTAGAAAATCTAGAATTGCCCCTTATCCTGCGCCCCAGTTTTGTGCTAGGAGGGGCTAAAATGCGTATTTTACGCAGTAAGCAAGAATGCCTAGACTACATAGAAAGTTATAATTTTGAAACCAGTCTTTTAATGGATAACTTCCTAGAGGACGCGCTAGAGCTAGATGTAGATGCCATTTGTGATTTAAAAAGTGTGTTTGTGTGTAGTGTGTTAGAACATATCGAGCCTGCTGGGATTCACTCCGGGGATAGTACTTGTTTTATCCCCCCAAGCCTAAATCCTCAAGTGTTAGAAGAAGTCTATAGTCAGACTCAAAAAATCGCTTTGGGCTTGCAGGTTTTGGGGCTGGTGAATATCCAATTTGCCTATAAAAATAACCAGTTATTCGTGCTAGAGATCAACCCGCGTTGCTCGCGCACTATCCCCTTTGTCTCTAAGGCTTTGGGATTAGACCTTGCGGCAATGGCCATTAGTGTGGTGGTGGGACAGAAGCTAGACACACGGGGCTTAGAATCTAAGGGCGCGGGGGTATTTGTGCCTAAGCCCTTGAATTATGTCTTTGTCAAAGAGAGTGTATTTCCTTTTAATAAACTTTATGGAGCGGATTTAGTGCTAGGACCTGAGATGAAGAGCACGGGCGAGGTGGCTGGTGTAGGGCGCACTTTGGCTGAAGCCTTTTATAAATCCCAACTGGCTTGTAATAACCCTATTAAGCTCTCAGGCAATCTCTTTGTGTCCTTGAAGGATGGCGACAAACAAAGGGCAATGCCCTTAATGCGCGCTTTTGTGAGTTTGGGTTTTAAGCTGTATGCTACTACCGGCACGCATAAAGCCCTGCAAGCTGAAGGCTTAGAGAGCGTGCAGGTGCTTAAAATCTCTGAGGGACGGCCTAATATTTCAGATTTCATGCTAAATCAGCAGATAGACATGGCGATTAACACCAGCGATCGACTCAATGAGGATTCTAAAATTATCCGCATGCAAGTGTTGAAAAATAAAATCTCCTACTTCACCACTCTTAAAGCGGTCGAAAAGGTGCTTTTAAGTTTGTTAGAATATTCTAAATTTAGCCACAATCCCTCGATGAGTTTGCAGGAATTACAGGGAGGCTAAGCGTGGCTTAGACTCAAAACAAAGTTTAGATTAAAAAGCAGATATTGGGATGTAAGGACAAAATTTTATACTAAAAGAGTTTAGAATTCTTTGGCTTCGTCGTTTTCGTGTTTTTTAAGATATTCGATCACCTTCTCTAAAAATTTGGGGTTGTCTTTAAATCTACCTAGCCCCGTGTTGCAACTATCGCATATCCACTCCCTACCCTTGCCGGTTTTGTGGTCGTGGTCTCTTACTAATTGAGCTGTAACGCCCACAATGCTTCTTTTCTCGCAAATGGGGCAGACAAAAATGCTTCCTTTAGATGGGGCTTTTGCGTCCATTTTGGCTTTTTCTGCAGGCAAGAGTTTTATACCATCAATGTTTTTACGGCACTCTCTACAACTCGGTCTTGTTGTTTTATTGCCCTTCGCGTCTGTTTGGTTGATTTCAAAATCCTCTGTGCTTTTTAAAACATGGCAAATGTTGCAGATTTTAACGCCAAACCCCTTGCCTGTTTTCCAAATGTCGATAGTTTCTAAGTCTTCAAAGGCGACGCGTAGCATTTCATTGACACCGATAAACCACACTAAAGCGTATTTTCCATTAAGGGCTCTAACCACCCCCACTGAATTTTTTAACACATGGCTTAGGGGTTTTGTGGCGATCACAAAATCATTACATCGCATGTTTAAAAATCCCCATGTATTTATCCAACCTTTGTTGTGCCAAGTCTATATATTCTTGGCTAATGTCAATGCCGATAAAATTTCTTCGATTTAAAAAAGCCATTTTGCAAGTCGTGCCGCTCCCGCACATCGGGTCAAGCACAAGGTCCCCCTCATTGCTCCATGACAGGATATGGTCTTGGGCGAGTTGTTCGGGATAAGTGGCGGGGTGTTTAAACGCCTCTTTGTCGTTTGTGGTGCCGCCCAGCCCTACAGCGTAATACCAAATATTCGTTCTTGTTTTTTCCTTTTTTAATTCTCTTGGGACTTTATGGTTTTTGCCATCGGCTTTTTTGTTTGCCACCAACATTTCCACCCCATGCCTTGCAGTCGCCTCCTTAAGGGGGTTAAAAGTCTTGGGTTTGCCCTTAGAAAAAACGAACATGTATTCGTAGCTGTTTGTGTAGGCGTTGGATCGCATGAAGGGGGTGTTTTTCTTGGCATAAATCATCACATCATGCACATTAAACCCGATTTCTTGGAAGTAAAGGGCGTGCCTAAAGCTGGTGAGGCTCTTGTTGCCATTTTTGATTTTATCGCCCACCACCCACACAGCCACCCCACCCTTTTTAAGGACTCTAAAAATTTCACAAGCCATTTTTTCAAACTCAAAGGTGTAGCCATTGTAGTGACGCAAATCATCATAGGGCGGAGAGGTCAAAACCATATCCACGCCACCACTAGGCACATGGCTTTTTAAAAACGCCACCGCATCGCTGGCATATAACCGATTGAGAAAACCACTATCCATAAAAAACCTTGATTGCAATTTAGGGGCATTATACACGATTGGGGTGGCAGGGCAAATATTTAATTCTATCCGCCATGCTAAAAAGTGCGATAAACATCCATGTCAGTTGCCTGTGCATTTATTAGAAAGACTGCTTTTAATGAGTACAGAAGAGGGCGAGGTGGTGCTTGACCCCTTTTTGGGCACGGGCACCACCGCCCTAGCTGCCAAAAGACTACAAAGGCATTTCATCGGCTTTGAAAAGGATGCGCAGTATTGCCAAATCTCCACAGAAAAACTTAAACTTGAAAACTTTGTGTCTAAACTGGGTGATTCTTTTGTAAGTTTCTACTTAAATGAAATCGTAACGCTACGAGATAGTGATTGGAACAAGCTCAAGACCTTTTTTGAGATTCCAGAAGACATCAAAGAGATCGACACGCAAAAAATCGTTAAAAAGCAACTTCTTAGTTTATTTGTGTAGGTTCGGCTAATTTGGCACGCCAAGGATGCACGGCCAACTCAGTGGGGAGTTTAAATCTTTCGTTGCAACCAAATTCAGCGCGGGGAGTCTTGAGCGCATAGACTTAAAACTAAGATGCAATGTCAAAAAGGGATTGAAAAACTTTGCACACACGCAAAGTGTTACTGATACCAAGTCGGGCACAAAATTAGTTCTTAAGCATTTTATGCTCACACAAGGAACTTAAGCCCGCTGATATTTGCTTTGATGTATTATTAAGGTCTTATTTTGAGATTAGGGGAACTTCATGCAAGAGTCCTATGACGCGCTTTTTAAGAGTATGACCGAACGCCTAGAGAAATTAGAATCTTTAAATGCCCACAATGCTGATAAGAATCTCCATGTGGAGATCGAGAAAGGCGGTTTTGAGCGGCGCGATTTTATGAAGTGGGTGGGCGCGATGACAGCCACTTTAGCCCTGCCAGCTAGTTTTGCGCCGCTCACAGCCAAGGCGGTGGAGATGGCTAACCGCCTCCCTGTCATTTGGTTGCACATGGCTGAATGCACGGGGTGTAGCGAGAGTTTGCTTAGAAGCGAAGACCCTAGCATTGATAGCATCATTTTCGATTACATCAACTTGGAATACCATGAAACCATTATGGTTGCTAGCGGCCACCAAGCGGACTTAAGCCTAGAACAAGCCATTGAAAAGCACAAGGGCAATTATATTCTTATGGTGGAGGGGGGTATTCCTCAGGGCACAGAGTATTTTTTAACAATGGGTGCTTTGGCGCGCACGGGGGCTCAAGAGTGTATCCACGCTGCCAAGCACGCTAAGGCAATCTTTGCTATTGGGACTTGTTCTAGCTTTGGGGGCGTGCAAGCGGCTTATCCCAATCCCTCCAATGCGCAAGCCTTAAGTAAAATCATTTCTCAACCCATCATCAATGTCCCCGGTTGCCCCCCAAGTGAAAAAAACATCGTGGGCAATATCATTTACTTTTTGATGTTTGACGCGCTCCCTCGCTTGGATGCCTTCAATCGTCCTACATGGGCTTATGGACGGCGCGTGCATGATTTATGCGAAAGACGCGGACATTTTGACGCGGGCGAATTTGTGCAACATTTTGGCGATGAAAACGCTAAGGAGGGGTATTGTTTGTATAAAGTGGGCTGTAAGGGACCCTATACCTTTAATAACTGCTCCACTCTGCGCTTTAACTCGCATACCAGCTGGCCCATCCAAGCCGGGCATGGCTGTATTGGTTGCTCTGAACCCAATTTTTGGGACACCATGAGTCCCTTTGAAGAACCTATCTCTAACCGCTTGATTGTGCCCATTACCAGCGCGTTTGGAGGAGTAGGAGCAGATAGAGTTGCAGACAATGTAGGAATCATTGCCCTAAGTGCAGCTGGGATTGGCATAGCGATGCACGCCCTTTTAGCCGGATTAAAAAAAGATGATCAAGGAGATGCCTATGTCTAAAAAAATCATTGTCGATCCCATTACCCGCATTGAGGGGCATTTGCGTATTGAGGTCGTTGTAGATGATAACAATGTCATCACAGACGCGCATTCTTGCTCAACCCTCTTTAGGGGGCTAGAAACCATCATTAAAAATCGCGACCCTAGAGATGCGGGCTTTATCGCCCAACGCATTTGTGGGGTTTGTACTTATTCGCACTACAAGGCGGGCATTAGCGCGGTAGAGGACGCTTTAGGCATTGTGCCCCCTTTGAATGCCCAGCTTGTGCGCTCACTGATGAATATCGCACTCCTCTTGCATGATCATGTAGTGCATTTCTACACTTTGCACGGGCTAGATTGGTGCGATTTGTTGAGCGCTCTCAAAGCCGATCCCAAAAAAGCCAGCCAAATCGCCTTTGATTATTGCGACTATCCCTTAGACACGGGCGAGGACACTTTAAAAGCGGTGCAAAAACGCGTGGGGGATTTTGCCAAACAGGGCGCGCTGGGTCCCTTTGCCAATGGCTATTATGGGCATAAAACTTACCATTTGAGCCCGGAGCAAAATTTGATCGTGCTCTCACACTATCTAAATCTGCTTGCTATCCAGCGTGAGGCGGCAAAGATGACGGCGATCTTTGGGGCTAAACAACCCCATCCCCAAAGCCTCACGGTGGGGGGGATCACCTCCGTGCGCGATGTGCTTGATCCAACCCGTTTAGCCGAGTGGAAAAGCAAATTTGAGATTGTAAAAAACTTCGTAGAGCGCGCCTATTACCCGGATTTAGTGATGGCAGCCCAAATGTTTAAAAATGAACAAAGTGTTTTACATGGCTGTGGGGTGAAAAACTTCATCGCCCATGAAGAAATCTTGCTCAGTCGGGACAAATATTTATTGAGTTCGGGCGTGGTGCTCAATGGCGATCTAAACACCTTACACCCCATTAATGAAGATTGGATCAAAGAGGATGTAACGCACTCGTGGTATAAATACGACAGCAAAGAAACAGAACTCCACCCCTATGATGGGCAAACAACCCCCGATTATACCGGCTTTAAAGAGGGGCAGAGTATAGGACTAAGTGGCAAACTAGAACCTAGCAAGGTGCTAGACACTCAGGGCAAATATTCATGGATCAAAGCCCCGCGCTACAATGGCATGCCTATAGAAGTGGGACCCTTAGCCTCTTTGGTGGTAGGCTTGGCAGCTAAAAACCCACACACGACAAAAGTCGCTACCCAGTTTTTAAAAGATACAGGCTTGCCCACAGAGGCGATCTTTAGCACCCTAGGGCGCACGGCAGCGCGCTGTTTGGAAGCTAAGATTTTAGTGGAAAATGGGCTACAAGCTTGGGATTCGTTGGTAGAGAATTTAAAATCCGATCAAAGCACTTGCGCGCCCTATGTGATTGATAAGAATAAAGAATACAAGGGGCGTTATATTGGGCAAGTGCCAAGAGGTATGCTCAGTCATTGGGTGCGCATTAAAAACGGCGTGGTGGAGAATTATCAGGCGGTCGTGCCCTCTACTTGGAATGCGGGCGCGCGCGATGCAAAAGGGCAGAGCGGACCTTATGAGATGAGCTTAATAGGCACAAAAATCGCGGATTTGACTCAGCCCTTAGAAATCATCCGCACCATCCACTCCTTTGACCCTTGCATCGCCTGCTCGGTGCATGTGATGGATATCAAGGGGCGCGATTTTGGCGAGTTTAGAGTCGATCCTAGCTTTGCGCGCTTTGATAAAGCTAAAAAGGAGGACTGCCATGCCCCATCCCAATAACACCCGCTACTATGCGCATCAAGAGTATTCAGGTTGGGTGCGCTTTTTCCACTGGGTGCGCGCTTTGGCGATTTTTGTGTTAATGCTCACAGGCTTTTATATCGCCTTCCCCTTTCTGCAACCCCGCTCGAGTGTTTATACAAACATGTATTTCTTGCAAGCCTATATCCGTAGCGCGCATATCATGGTCGGCTTTGTCCTCATTGCCATCTCTCTTTTTAGGTTTTATCTCTTTTTCTTTGATCGCAAGAGTCGCGAGGAACGCCTTTCTGTTAAGGGAATTTTTAGCCTGCGCACTTGGCTAGATCAGCTTAAAATTTACTTTTTAATGGGCAGGTATTCTTTGCGTCAGGGGCTGTATAACCCCCTGCAATTTGTGGCGTATTTCTCTCTCTGCGCGCTTTTGGTGCTGGTGATCTTGAGCGGTATTGTGCTTTACTATAATGTTTATCATGAGGGTTTGGGCGCGCGCTTACAACCTCTTTTTCAATGGTTTGAGGTGTTGTGTGGGGGGCTCTCCAATGTGCGCTATATCCATCACTTAGCAACTTGGGGAATCTGTCTTTTTATTCCAGTGCATGTTTATATGGTCGTGTTCCACTCCCTGCGTTTCCCCGATGGGGGCGCGGATGTTATGGTGAGTGGTCGCCGTTATATAAAAGGCTAGCGTGTGGATATTTTGGTGCTAGGGGTGGGGAATATCTTACTAGGCGATGAGGGGGTTGGGGTGCATTTGTGCAACCAACTAGCCCATAATTACGCTTTTGACTACCCTCATAAATTAGAATTTATGGACGGGGGCACCATGGCGCAGGCTTTAATCCCCTGGATTGTGGAATACGATAAGGTTTTGATCTTGGATTGCGTGAGCGTGGCTAACGCGCGCGTGGGCGAAGTCTTTTGCTTTGACTTTGAAAGCATCCCCCCTGAGATCACTTGGGCGGGTAGCGCGCATGAGGTGGAGATGTTGCAAACCTTGAGATTGACCGCTTTAATGGGCGATCTACCGCCCACGACCATTATCGGACTTGTGCCCTCCATTGTGCAGGAACACACGACCTTTGAACTCAGCGCGGAAATGTTGCAAGGCGCGCAGGTGGCTAGGGATTGTGCGCTGGAAATTTTGAGTAAATGGGGCGTGCGCATATCCGCTAAAGCCAATGCACAAAGTTTAACAGAGATCGCACAACACTCTTATAGGATGGCACTATGATGGTTTTTAGATTTAAATTTGAGCTACTAGGAGAATTTGGCGCGCAGATTGGTGCGTTGTTCATGGATTTTTTAAGCGCGCACGCGCACGTGCTGGGTTTATCCTATGCGAACACTACAGAGTTTTTTTATTTACAAGCCAGTTTAGAGCAGGCAGAAGACTTTACCAACTTAATAAGCCAACGCCTCCCGCTTTCTTTGAGTTTTCGTTTTGTCAGCGTGGAGGTGGTGCAGGATAAGATAGAATGGCAGACACAAGAGAGATTAAAACCCTGCATTGATGTTTTAGAAGAGCGCGTAGCCTTAGAAGAAAATAGCGCGCATTTTGGCACACTAGAGCCTAGAATTTCAACTTTTATCTATGCCAATCAGCCATGCCAAACACCTACAGAGGTCCAAGCAGCCTTAGACGATATGGTGCGCCGTTTGCAGGCAGGTGAAACCCTCATTGTAGAAACCTCTAGGGGACAAAAGGCTCTTTCTTGCACGCCTAAGGAGGACTCAAAAGTATTGTTTTTAGATTTGGCGAGTGTGCTCTCTTTAACGCGCATGGATGCCAAGAGCGCGCAAACACTCTGCGCCTTTGAAAAACCCAATCTCATCGCAACTTTAAAAGAGGTCTTTGTAGAGGAGTTTAAGAGTTTAGAAATTTGCGCAGGACTGCCCTATGATTTTGGACTAGCGCTTTTAGGGCGTTGCTTACTACAAAAAGGCATTTCCTATCTCTTTTTAAGCGAGAATGCAGGCGCTAAAGCTAATTGGAGCTACACCTGCACTATTTTAAGCATTCCAGAGCAGGTTTTCAGTGTCGCTAAAAATGGGCTTTTGCTCCCCCACACGCGCACGACCATGAGCCCTACTTTAGAATTTGTCAGTCAAGAAGCCCCTAAAGAACCTCATCTTCTCATATATTTAAACTTTGATCGCCCTAGTTGCTTTTGGATTTATGATGAGGGCGACTATAAACAGCTCATGCGCTTAGATTTGCCCACCCATCCTAGCGCGCTCATTAAGCAACTCCAAAGCAATGCCAAGGGGCGCAAACTCTATGCCAACTACCAAAAAGCTTACCCGGAACTTTGCGCGCGCTTAGCCCAAGAACCCTTCACACCCCTAGAGTCTAGCGCGAATTTGATGGATTTTTTAGCTGGATTGGTGCAGGTGCTAGGCTTTAGCCCCATCCATGACACACGCGCCATCACCAACTATGCTAAAACATTTTTGCGCACCAAAGGTCCGCATATTGATTTTAAACTCACCAAAGACCCTCCCAACCTCAACCCCGCGCCCACTCTTAGAAGCGCGGTGAGCTACACGCTGGGGGGCACGGACGCGCCTACCATGTGCTTTGGCGTGCTCGACTCTTTAGCGGAGTTTTTAGGCAATATTATCTATGATGCGCACACCAAATTTAATTTAGGCAAGGTCTATTTGTGTGGAAATGTCTTTTTAGAAAAGGTCTTTTTAGACCTCTGCTTAGAGTATTTTCCTAGAGAATGCGCCCTAACCTTTCCTCTAAAATACATGGATTACCACACCCAAAGCACATGTGAGCAACAAGTGGCGCAGTCATAGGCTCTTGCAGGACTAGCTGATGCATAGACGCTGGGCACGCGTAGGTTTTGCGTCTCTATTGCTAGTTCTTGTCTTATTGGCATGCGCATGGCTCCTCACACGCGTCCATCCCAAAGATGAAACCCCTCAACCCCCCAAATGGAGTTTAGATAAAGGCACTTTTTTAAACGCCTCACAAGAGATTTATCATTCCATGTTAGGGGCGTTTCAAGAAACCACTAAGGGGATGTTGTGCCCTAAGGGCTTTGATCCAGACATCTACTCCATGGATATGGTGAAGAAATATGCCCCCACTTGGATTAATCTAGCTAGCAAAATGGTAGATGCGCTCCCCACTATCAAAGCCATCCAAGCGCAGTTGCCCTCACCCCTCGCCCAAGAAATTAGAAGTTTTGAAATTTTGCACGCTATTGCGCTCATGCGCTATAAGATTCCGGGCATGGATTGTTATGACGATCCCGATTTCTACACGATGGTGGGAGATCCTGAAATCCAACCTCTCAACCCAGAGGTCTTTTTAGAAAATTTTTCTACCAGTTTAGAGGTGGTCTATCCCCTACTCATACAGGCGTTCAAACAAGGCTTAGATTTAAAGGAATATCTACGCTTTTTGGGCGAAAAGTTGAATTGGGAGATGAGTCCCATGCTCGAATATAGCTTACCCAAAATGGTGCAAGATTTTTTCCACAATTTCCGCCTTATTGCCTTCAAACAACCCTGCCTCTATCTCACCCCCCAAAACACGATCCAAACCTTCCCCTCCAAAGAACCCCTTTGCCAAATCCTCAAAGACAACCCTCCTCATGTTAGCGCGCCCCTGCCTAAAGGTTTGGTGCAAGCCTTTCAAAATACTCAAGATTTTCTCATACAGGCTTTTAATGATCACGATGAAAAGGGGATGACCCTTGCACAGATCAAGCCCGCCCTAAGCCAACACCTACAAGCTATTATCCACGCCACCCCTCTGCTAGCCCCCCTCAAAGACAAAGAGTGGGATCACCTGCTAGATTACACGCAATTCCAGCTTTTAACTCTCTTGCAAGCTTATATGCGCAAAGTCAATGAAACGAGTAATGATCTGCACCGCATCATACGCCCCGCCACCTTTATTGCGCAAGATTATTTACACATGCTAGATTTGATCTACCCCTCTTTGCTCCAAGCTAAAAAGCAAGGACTTGATCTTAGCTTGTATTTAAAGGCCTTGCAAGTTTCTAAGCCCCTGCAAGCTAGACCCTGCAAAAATTCCTGTGATCCTATTCCTGATATCGTCTCTAGGGCATATCCTAAAGATTTAATGGGCATGGGTTTAGCCAAAAAATTAGCTTTACACCAAAGAATAGTCCCCAAGCCTTGCAATCGTAACTCTACCGACTATTGTATAGAGTGGGACGATCTCCAATGGGATTTAGCTAGCCAATGGCTTAAGAGTATGGATACGCACACCCAAGAAGTTTTTCAATTATGGGATTTGCACGCCCAAAGACGCGTGGAGGCGTTTTTGTATAACCAAGAGTTTTATATGGATAGTATCCGCAGGTCTGAACTCATCTCGGCGGAGCGTTTGCGCGCTAATCCCACCCCCTGCTTTGCTCCCCAATACCTAAGCGCGCAGAGCGTGCAAAATTGCCAACATATCTTTAAAGCCCAGAGTTTTAACCCCCTCTATTTTAAGGATTACATAAGAAGTGTTAGACTCTTGAGCATAGGCAATAGCCCCTGCTTGTATTTGAATGCTCAAGAACAATTAAGCGGTTTTGACTCCAAAGAACCCGCATGCCTTGCCCTGCAGGATTGGGCACTCTACACCCCGCCCAAAGAGCTCACTTTGCCCGCTGTGTTCTTACAAAACCTAGATTCTATGCACACCCAGATGCAGCACGCCCTGCAAAATGCCCCCTGCAAGCAAAACGCGCCCCTTTTAAAACCCCTCCTCCCCAGTCTAGAACAACAAGCCCAAAACGCCCTAGAATCTTTGCCCCTATTTGCGCACTTTAAAACTAAACTAGAGAAATACGACAAATACAGCGATGGCACCAATTTAAAACAGGTCATGGAAGGCGAAGCTGTTGCCTTAAAAAAACACATGCAAACCCAAGCGATCATCTTTCTCTTTGCCCTTTTGGAGGGTAACTCTAGCCCGTGCCAGAAAAACCCCCTCTCTACCCAAGAGATTGCCCAAACCTTGGTGCGTGTGCTTGACTTTCTCTACAAACCTCTGCGTTACCAATCTCTGCTATCTGTCTATGATGCCTCTGAATATGTGAGCTTCCTTGCCCATCGTGCCAAGGATAGACCCCAAGCGCAATGGGCGCATGTTTTAGCCCCCCTTATGGATGCGCATAAATTTGAAGAAAACAGCTACAATGGCAAACGCGCCTACGCGCTTTATCAAGATTATAAAATCGCTTTGCTAGCCTATCAAATGGTGCGCGCAATCCCCACGAAACTACTAAGTTGGGATTTAGCCACAGCCTTTAAAGAGTCCAACTCTTTAGGGTGTCAAGTAAGGCAAACAGATCCCTTAGACCTCTCTACTGCAAGTCTTGCTAGACTCTTGAAGCAACCAAGCCCATCGGGCGAGCTAAAGTTTTTTGCCCTCCAGCGTATCGCCCAATTCTTAGAAGGTTTGGAGGTGGTGCTCATGGATCAACATGCGGGGGATAGCGTATTTTACTTGCCTAAACACCCTAGCGCGTGTCTGCACCCTGAATACCTGCGCCCCAGCACCCAAGCACAATGTGCCAATATGTGTCATAGTTTAAGAAAATCTACTAGCCAACGCGATTGGTTTGATAAAAATGAGGGGCGGTAGTATTTAGGGCTAAATTTATGCTAGACTCTAAGCCTACACTATTTGGGAGGTTTTTTATGCAACAAGTTTTAGAAAAGTTAGAGCAAGAGCTCAAAAATGTCAAGCGGGCTATGCGTTTGGGCAAAAGTGCCCTAGAAGAGGGCTTAGAAGTGCAACAAGAGGCTGAGGAACTTCGCGCGAGTTTTAGCGCATTTTCTGAAGGTTTGGGCGGTGCGCTAAAGGCTTTAAGAGAGCATTATGCTAGCTTAAAAGAGGATGACTTAGAGCTAGAAAAAAGCTTGACTAAGCTAAAGCACGCCCAAGCTAAGATAGTTGCGTCTTTAAGCGCGCTAGAGAAACCCAATAGCGCCCAAGAGGTCTTAGAGGTGCTAGAGGGCTTGCAAAATAGCGTTACAGATTTAGAGGGCGTGCTAGGCGCGATTGCATCCAAACCCAGCCAGCCCACGCCCCAAAATTTTTCTACACCTAAGGGTGCTAAAAAATATGTCCCCCAAAGCAAAGAGGAGCTTAAAAAATTAGTCGCCGATGAGAGTGTGCATCTAGGGGATATTGACATTAGCAAGATTACGGATTTGAGTTATGTGTTTTCGCATTCAACTGGTGTGGGTGTGCCCCCAGCCTTCACCCGCAAAAACTTTGAAGGCTTAGAAACTTGGGATACTTCGCATGTAACCGACATGCGAAACATGTTTAATAATGCTATCCACTTTGACCATGATATTTCAAGTTGGAATGTGTCTAGGGTAGAATGCATGAGCGGTATGTTTTCTCATTGTATATGCTTTAATCAGCCCTTAAACAACTGGAATGTGTCTAGTGTCATGGAGATGTGGTGTATGTTTTTTTGTTGTGAGGATTTTAACCAGCCCCTAGATAACTGGGATGTGTCTAGTGTGGAAAAAATGGGAGGTATGTTTACTAAGTGCAAAAATTTTAATCAATCCCTAAATAATTGGAACATCTCCAGTGTAAAAAGCATAGATGGTATGTTTAATGGATGCTCTAGTTTTAACCAACCTTTGGATAACTGGGATGTGTCTAGGATTACAAATATGTATCGTATGTTTCAAGATTGTGAGAATTTTAACCAGTCTTTAGATGATTGGAATGTGTCTAGAGTGGAAGACATGCGTGCCATGTTTCAAGATTGTAAAAACTTTAATCAACACTTAAATAGCTGGGATGTTTCTAATGTTAAGGATATGAAACACATGTTTAATGGTTGCACTAGCTTTAACCAACCCTTAGGAGACTGGGATGTATCTAGTGTCAAAAACACTTTTGGCATGTTTGCTGGTTGCGAACAATTTAACCAACCTTTGGATAGTTGGGATGTGTCTAAGGTTAAGGATATGGATTGCATGTTTGATGATTGCGACCGCCTCACAACCCTCCCCCATTGGTATCGCGCCTAAGATTGCTTCAGCTACACCCCTAAACTTTAAGCCCCGCGCTTAAGAAGTAAAGCGCGCACTTAAGGGTGCTAGCTTGCCTTGACATGCCCGCCCTGCCCTGCTATCATAGTTGTTTAAGACTAGGAGAGTGCATGCAAGAGGGTGATAAAATTTTTGTAGCCGGGCATAGGGGCTTAGTGGGGCGCGCGCTAGTGGCGTGTTTGCAAGAGCAAGGTTTTAATAACTTAATTTTAAAAACCCATTCTGAGTTAGACTTAACACAGCAAAATGCGGTCGAACAATTTTTTGAGATAGAACGCCCCGACATCGTCATTTTAGCCGCGGCTAAAGTGGGGGGGATTTTGGCTAATAACACTTACCGCGCGGATTTTATCTACCAAAATTTAGCCATCCAAACCAACACAATCCACTGCGCCTACAAGTATGGGGTTAAAAAACTTCTCTTTTTAGGCTCCACTTGTATTTACCCCGGAGAGTGCCCTCAGCCTATTAAAGAGCAAGCCCTACTCACCAGCCCCCTAGAGTCCACTAACGAACCTTATGCTATTGCCAAAATCGCCGGGCTTAAGATGTGCGAATCTTACAACGCCCAGTATGGGACTCATTTTATCAGCGCGATGCCCACCAATTTATACGGCGAGCATGATAACTTCGATCTGCAAAACTCCCATGTTGTGCCCGCGCTCTTAAGAAAAATGCACCTAGCCCATTTGCTAGAAAACAACCGCCTAGATTTGGTGTTGCAAGATTTGCAAGTGTCTAGCCAACAAGAAGCCTTAAATCTCTTAGAACAACACGGAGTGAGCGCACAAGGGGTGCAAATTTGGGGCAGTGGCGCGCCTAGACGCGAGTTTTTACATGTGCGTGATTTAGCCCGGGGGTGCGTATTCCTCTTAAAACACCAACAAGCTAGTGCTACACTCAATCATACCAACATTGGCACAGGGGAGGATATTAGCATTAGAGATTTAGCCAACTTGATTAAAGAGATTGTGGGCTTTAGGGGAGCGTTGGTTTTTGACACCTCTAAGCCCGATGGGACTTTGTTAAAGTGTAGCGATGTGAGTAAAATCGCTAGTTTGGGCTGGAGGGCAAGTATTCCCTTAAGAAAGGGCATTGAAGAAGTGTATCAATGGTATCAAAACAGGTAAGAAAACATTCTTGGGCTATCATCTCTATTTTCTTATTCTTCTTTATGCCTAGTTTTGGCTTAGGCGCACACACACCTACAAATCCCCAAGAACAAGCCTTTTTCAAGGCGGCTAAGGACCTCTATGATTCGCTTGTAAATGCCCACAACACCGCCTTAAAAGTGGCTCTTAAGGCAGAATGCGTGCCTAGCCAAATGGACCAATCGGCGATGACCCCACAGGTCGTGGCACGGCGTTACAAAACATGGATTAGCCTAGCTACCCAAATGATAGACCATGTGCCTTTTATGGCGCGCTTAAAAAACCTCCCCCTTTACAACCAAATTAGGAGCTTTGAGGCCTTGCATGTCTTGGCAATAGTGCGCGCTAAGATTAATAACGAGGTAGATTGTGAGGACGCGCTAGAACACGGCGCACCCCCTCCAAAGCCCCTTGAAGCTCAAAAACTCTTAGAGGTCTTGCAACAAAACCTAGAGTTTTTTTGCCCCTTACTACTCAACGCCTCTAAACAGGGCTTGCCCTTAGAATCTTTTTTGCGCACTTTAAATTGGGGAACTGGCTTTGTGTTCAGCACATACGATTACCAAAGCGCCCTGCTAGCACAACTGCACTTCTCCTCAGAGGACTACGACACCAAGCTCAAAACCTTAAAAGACATGTTAGCCAAAGATTCCTCGCCGACTATCTTGCGCCTTAAAATCCTAAGAGCGGGTCTAGATAATTTCCTCTTCAATAGATTCGATTATGGGATTGACGGGCAAGAAGAAATGGCTTACTATAAACAGGTCCAAAAAATTCTAGGCTTGAGCCTGCAAGATATACAGCGTTGGAAAAATTATTACGCTTATCGCTTTCAAACTTGGTTAAATGGTGTGCGCGCCCTAAGCACCTCTAAGCCCCCTATTCCTCTTGATCGTCTAAATATCTATGACTGCCTCAATGCCTCTAAAGAAGACATCCTAGCGTGCCAAGCCTTCTTAAAGAATCCCAGTGCGCCTCTCTATTATTACTTCCGCATAAGCCGCCTCATCGCCTTTGGTAATCAACCCTGCCTCTATCTCACCCCCCAAAACACGATCCAAGCCTTCCCCTCCAAAGACCCCCTTTGTCAGAGCTTACAAGCAAACCCTCCCCAAATGGGTGTAGTTGTGCCCTCCAATTTAGTCAAAGCCTTTCAAGAGGCACAAGACACCTTAATGTACATGTTAGATACACCCCCCCATGACCTCAAACCTTTTAAAAAACGCCTGCAAGCCATTTTGCAAGCCACCCCCCTAGCCTCTCTGCGGGGGGCTAAATGGCATCATTTGCTCGATTACGAACGCCTCCATCTTTTAGCCCTTCTGAGAGGTTCTTTGGGCTCTTTTGATTTTGACATGGATAAACACTATCCTGCATTCATTTCTGCCCCCATGTTGGCATACCATTACCTCCATCTGATCCATTTTTTCTACACCCCCTTAATAGAAGCCACTAAGCAAGGCTTAGACCCTAGCGTGTATTTAAAAGACCTCAAAAAATCCGCCCCCAAATTCCCCAACCCCTGCGCCCAAGATAAACTCTGCGCGCGCCCTGACAATACTCCAGAGAGCCCGTGGCTTGAAGATTTTAGAATCGCCAAATTAGGTAGTTATCTTGTAAGGAGGTATAAAGATGGTTATTCTTCTGAAAGTATTTCCCCTGTAGACTGGAATGTTCCCGCGTGGGATGAAAAGCGCGGGTTTTTATTTTATAGGGATTTAGCCAAATGGTGGACTCCTAAAGAGGCCCCGCTATGGGATTTGTATTATAAAAAACGCATTGAGGCGTTTTTTGCCAACAAAGACTTTTATATAGACACGCTATTACACCCAGAAAAAATTTCTGCAGATCGCTTGCGTGCCAACCCCACCCCCTGCTTCACCCCCAAATATTTAAACCAGCAGAGCGTGCACGACTGCCAACTAATCCTAGAAAAGCAAAGCTTTAACCAATCTAAAATCCGCGACTATTTAGAAAGCATGAGACTTTTAAGCGTGGATAATAGCCCCTGCTTGTATCTACACGCCAAAGAGCAATTACGCGGCTTTAACTCTAAAAACCCCCTCTGTCAAGCCCTGCAAACACGACCCCCTAATTTCTCTCCCCCAAGCCATATTTTAAAAAGGACACTTGTCAACCGATGAAAAAACATGCAGTATGGCCATGGTTTGTGATCCCTACCTTTCTAGCAGTCTTTTTACTGAGCTTTTGGTTTATCGCGCGCGCCCAGCACACACCCCCCAACAGCGCGCAATTCCCCCTAGACAAAGAGGCTTTTTACCAAGCCAGCCAAAACCTTTATGACTCCATCCTCAAGGCTGTTAAAGAGACCTCCAAGGAGGCAACTTGCAACCATGTAGACACCACTATTTATGATGCTGGCGAGCTCTACGACCATGCCAAGGCTTGGATTGATCTAGCTACAAAAATGGTAGATGCACTCCCTACAATTAAGCAGATTCAAGCCAGTTTGCCCAAGCCCCTAGCCATGCGCATTAGAAGCTTTGAAATTCTGCATGTCTTTTTTTTGGTGCGCGACAAAATTCCTAGTGTGAGTTGTTATAGTGATCTCTCCCCAGATGACATCTATGCCGATGGTGTCTTTAATCCTGATCCGCTTGACAAAGAAGCCTTATTAGAAAATTTTTCTACCAGTTTAAAGCTAGTTTATGCGCTCCTGATCCAAAGCGCGCAACAAGGGCTCGATGTGAGTGCTTACCTGCACTTTTTGGGGCAACAGACTAGCATCTCTAAACCTGAAGGATTTGAGGCGGAGGGCTTTTTAAAAGATCGCAATCTCGCCTCTGCAAACCCTACGATCTTCGCACAACTAAAAACTCTGTATTTGAGCGCAAGACCTATTCCCGGGCTGAGTATTTTTAGCATCGAATTAGGACCCTATACCGGTGAGGCTTATTACAATGAAATGTTCAAGCCTTTGGGCTTGGATGTAGAATTTTTTCAGGCGTTGAGTCAATCCTATGTTGCTGCACTTTATGTGCGCGCTGATGGTTTGCAAGAGATGGCCAGTCAAACTAAGCCCCTAGAGCAAACCCTTAAGAGTTTCCCCCATCTTTGCTTTAACACGGCATTATCTAAGCAGATGAAGGCAACATGCCACGATGTCTTGGCACGCCCTAATGCCCCCTTGCAAAAGTATTTACGCGCCTTTCGCCTCATAGGCTTTGACAACCAACCCTGCCTCTATCTCACCCCCCAAAACACCCTCAAAACTTTCCGCTCTAAAAATCCCCTTTGCCGTGTGTTGCAAGCCCACCCCCCTCAAATGGGCGCGCCACTACCTAAAGACTTGATGATAGCTTTTCAAAACGCTCAAGATTTTCTCAAAAATATATGGAATTCTCCTATGGATCAGGATGGCTACCTGCATCCCCCCTCCAATTGGTTTTTGACCCTGCAACAATATGTCCGTGCCATTTTACAAGCCACCCCCCTAGCCTCTCTGCAAGGCTCTAAGTGGGCTTACTTGTTAGATTATGAGAGCCTGCATCTCTTAGCCCTCTTACAAGGCTCGATTGCTCGATTCGACCCATCAAATTGGTCTATAGAGCCCCTGCTCTTTCTTGCTAGCACCCCCGCCCCCCTATTAGCTCAAGAATACGCACGCCTACTAGACTTCATCTACACCCCCCTCATCCAAGCGCACCAACAAGGGCTCGATCCTAACGCGTATTTAAGCGATCTTAAAACCTATTATAACTCCACCCATGTTTGTGAAACTAAAGACGCTTGCGCCCTACCCGCTGACATCCCCCCTAGCCCATGGCTAGAAGATTTTAAAAGTGCGCAACTGGCATGGGATCTAATTTGGGACAAGGATAAGTTTCATCTCCCTCTTGGCAGTGCTTGGGCTATGGATTGGTACGATGCCAAAGCTAGATGGTTGAAGAATCTTTCTGTTAACCAACAGCAGACCCTTAAACTATGGAATTTGCACTATAGGGCGCGCGTAGAGGCGTTTTTTTATAGCAAAAACTATTATATAGATACTCTCAAACACCCCGAGTACCTCTCTGCATGGTTGTTGCGCACCAACCCCACCCCCTGCTTTCACCCCAAATACCTAAGCCCAGCTAGCGTACAAAATTGCCAGCAAATCTTCAACACCCAAAGTTTTAGCCCCTCTGCGTATCGCGCTTATCTCACAACCTTTAGGCTCTTGAGCTTTGATAATAACCCCTGCTTGTATCTGCACACTAAGGATCAATTACGCGGCTTTAACTCTAAAAACCCTCTCTGTAAGGCCCTACAAGCGTGGGCACTCTACTCCCCTCCCAAAGAGATCGCCCTAGCTGCGCTATTTTTGCAACGCCTAGATACCATGCACACGCGCCTAGAAAACGCCCTACAAGAGGCGCATGCACAAGACCCCACCTGCAAGCAAGATCACGCGAGTCTGTTGCAAAGCGTGTTGCCTGAATTGGAACAACAAGCCCAAAGCGCGCTAGAATCTCTGCCTTTACTGGCTAATTTTAAACCCAACAATGATAAAGAAAAAGCGTTATTAAAGCGTATCCAACAACAAGCGATGTTGTTTCTCTTTGCCCTCTTAGAGGGGGGTTCTAAGGATAATTGCCAAAAAAACACCCCCGCTTCTACAAAAGAAATCGCCCAAACTTTTATGCGTGCTCTAAATTTTATCTACCAACCCCTCATGCGCGCCCACGCGCAAGGGTTAGATGCGGTGTGGTATGTGCACACCCTAGCGCGGATTCAAGAGTTTAAATATGGGGGAGGTTGTGGGGATTTGGGCAGAAGAATGCAGGATTTTATCAATAGTCGTCCTGAGTTAGGAAATGCCTATGATGGGCGCATTGCCTACACCATTTACCAAGACTTTGATAGCGTGTCCTTAGTTTACGACCTCATCATGGGCAATTCTAATCCCCATCTGGGCTACAATCTGCTCAACGCGCTCAAAATAGCCCGCACCCATGCGCGCCAAAAAGACTCTAAGGGGCAATGTATTTGTATCTGTTCTTGTAGCCTAGATGAGGACACGCATTTTTGGGGCAATTACTGCCTACCTACCAATCAAAATGACAATTATAAAGCCCTTGACCCTTCTAAAGAGAAAACCGCTACCCTGATGGACGAACAACAGCCCCTACGCCCTGTAAATTTCTTTGCCTTGAGGCGAGTCGCCCAGTTTTTAGAGAATCAAGGGACTTTGGAGATCGATCGCAATGATGATCTTTATAACACCTCCACGCTTTACAACGCCTCTACTTTCTTTTCTAAATACCCCGGGGCATGTTTGCGCCCGGAATATTTGCGTGCGAACACACAGGCGGAGTGCGCGCAGATGTTTAAGAGTGAACAATACGATGTGTCCGCCTTGAAGGCGTATTTGCAGGATTATATAATGGTGAGCATGCAAGGCGTGCCTTGTTTGTATTTAGATGAGAAAAAACAGGTTAAGGGCTTGGGTTCTGCTAGTAGGCTATGCCAAAGCTTGCTAAAACCCTTGAGTAAAAAGGGATGGTTTTATCACGATGAAGGACATTAGGGGATGGGTGGTATCTAGCGCGCCTTACTCACCACGCTAGCATACGCCCCTAATTTTTCCTCCCACAACGCTTCGACTTTCTCAATTTGTTGTTTCTCTAAAGCTTTGATAAAGTTTTCCATTAAGTCGTAGGCGATTTGCTTATGCGCATGGACGGGCAGGCTAAATTTTTCCTCTAAAAGCCTCTCTTTGTTGATTTCCCTATTAAAGCCGTATTTGTGTTGCACGCCATGCCTTAAAATCGTGGTGCAAAAAAGGGCTAAATGGCGGTTAAGCTCCTTTTCTTTAAGCCAAATGACCATGCAATGATCAGAAGCCACAAAGGGGTAGGGGTGGTAAAAGCAACTCCCCACACTCCCGCTATTGGCTAAAGTGATTTTGTTGGCATAGATTTTCATATAAGGAGGCGGGGCGACATAGCCATCCACGCCATTATTCATGGCACTTGAAGAGATATAAGCGATTTCCCCCTTTGTGTGATCCTCTTTTTTATAACGCCTCCCCCTTTCATAAATAAAGACTTCGCTAAAGCTAAATGCTTGCCATTTAAGATTTTCTAGGCTTACCCCCCCCCCCCAGTGGCAACAGGGCTGTTATCTTTAAGTTCCATTGATAAGTCCTTTAATTTTTATCATAGATTGTATCCTCATACGCCTTTAATCTTTGATCCCACAATGCCATAACTTTTTCGATCTGCTGCTTTTCTAGGGCTTTGATAAAGTGTTCCATTAAGTCGTAGGCAATAGTGCCATCTTTGTGAGTGGGTAATTTTATGAAAAGATTCTCTAAGATACCTTGTTTAAAGGAGGTGCTACCCCAACTAAAGGCACTAAAGGTTTTACGCATGCAAGTAATTAAGAATAAAGCCCTATACCGACTTAAGTATTCCTCTTTAAGCGTGAAAACTTTAATCTTATCCCCCGTAAAGTAGGGTTTGTCTTGGTAAAAAATCGTAGCAGTGTCCTGTCCAAAACTAATACTAGGAGCCTCATTTAAAAAAATAGGGTCTTCATCAATATAGCCCCTAATGCCGTTATTATTAGCTCCCCTAGCTACATAGGGGTATCCATCTATACAAAAGCGCACCTTATTAGCGTCAAATTTTCTCTTAGGGGTGTTGATGTGAAAAAGCTCTCCTACTCTAAACTCTCGCCATTTTAAGCCACTAAGAGTAACATCTACCCCCCCCCCCCGCATAAATAGGGGTTATTTTTGTCAAATCCCATCATTTAACCTTTAGAATTTTTAAAGAATCTTAGCTCACCCTTTTTTAAGGTGGATTAATACGCCCCTTAAAACTGGATTGAAAGCGTTCTTAGCCTTGATCTAGCACGCTAGTATATGCCCCCAACTTCTGATCCCACAACGCTTTAACTTTTTCGATCTGTTGTTTTTCTAGGGCTTTAATGAAGTTTTCCATAAATTCAAAAGCAATTGCGCCATTTGAATAAGTGGGCAAGGGGATTATTTCCTCTCTTAAAGCCTTTTGTGAGCGTTTGTGAGCATAAGAGTAGCCATAACACAGAGCTAAACGATTCAAGGCGGTTACAAAGTATAGAGCAATGTTGCGGTTAAAGGATTCAAATTTTGGGCGCAAAATCTCCACATGGTCGCTAGCACTAAAATTTTTAGTTTGATAAAAGCATGTGCCTAAAACTGCGCTATCAATGGTCAAGCAATGTCCTTTTTCTGTCCAAAAGTTGTAATAACCCGCAATGCCATTATTGGTAGCTTGGGTGGTTACATAGGGATAATCCCCTTTGCCGTATTTCTCTAGTTGTAGTTTAGGGGTGGTCTTGCTTCCGCTAATGATGAATAAATCTCTCATCCTAAACTCCCGCCATTTTAAGTTACTAGGGGTAGCACCATTGCCCCCCCCCCCCCGCGATTTGCAAAGTGCGCGCTAAAGATATTTAAGGCGTGTGCTTCCTCTGGGGTTAGCTTGGTGTCCTCCAATCCTGTTACTTTTAGATACGCTTGAAGTTCCTCCAAGCGCTCCGCTTGAAGTTCCTTTATAAAGGCTTCCATAGCCTCAAAAGCGATTTCCCCATTAGGGGTGTGGGGCAAGGGAATTTGCTCTTTAGACACCTTAGCCCAACCGGATTTATTGTTCCAGTTGTATTTAGCCAAGACCTTGTTAAGGCACACGACCAAAAACAAATATTGCGCGTGGCTTAACTCCCTTTCCTTAAACTTCAAAGCGTAGCAATCCTGCAAAAGCGCAAATTCTCTAGATTGGTAAAAGGCAGGCGCGTCCCCATTTGCCCCCACAGAGATCATATTTTCCAACACCTCAGCCCCCTCTTTTGGCATATAACACGCTATGCCGTTGTTTTGTGTGGTGCAAGTGATGGCGGAGATATACCCCTCTGTGGGCTCTGTGGGTAAAAACCGCTTTTGGTAGTTGTGCTTGGTAGGCTTAAACACCTCAAAAATCTCCCCTAATTGCACCCCCCGCCAGCTTAAGGCTACTAGAGCCTTCCAACTTGCTAGGCGGGGGTTAGCGACTTTCCCGCGCTATCGCCTTTAAGCACTAAAGAGACTTCATAAGCCAAAAACTCCGCTACGCTCCCCTTAAAATCGCCCATTTGGGGCATGGTGTCGATTTTTTGATGCTGGGCATAGGTCCAGTCCTTGCCCTTTAAATTGATGGTGTCCTCTATGTAGTGGTCTTTATAAAAGTTTGTTGCGCGCTTTTTACCCAGCACTAGGGCAATCAGCTCAGCGTAACGCTCCTTAGCGTGATCGGTGTCGCGTAAATTTGTGCTAGCTCTTGCCTTTTTGCGCGCCGCTCTTGTGTAGCCATCATGGCTAAAGTCGATGAATTTCACTAACTTATCTTCAGAGTGAGGTGTGCCTACTTCAAAGACATAAATGGCGGTCTGCACGCTGGATTTGCCCACAAATAGATCTAAGGGCATTTTAATGCTGGCTACTAAAGTGCTGTGCTCTAAAATCTGTGCGGTGTAGGGCCATCCATTCCCACTTCCGGCGTTTTCTTGAATAATCACCACCGCGCGCCCCTTCTCCATCCTCTCTAAGGCCCGTTCTACAAAAATAAAGCCCTTGCCCTTTGCGCTGTAGGGGGGGTTGAGTAAAAACACATTGGCGTTAAAGGGTTCGCCCTTAAGATCGCCCTGTTCGTAGTTGATAGGCTTTTTGGCTTCAAAATCCTCTAGGCTGTCCCTGTGTAAAAAATTGGTGCTCCCATCGCCCAGTAAGAGCATGTTTAAAATCCCCATGAGGTAAATTTCTGTGTTTTTCTCAATGCCTAGCATTTGTTCGTTTTTAATTTTGTTGATTTTATCCGCCCTAGCTCTGGGCTCTGTGATTTTTTCCTCACAATCTTTAAGCATTTTATTCATGCTAGAGATCAAAAACGCCCCCGATCCGGCGGCATAATCCCACACAAACGAGTCCTTATTGACTTGGGCGAGTTCCACCATCAAATCTACCACCTCACGGGGGGTTAAAACGACATCGTTTTTCTTATTGTCGGGGACATTGAGCCACTTAGTGAGGGTGTTAAACAACCTACCCGCAATGTCTGCCGTGCTGGTGAGCTTTTTAACCAAGGGATAAACCCCCTCTAAAAACCGCCCATAAATCCTTTTTAAAGGGCTTTCGGCAGTGTTGGCACTGGTGTAGCTGTTTAAAGACCACAGCTTAGAGTGGATAAAAACTTTCTTCAGTTCATCAATCACCATTTCGTTTTTTTCTAGAGGTAATTTCTTGGCGTTTAAAAAGGCTTTGATTTTTTTAATAAACTCTTGCCCATCGTGGGTGTCCTTGTCTTGCTCGCTTTTCAAATCTTCTAAGCCCAAAGCCCCTACCCCGGGGCGATCCTCTGTCTTTGGCACGCCTGTAGCCGCCATGATCATGCCAACCAACAAGGCAACCCGTTTGTTTTCCTCAAGGTCTAAAATGTCATCATTTAAGAACTGGTTGAGCTTGTTGAGTTGTGTCTCGGTTTGGCTCTCTAAAGTTTCAATCGCTTGAGCGCGCGCCTCCTCGCTGAGAGCAAGATTGTCTAGCTTTCTCTCCAGTTCTTCTAAATGGCTTAGAATGCTCAAGTCTTTAAAATCGCCGATCTTTTGGGGCACGGCTAGGTGTTTGGTGTTGAGATAGTAAAGGGCGTATTGCTTGTAGAGTTTGCCCGCTTCTTCATAGCCATTGATCCCTATGGCGATCGCCTCGTTATAGCTGTGGCTGTAATCTAAAATCGCATTGGCGTAGTGCAACGCCCCATTGAGGGCGTAATTTTTAATGGCGTTGGTGCTTAAATCTGGGCTGTGATCCTTGCCAAACTTGGCTAAACGCCCTTTAAGCCCCTTGACCTCGATCATCACGGGCAATTTGCGTGCGCTGGGCGTGTTTAAAAGCAATTTGAGATCGGGGTAATTCTTGCCACTCCCCCCGTTCTTTGAGGGGGCTTGTTCTAACGCCCTTTGGGTTTCCTCATTGATGGGGGCTGTTTTTGCGTAGTAGGCAATGTTAAGGGCTTCTAGCTCTTTTTTGATTCCGTATTCTATGGTTTCTTCTTGGCTGGGCATATTTTCCTTTCATCAAAATAGGGCATTATAGGAGATTTTGACTTTGCTTTAACCTCCTGCTGTGCTAGAATACCCCTTATTTTCCAAATATTAAAGGAATGCCATGCACCAGATTAAAGTCTTTTTATGCGATTGTGATGGCACGCTCACTGATGGGGGCATGTATTATTTAGAAGATGGACAACAATTTAAAAAATTCAGTGTCGCCGATGGGATTGGTTTTGAATTATTGAAAAGCGCGGGCATTAAAACGGGCATTCTTACCGGCGAGGTTACGCCCATCGTAGAACACCGCGCTAAAAAACTTAAAGTAGATTATCTCTATCAAGGCTGTAGCCCGCAGGGCAAATTAGAGGCTGCGCGTGAAATTTGCGCCAAAGAGGGGATTAGCCTAGAACAAGTGGCTTATGTGGGCGATGATGTAAATGATCTCCCCCTTTTGGAGCAAGTGGGGTTAAAAGCCTGCGTGCAAAACGCTCAAGAGAGCCTAAAGGCTTTGCCGGGGATCATTCTCTTAAACACGCAGGGGGGACAGGGCGCGCTAAGAGAGCTGATCAACCTGATTTTAGAACACCCTACAGAACTTAAAAGTTAAGCAAATCATGAAAGTTATTCACCTCAACGCTACGCTGACAGGGGGCGCGGCGCGCGCGTGTTTGCGCTTACATAGCGCACTTTTAAAAGAGGGGGTAGATAGTTTCGTGTGGGTGCAGGACACACGGGGCGGAGCGGTAGATGATCGCATCTTATACCCCAAAAGCACTCTAGGCAAATTTTGGGCGCATGTGCGCCCCTATTTGGATAAAGCCCCGATCTTGCTTTATCCCAAACGCAAAAAAGGAACTTTTAATTTAGGTTGGTTGCCCTTTAGCCAGGTGGTGAATGCGCTCAACGCCCTAAAGCCCGACATTGTGCATTTGCATTGGCTAGGGCGCGGGGTCTTGCCCTTAAGGGATTTGCCCAAAATCCACGCACCCTTAGTGTGGAGCTTGCATGACATGTGGGCTTTTAGTGGTGGAGATCACTACTACAACGATCAGAACGAACACACCTACAAACATTCCTGCATTTTAAATAGCCCTTTTGAGCGCGATTTGGCCACCTTAGGATTTAGCATGAAGCAAAGGGCTTATGCAAAAATTCCTCATTTATGTATTGTGGGGGTGAGTTCTTGGATTTCTAAACGCGCTAGCCAAAGTGCGCTTTTAAAAGATAAAACCCATGTTGTGATCCCTAATCCCATTGACATAGAACTTTACAAGCCCCTAGATAAAAACCTTTGCCGGCAACTCTTAGGGCTACCCACTTCTAAAAAATTAATAGGCTTTGGGGCGATGGATATTAGCGATCCTAATAAGGGTTATGACCTCTTATTAGAAGCTTTGGGTAAGTTAGAATCTACGCAGATAGAATTAGTAATTTTTGGCGCAAACGCGCGCGCGCCTCATCTATCCTTTAAAACCCACTCCTTAGGCGCACTACACGATAACACTAGCCTCATCGCCCTCTATAACGCCTTAGATGTGCTCATCGTGCCCAGCCGTCAAGAGAATTTAAGCAATGTAATTTTAGAAAGTCTGGCTTGTGGCACGCCTGTTGTGGGATTTGAGATTGGGGGCAATGGCGATCTGATTGCTCATCAAAAAAATGGCTATCTAGCCCGCCCCTTTGACACCACCGATTTAAAAGCGGGCATGGAATGGGTGTTAAATGCCCCTGACTATCCCAAGCTTTGTGCTCATGCGCGCGCGTGGGTGTTAGAGCGCTTTAGCGAAGCGGTGGTCGCCAAGCAGTATCGCGCGCTCTATGAGAAAATCACACCATGTTAGACTACCTCATCATCACCCCTTTACCCGTCTTTTACAAGGTGAATCTTTATAATAAATTGGCTAAGTCCCTAAAAATTTGCGTGGTGTTTTTGGCAAGCCATACCCAAGAGGTGCGCTCCAAAGATTTTAACACCCTAGAAAAGGCGTGCTTTGATTATCATGTGCTTTTTGAGGGCGCGTTGCAACAACGCCCTGCATGGAGTAATGTTGCTAAATTGCTCAAAATTTTAAGACAAAGACCCTATAAAACGCTGTTGTTAGGGGGTTGGGATTGCTTAGAGTTTTGGGCGGGGGCGTTTTTAAGTCCCAAATCATGTAATGGCGTGGTGGTGGAGTCCAGCATTATGGAAAGTGCTACCGGTGGGCTTAAAGGTTTTTTAAAACGCCTGTTTTTAAAGCGCATCTCTAAGGCGTTTGTGTGCTCGAATTTACATGCCAAACTTTTAGAAACTCTACACTTTAAAGGCGAAATCAAAATCACACACGGGGTGGGAATTATCAACCCCCCCCCACACCGCAGAGATAAGCGCCCCTATGCCCAAAAATTTATCTGTATCGCCCGCTTGACATCGGTGAAAAATTTAGAATTTTTACTTGGCGTGTTTGCTAAATTACCTAACCTATCTTTAAGCCTTGTAGGCACGGGGGAGTTAGAGGAGTCATTAAAAAACATGGCAAGTTCGAATGTGGTCTTTTTGGGGGCGGTGGAAAACACGCGCCTAGGCGCGCTTTTGTGCGCACATGATGTTTTGATCTTGCCAAGTCTTAGCGAACCTTGGGGTTTAGTGGTGGAGGAGGCTTTAGCTGTGGGTTTGCCTGTCTTGGTGAGCAAAGCTTGCGGAGCGCAGGTGTTGGTGCAAGAGGGAGTTAATGGGTATCTCTTTGATTCACAGGATGAAGCGCAGTTAAAGGAGCGCTTAGAGAAGTTAAACCCTGCTAGTTACCAAACCCTCCTAGAGGGAGCTTTAAGCTGGAGTTTAGAGGCTAAAGATCGAGAGCAGATCGGGGCGTATTTGTGAAAATTTCTATCATTAGTGTTGTTTTCAATGGGGCTAAAACCCTAGAAACCGCTATCCAATCTGTTTTGGCACAGCATTATCAAGAAGTAGAACATATCGTGGTAGATGGGGGGAGTTGTGATGGGAGTGTGGAGATTTTAAAGCGTTATGGCGCGCATTTGAGTTTTACAAGTGAACCTGATCAAGGACTCTATGACGCGCTGAATAAAGGCATCGCGCGCGCGCGCGGAGAGGTTATTGGCATTTTGCATAGCGATGATATTTTCGCACACCCCCAAGTCTTACACAAGGTCGCTAGCACCTTTCAAGAGAATCAAGAAGCGCAGATGGTCTATGGGGATTTGATCTATGTCAAAGACTCCCAAGTCGTGCGTTATTACCAAAGCGGGGAATTCGACCCTAAACTCTTTTTTTATGGGCGTGTGCCCGCACATCCGACTGTGTTTGTAAAAAAGAGTGTCTATGATCGTTTTGGGGGTTATAAGATCGATTATAAAATTTCTGCTGATTATGAATGGCTGTTGCGAGTACTGGTGTTGGGCGGGGTGGAGTGGGTATATCTTCCTGAAGTGTTGGTAAAAATGGGGGTTGGGGGTTTGAGCACGCGCGGGTTAAAAAGCCTTTGGATTGCCAATAAAGAAAATTTGCGCGCGTGTAGAGAAAATGGAATCAAAGCCCACTGGGGGACAATGTTATTGAAATACCCCTATAAAATTAAAGGATTGTTTAAAAGGTCTTAAAATTAAGACTTTTTAATTATTTAATGGACTACAATAATCTAAAAATCCTCTAGGAATGCAGATGTCTCAAATTCTCTCTTTTTGGCGTTACCTTGTGCCTGTGGGCGTGGGCTTGATTCTTTCTTTTTTGCCCGTTCCAGAGGGTTTAAACCCAGTGGCGTGGCTGTATTTTAGCGTTTTTATCGGCGTGGTTTTAGGCCTCATCATCGAGCCTGTGCCTGCCTCCTTTGTGGCTGTCATTGGAGTGGCGTTGTGCGTGCTCTTACGCATAGGTCCTAGCCCTGAGCATGTAAGCCCCAGTGCAGCCATCGATTGGGGCTTAAAAGGCTTTGCTAATAAAACCGTGTGGTTGGTCTTCATCGCCTTTATGCTAGGTTTGGGTTATGAAAAAAGCGGATTGGGCAAGCGCATCGCTCTATGGCTCATCTCCCATTTGGGTAAAACCACTTTAGGTTTGGGCTATGCGGTCGCTCTAGCCGATCTAGTTCTAGCCCCTTTTATCCCCTCCAACTCTGCGCGCAGTGGGGGAATCATTTACCCCATTGTGGCCAATATCCCCCCTTTAGTAGGAAGCCATCCGGACAAAGAGCCCCAAAAATTGGGGGCATATTTGATGTGGGTGGGGATTGCGATCACTTGTGTCACTTCCTCCATGTTTTTCACCGCCCTAGCGCCTAACTTACTGGCGATGGAAACCGCACTAAAAAGCAATGTGCCTGAAATCTCTTGGCTGGGCTGGTTTTTGGCATTCTTGCCCGCTGGGGTAGTGCTCTTTTTGCTCACCCCTTATCTAGCTTACCACCTTTGCAAACCCACGCTTAAGGGCTCGCAAGAGGCGTGTTTGTGGGCTAAAGAGGAGTTAAAGAAAATGGGCAAAATGCACCATAAGGAAATTTTGATGTGTGTTTTAAGTTTGCTCACTCTGGCCCTTTGGATTGGGGGCAAGGCTTTTGGGGTGCAGGCGACCACGACCGCGCTTTTAGCGATGGTGCTGATGGGGGTGAGCCGTATCATTAGCTGGAAAGACATTATTTCCAATAGCGCAGCCTATAATATTTTCTTCCTCTTTGGGGGGCTGATCACTTTGGCCAGCGGGCTTAAGAGTGTGGGCTTTTTGCAGTATTTGGGGGATTTGACTCAAAGTTTTATGGTGAATTTGGGCTTTTCTAGTCTTAGCATGGTGGTGATCTTGGTGATTGCTTTTTATCTTTTGCATTATTTCTTTGCGAGCACCACCGCCCATGTGAGCGCGCTTTTAACCCTCTTTATTAGCATGGGGGCGGGCATGGCTGGGGTTAATGTGCAAGAATTAGCCCTCTTTTTAATGTTGGGCTTAGGACTGATGGGGATTTTAACCCCCTATGGCACGGGACCCTCTTTGGTGTGGTATGGTAGCCATTACATACCGGGCGCGCAGTTTTGGAAGCTAGGGCTTATCTTTGGCTTGCTGTATTTGATCGCCCTTTGTGTGCTCTGCGTGCCTTGGGTGGAATTAGTGGCGCACCGCTGGCTATAGGGAAAAGACGCGGGACTATCCGCGTGCAATCTCTAAAACTTTAATTCTTGTTATTGGAGTCGTTAGCAGCTCCATAAGCAAATCTCACATAAATAGCTAAACTGATGAGCAGGGCAGAAACTCCAATGGTCAAATACACAGCATAGATAATTTTATTAGGCGCGCTAATGCTAAATTTGAAAACCAGCATCAAGGCTTCGATCGCTAGGGCGATGATAATCGAGCCCAAAAAGCGAATCATGGTGCGGTGGATGGCGTGGTGGCTATCTCCACTATTTTTACCTAAAACTTCTTCTTCAAAAATGGCTTTAACAAGGTCCACTGTAGCTAAGGCTAAGGTTAATAAGACAATGGGGTGGAAAACTTCTTTGACATCAAAACTACTAAAGTGCGTGAGAGCTGTGTAGAGACTTGAAAGACTTTTGATAAAGAGGAGCAGAGAAACAAGGGATAGGGTGATAGAGATGCCAAAGTACATCACCACGCTACTCTCTGCAAAAAGCTTATAATGCTTAGAAGAAGAGCTTAGGGCAATGGCGATCTTGATAGGGATGTGCATGCACACCACATAAAATAATTCTTCCTTATCATTATAGATAGGATAAGCAGCCGTAACCACCAATCCGCGATTGCTACGAGTGGGGTAGGGATTAGTTAAAATACAGCGGCGTTCCGTGATCGCTTCATAAAAATACCCTCTTTCTAGGGAATTTTGCGCAAAACTGCCCTTAGCTCTGCCTTCCTCATCAATCAAATCTCCATTTGCATCCAAAATAAAAATATCCTCTTTGATGCGCACTTCCTGCTTGATGCGCTCCATGGCGAGCTGAATATATCGTAAAGTGGGTTTTTTGAGGTAGTTCTTGATATTTTGCGTGAGAAGATAAGACACATAGGCGTAAAGCTCGTTTTTGACTTTGGCGTATTCGGTAACATCTTTAGAGAGCATGGCTAGTCTTTGAGGGGGATTTTAATTGGTTTTCTAAGGTTTGCAAGCTTTTTTGATAAAGCTTGTTGAGGGTTTGAATAAGCGCGTCATTGTAAATCTGCACATCGCTACGGCGATCATTAGGGTCGCTATCTAATCGGTTAGCTCTCAAAATAGGTTGTTGCACCTTTGCATAGATTTCCAAGCCACAAAAGGGTGCATGAAATGGCGCGCATTCAATTTTAAATGTGCTGGTAGCGACCAACAGACGCAAAACGCGCACGGGATCAACACCATCATTATCGGTAGCTTTAAGTAAGGCTTGGGTTTCTTTTAGGGTTTTTGGGGGTTTTTCAAAAGTTAAGCGAATAGTGCCTTGAAGTTTGGCACTCGGGGCGTTAGAAACACTAGGATAACCAAAATGCGCCAAAAGAAGACCCACGCCTTTTTGAAGGGCATCTGTGTAGTGCTTTTGGTAATAGTGAGGCACAAAATCCTTAAGGAAAGTCAGATGAGGCGGTTGTAAGGTGATTTGACTTTTTAAGGGCACTTGGGGGGCTGTGCTTTGGTAACTCAAATTCAAAGAGGGAGAGGTAAAAATTCCATGTGTGCAAGCTCCAAAGAATGTAAGGGTCAAAAACCCTAAGCAAAGCTCTTTAAGCAAAGGAGTTTCCTTGCAGCACACCACAATCTAAAGTGTAGATACGATCAGCAATCTCTAAATTTGCTTGATTATGAGAGATAAGAATGATGAGGCGATCTTCTCTCAAATTGTAGATTGTCTGTTTGATCCCCTCCTCTGTAACACGATCCAGAGCTGAGGTGGCTTCATCAAAGATGAGCACGCTAGCATCGCGATAAAGCGCGCGCGCGATGGCGATTCTTTGGCGTTGCCCTCCGCTTAAATTTGCCCCAAATTCCTCAAGTTGTGTCTCTATGCCTCCCATGTTTTGCACAAAATCAAGAGCTTGGGCTTGCACTAAACAAGCATGCACCTTCTCTTCTTGAATGTCCAAACCATAGGCGACATTTTCTGCAACACTGCCTTTAAAAATAAAAACCCTTTGAGTTACAATCCCGATGTGATCGCGCAGACTTTTTTGTTGCAAAGATTCAATGGGCATTCCATTAATCAAAATATCTCCAAAACTAGGCTCATAGAGCCGTAAAATCAAATTGATCAAAGAACTTTTTCCGCTCCCACTTTTGCCCTGTATGGCCACAATTTGATTTATTGCCAAGCGTAGGTTAATGTTCTGTAAAGCGTGTTGATTAGATTGCTCATAAGCTAGATTCACGCCTTTAAATTCAATGGTGCGAATAGGTTCTTGCAGAGTTTGTGTGCCATCACTAATAGCTGGAGTGCGTCCTAAGATTTCAGAAATTCTCTCCCCTGCTACAAACGCTTCTTGAAAATTGGAGGCAATTCTTACCAGTCGCTTAAAGGGTGTGTAGAGCATAAACAACGCGGTGATGAAAGAAAAAAACGCCCCCACGCTAATATGCCCTCTAATCACCTCCAGCCCACCTAAATAAATCACCAAAGCGATAGCTAGCGAGCCTAAAAGCTCCATCAAGGGCGAGGATATTTCAGCCACCGCGATATTCTTAAGCCCGAGCTTAAAAAACATTTCATTTTCTTTTTGGAAAGCTTGGGTCTCTAAAATTTCTCCATTAGAGGTCTTGATCACCTCGATATTGTGAAAAATCTCTGATAAGCGCGCGGTCATATTCGCATTGGTCTCTTGATTGGCTTTGGAAAGTTTTTTGACCTTGCGGATGATTTTACTCAAAGGAAAAGCCGCTAAGGGCATGATCACTAAACCCACTAAGGCAAGCTTAGGGCTTTGATAAATCACCACACCAATTAAGCCCAAAACGGTTAATCCCTCTCTAATCGACTCTGCTAGATAGTTAGACAAGCTAGCGCGCACCAAAGCAATGTCATTAGTGATACGCGCAATAAGCTCCCCTTTTCTAGTGCGGTTAAAAAAACCTATTTCCATTTTTAGAAGGGTTTCTAGCATTTGGTGGCGTAATTGTTTGATGATGTCCAAACCGATGTAATTTGTAAAATAAGTTTGAAGATACATGCCCGCACTCTTGCCAAAATATGCCAAAATCACCAAAAAGGGCAAAATGGTGAGCATATGCACATCTTTTTTAATAAAGATGTCATCTAAAGTTGGTTTGACTAAATAAGTCCCCCAAGCCGTGCTCAAAGCCACCACAATAGAGGCTAAAAAAACCACAATAAAAGACTTATAATGCCCCCGCAGGTGGGGGTAAAAACGCTTTAAAAAAAGTTTCAAATCTTAGCCTAATTCATAGCCCGCGTCTAAAATCGCCTCTTCAATCGCCTCTGCACTAGCAGGCGCGCTAAATTCTACTTGCACGCTTTGCTTGTCTAAATCCACTCCAATATAACTCACCCCTTCCAACTCTCCGACAAACTTTTCAATCTTATCCACACAATGCTGGCAGGTCATGCCCTTAACTGGAATGTCTATTTTCATGCGATCCCCTAATTTTAAAATGCGCTCCCCTGAGCCTTTGGGCGTTGAGCACCACGCTCACACTGCTCAAACTCATGGCCAAACTCGCCAACATGGGATTAAACATAATGCCCAACTTGTAAGCCACTCCGCAGGCTAGCGGAATTGCTATGCTATTATAGCAAAATGCCCAAAAGAGATTTTGTTTAATATTGGCGATTGTGAGCGCGCTAAGTTTCATCGCACTCACCACCGATTGGATGTCATTATTAAAACTCACCACATCGGCCACCTCTAAGCTCGCATCGCTCCCCTTAGCCATCACCACCCCCACATCGCTTAAAGCCAAGCTAGGCGCGTCATTAACTCCATCTCCGACCATCATCACCACTTTCCCCTGCGCCTTAAGCTCTTGAATGACCTTTAATTTGTCCTCCGGTTTAGCTTGTGCGTGGTAGTCTTGAATGCCTAGCTGTGTGGCAAGAGCGCGCACATTTTCTAGATTATCGCCACTTAAAAGAGTGGTTTTGACTCCTAAAGCCTTGAGTTCAGAGATAGCTTCTTTGCTCCCCTCTTTAAGACTATCTGCCAACACCACCACGCCTAAAATCTGTGTTTCTGTGCCCACAAAGACCTGAATACCCTCTAAAGTCCCAAAAGGATTTGGCAGATTAAAAAACTCCAAATTCCCCGCTTTGATGATCTGATCACCAACCACCCCCTTAATCCCAAAGCCGGGTTTAGCCTGCACTTCTTGCACCTCTTGCAAAGCGATTCCTTGTTCTTTAGCATGGGCTACAATGCCCTTAGCAATAACATGCTCGCTTTGTGCCTCCAAGCTTGCGCACAAGGTTAATAACTCTAGTCTGTCAACCCCTTCTGCAACGCGCACCTCTTGCACAAGAGGCGTGCCTAAAGTGAGAGTGCCAGTCTTATCAAAGATGACATGATTGACATTTTTAGCCTTTTCCAAACTCACCGCGTCTTTAAAAAATAATCCTAATAAACTCGCCTCTTTTTGAGCAACTAGCAAAGCCATCGGGGTAGCTAGCCCCAAAGCACAGGGGCAAGAAATCACTAAGATGGCAATAAACACTTCTAAGGCGCGTGTAAAATCCCCTAGAACTAACCACACCAAAAAAGCTATGCTAGCAATGCCTATGACTATGGGCACAAAAACTCCGGCTACTTTGTCAGCCAAGCGCGCGATGGGGGCTTTAGAACCCTGAGCTTTGGCAATGAGGGTTAAAATTTTGGCTAAAGTGCTTTGAGCTTTTGTGTGTGTGGCGCGCATCTGAAAGGTGGTCGTGGTGTTAAGAGTGCCCGCAAATAAATCCATTCCCTCTTTTTTATACACGGGCAGACTCTCTCCACTGAGCATAGATTCATCCACTTCAGCCTCCCCTTTAAAAAGCACGCCATCTACAGGAATATAACTTCCGGGCAAAATCTGTAAAATATCTCCCTTTTGCAAACTCTCAAGGGGCACTTCTACACTCTGCCCATTTTCTATTTTAAGCGCGTTGAGGCTTTGGTGGCGCATTAAGCTTTGCATCGCCTCTAGGGCTTTGTCTTTAGAATTTTCCTCCACGCGCTTGCCCGCCATCACAAAGAGCAAGATCACGCACACACTCTCAAAATAATACCCCTCTATGGGCGCGTGTGTGTAGGCCCTAAAAAGCAAGACAAGACTATACAGCAAGGCTGCACTTGTGCCTAAGGCAATGAGGCTGTCCATATTGGGTTGGCGCGCCCATAATGCCTTGAAGCCATGCACATAGAAATTGCGCCCCATGTGCATAACCATCAGGCTTAACACAAGTTGCACAATGCCATTAATAAAGGGATTTTTTAAAAAGGAGGGCAGGGGCAATAGAGGAGCAAACATGGAAAGAGCTAACACGCCTAGAGTGCCCAATAAAACCAAAGCTAGTTTGACATTTGGGGTTAAAAAAGAAGGGTTTAAAAACGTGTTGGGTGTGTCTGTAGCTACGCGAGGTTGGTAACCTAACTTTTCAATTTGCTTAAACACATCCTCTAGGCTAGCTTGATTTTCATCATAAACAACAAAGGCTTTTTTACTAATGAGGTCTACTCCCACCTCTTGGACAAATTTTTTACGCCCCAAAGCGCGTTCAATACCACTAGAGCACGCGCTACAAGTCATGCCCTCTATGTAAAATTGTGCTTTGGTCATTTAGGATTATGTTTAAAGATGATCTTAGTCATCAAGAAAAACCAGCGGATAATCCCATAAAACAGGTAACAGAACATGAAAGTGCCTAAAACTTCTAGTGGGCGCACAAAGAGCAGGAGCAAGAAAAAGACAAGCAAAACAAAGAGTTTTAAATTCCAGCGCACTTTTTTAAAGTTAGGATAACGGACATTGCTCACCATCATCACACCCAAAAAGACGATATAAACCAAAAAGAATTTGCCCCATCCTGCGTGCAAAATGCTGTATTTGGTGTCAATAAGCACCCCTAGCACCACTAACACCGCCGCGCTAGGAATGGGAATACCGATAAAAGAATAGGGGTCTGTGGTCTGCGTGGTTACATTAAAGCGCGCTAGGCGGATCGCTCCAAAAATCACAAAGAGCGCACAAGCTGCCATGCCCAAACGCCCGTAAAGATGCCCCACATAAAAATAAGCAATGAGGCTTGGTGCGACCCCAAAAGCGACCACATCGGCCAAAGAGTCAAATTCCAAGCCAAATTTGCTCGTAGTGTTGGTCAGTCTTGCGATGCGCCCATCCAACCCATCTAACACCAAACTGCCTACGACCAGCCAACATGCCATAATAAATTCCCCATGCGAAGCGTAAAGCATCGCCATCACGCCCAAAAAAATACTACTCGCCGTGAAAAGATTGGGGAAGAGGTAGAGCGGTTTCACTAGCTAGCGTGCTCTTCCAGGGGCACTAAGCGCGTTTGCAAATTATGACTAACTTCATATTCGCTGATGATCTCACGCACGCGCTCGCCCGTGATCACCTCTTTTTCAAAGAGTTCGTTCACCATCACCTCGATCGCGTCCTTATAGTCGCTCAAGGTCTGCTTGACATGGACATAGCGTTCTTCTAAGAGATTTTTAATAAACGAGTCCATCTCTTCAGCCATTTTTTCGCTAAACTCGCGTCCGCTTCCAAAGCCCCCGCCCAAAAACGAATTGCGTTGTTTTTCTAGCACCATCAACCCACTCACATCGCTCATGCCATAGTAGCTCACCATGCCCTTGATAATGTCTGTAGCGCGCTCCAAATCATTGCTCGCTCCCGTAGAGATCTCTTGCAAAAAGACATCTTCTGCTGCGCGTCCGCCCAATAAAACATCGATTTCAGCGATGAGTTCGTGTTTTTGCATGAGGTATTTGTTCTCTTCGGGGGTGTTGAGAGTATAACCTAGTGCTGCCATCCCTCTAGGAATGATAGAAACTTTATTGACCCGTGCCGAGCCCTTAGTCATCTCAGAGATGACCGCATGCCCGCTCTCATGGTAAGCGACAATCTTTTTCTCTTTGGGAGAAATGCGCCGACTCTTTTTCTCCAAGCCCGCAATGCCCCGCTCGACCGCTTCTTTTAAATGCTGTTGTTTGACTTCTTTTTGATTATTGCGCCCCGCTAGTAACGCAGCCTCATTGATGATATTAGCTAAATCCGCCCCGGCTAGCCCGGCGGTGAGTTTGGCGATTTCTTGTAAATCCACATCATTAGCCAATTTCACGGGCTTGATATGCACCTTTAAAATTTCTACCCGCCCCTTAAAATCGGGCTTATCAACCAAAACTTGGCGATCAAAACGCCCCGGTCTAAGCAATGCAGGGTCTAAAATCTCAGGGCGGTTGGTAGCGGCTAGCACAATCACGGGGGCGTTTTCTGAACCAAAGCCATCCATTTCAGCTAAAAGCTGGTTTAGGGTTTGTTCGCGCTCGTCATTCCCACTAATCATCCCCCCAGCCGCGCGACTCTTGCCAATGGCATCGATTTCATCGATGAAAATAATGCTAGGAGCTTCTTTTTTGGCAATGTCAAAGAGATCGCGCACGCGACTAGCCCCTAGACCTACAAACATTTCAATAAAACTACTCCCGCCCATAGAAAAGAAAGGCACGCTCGCCTCGCCGGCTACGGCTTTGGCTAGCAAGGTTTTACCGGTCCCGGGAGGTCCCACCAAAAGCACGCCCTTAGGAATTTTTGCCCCCAAAGAGGCATAGCGGTCGGGGTATTTGAGAAAATCCACAATCTCTACAACTTCTTCTTTAGCCTCTTCATTGCCTGCCATGTCATTGAAGCGCACTTTGGGCTTTTCAGCATTGATGAGCTTTTTAGAACTACCCATGCCAAAAATCCCCCCACCCATGTTTTTTTGCATCCGGCTTGCCATGAACATCCATAAGCCCAAAATCACCAAAACGGGCAAGAGCCAGCCCAAAATATCGGCAAAGAAATTGGACTCGCTAAAGCCTGAATAGTTGATCTTTTGGCTATCCAAGAGGGGCACTAAGGAAAGATCGGGCACGCGTTTAGCTACATAAATAGTTTTATTATTGCCCTCCTTACTGATAGCCTTAATAAGGGTTTGCCCAATGCTCACGCTATCTACTTCTTTTTTCTCAATGAGTTCTTTCATCTCGTGATAACTAATGTTCTTGGTGCTCGTAGAGAGAAAGCGATCACCAAAACCCTCATCTGAGTTCATCACCCGCATCGCAACAAAAATAATAATCCCAAAAATAGCAATCAGGAGTAGAGGATTTTGCAAAAGAGGCTTTTTAGAATTGGGGTCGTTTGGACCCTTGTGATTATTGTCCATAGAGATTCCTTATATTTGTTCCATGCGCTCTAGGCGTAGACACACCCACTCGTTCCGATTCAGGCATTCTAACACTCTAAAGCCCTCTGTATAAATTTCTAAAATTGTTTCCTTTTTAGATTCTAAAATTCCAGATAAAAAGATTAGCGTCCCTTCAGTGCTGACTTCTAACACTGCCGGATAGAGGTCTGCGATCACCTCAGGAATAATATTGATGGTGATCAAATCATAGGAGATGGGTTTGAGAATTTGCTCCATAGAGCCATGCCAAATACGATCTAGGGCCAATCCATTTTGGGCAAAATTCTTAGTGCTTTCTGTAATGGCCAACATATCTGTATCGCACGCGTGGACTGTTGCTCCCAGTTTCGCTAATGCTAAACTTAAAATTCCACTCCCACAACCCACATCTAAGGCTAACTTGCCTTTCAAATGCGGGAGGAGCGACAACATTTCTAATACCATCGCGCTGCTCTCATGTCTTCCCGTGCCAAATGCTAGAGCAGGATCAAGAATGATGGTATTTTCATCGCTTGAAGTCGATACCCAACTTGGCACAATGTGGAATTTACCGCAGGTGATAGGGGTTGTGTTCTCCTGATAGGTTTTAATCCAATCTAAAAGATCATGGGTGCTAGTGTGGTGATAAACCCCTATATGTTTTTGCTCAGTTCTTTGGGTGAGTGTCTTGCAAAATGAACGCAAACTCTGCAACAAAGGCGCAGGATCCTTGCTAGAATAAACAATAAAGGCTTGCTCAGGCACACCATCAGAACTACCCAAGCAGTCAAAATCCATGTCTTCAAGCGCGCTGAAAGACACTTCTTCAATTGCCTCTTGGGTGGTAGAGAGCAAGAAGTCAGCAAAAAGATCAGGGTATTTTGTGGGGGCGACAATGGTTTTGAAATAAATATCTCTCAAGCGTACCCCATGTTATCAGTCATTAGTCCCTAAAACGACTTCTAATTTTTCTTTAAGCACTTGGGGCGTGAAGGGTTTGACGATGTAGTTATTCACGCCCGCCTTTAAGGCTGTGATGACCTCCGCCTTGCCCCCTTCTGTGGTGATCATGATAATAGGCAGGTCCTTAAAACGCCCATCTGAGCGTACTTTTTTTACTAGGTCCAGGCCATTCATCTCAGGCATATTCCAATCCGTGATCAGTACCCCTGTGGTATCATTAGCATCTAGCTTCCCCCAAGCTTCTACCCCGTGCTCGGCTTCCATAATGTCCTCATAGCCCAAGCGTTGCAAGGTGTTTTTAATGATCCTTCTCATGGTAGAACTATCATCCACAACTAAAATTTTCAATCTCGCTCCTTGGTCAGCTTAGTCACATCGGCGCATGTTAGCATATTTAACTAACGCCTATCTTTAAAGGTGATTCTACCCTTAAAGACTAAAGGTGTGCAAGACCCCTACAACCCGCCCCAAAATGATAATCTCTTCTAAACTCTGTAGAATAATGGGCTTATAAGCTGGGTTATCGCTAATCAAAGAAACCTCCGGTCGCTTGCTGATTCGTTTGACATAGTATTCTCCTCCTAAATCTATGACATACACCGCACCTTCATAGCAACTGCCATCGTTTTGGAACAGCAAAAGGTCCCCCTCTTTAATAAGAGGCTCCATAGAATTGCCCATCGCCTGCAAAAGACCCAAATGCTCAGTGGAAACAATGCCAAAATGCCTTTTGAGAAAAGACTTGCTTTGAGGTAGAAAGGTCATATTACTATTATCATCATCAATCTTATCCCGTCTTATATGAGCTTTGACATCTTTGATATAGGGCACCATCACGACATCCTCAACCTTGCGATGCGTAGAAGTGAAAAAGTGCAGATCGGTATTGAGGGCATTAGCAAGTTTTTCTAAAGTATCTAAGGTAATGTTGCTTTTTTGCTCGCTCTCATAACGCTTGATGCTTTGCAAACTCACACCACATTTGAGCGCTAATTCCTCCTGTGTTAAGTTATTGGCATTTCTAAGTTGTTTAAGTTTTTCTTTAAGCATAGGAAAAACCTCCTTTTCAAAATTTTATACTTGTTGGCCTATACAATAGGATCGCTAAGATATGGTTAAAATGTGGCATCAGTGGCTTACCATATCTGCTATCTTGCTTATTTTTCACTCAAAACATAACTTGACAAATCGTAGAACTTTAGGTTATAATCGGGGTTTGTTACAAGGCGGGGCGTGGCGCAGCCTGGTAGCGCACTTGGTTTGGGACCAAGGGGTCGAAGGTTCGAATCCTTTCGCCCCGACCATTCGGCGTGGCGTTAGTTTATGGTGGGTGTAGCTCAGTTGGTTAGAGCACCAGATTGTGGTCCTGGGGGTCGTGGGTTCAAGCCCCATCATCCACCCCATATACATCAACTAAACACTCCCCATTAAAGTTTCTTTGCGCTTGTAGCTCAATTGGATAGAGCACCAGACTTCGGATCTGGGGGTTAGGGGTTCGACTCCCTTCAAGCGTACCATGCGCTTGTAGCTCAGCTGGATAGAGCAACGGCCTTCTAAGCCGTAGGCCGCAGGTTCAAGTCCTGCCAAGCGCACCACTTGTTACAAATCCGCACTCCCATGCACTTCTTTAGCGCACCCCAAAAGAACCTATTAACCTAAGTATTTTATACTCGAGAGTCTGCTTATTACACTTTTTTTGGAGTCAAAATGCCAACTCAGATACCCTCTGCCGATCTCATCAAATCTGCCCTCAATCTTGCCACAACCCTGCAAACCAAAATCAGCGATCATCTCAGCCATGAGGAAAAAAGTTTCCACAATAAAATGCAAAAACTTTTAGACAATCCCACAAATAAAGTCATGCTCATTGAGTTGCTAGATCGATCTTTTCGTTGCCAAAACAACCAAGCCCGCTTCAATCTCATTGAGTACACGCTTAAAAAATACGGTATTGCAGATTTCTTTAGTAGTTTTGAAAAATTTCTCCTCATGGGTTTTTTGTGCGTAGGCAAATTCACCCCCTCTATGAGCGTGCCCTTTTTTGTGGATAAAATCCGCAACAACACTAAGGCAATGGTTTTAGATGAAAGGAGCGATGCTCTCAAAAGCGTGATCGAACAACGAGAAGGCGAAAATATCACTCTAAATATCAACCTCATTGGTGAAGAGGTGCTTGGCGAATCAGAAGCGGCCTATCGCATGCACAAATACCAAGAGGCGATCAAATCTAGCTATATCAAATACATCTCTATCAAGATCACCACGATTTTTTCTCAAATTTATCATATTGATTTTGCCCATTCTAAAGCAGAAGTGGTCAAACGCCTAGACACCCTCTATGCCCTAGCCTTAGAGCAAAAAGAACAGCATGGCGTAGAAAAATTTATCAATTTGGATATGGAGGAGTTTAAGGACTTAGAACTCACGATTGCCGCCTTTATGGAGTCTATTGCCAAATTTCCTATCAGTGCCGGGATCGTCTTGCAGGCTTATATCCCGGATTCTTACCACCATCTCCAAACTTTACTCGCCTTTTCTAAAGAAAGGGTACTAAACGATCTGCCTCCTATTAAAATCCGTTTTGTGAAGGGGGCGAATATGGAAAATGAGGAGACGATCGCCTCACTCAAGGGTTGGGAATTGCCCACATTTTCTAGCAAACAAGACACGGACTCTAATTACAATAAAATGTTAGAGTATGTTTTGAGCGATGAGAATTATAAGTATATCCATATTGGCATCGCCTCGCACAATATTTTTGAAATCGCCTATGCCTACACCCGTATCCACGCGCTCAACGATCCTATTGCTTTAGAACATTTTAGTTTTGAGATGTTGGAGGGGATGAGTTTCCAAGCAAGCCGTGAACTCAAAGAGATGCATAAACTTATTCTTTATGCGCCCGTGTGCGATGCGGAGCACTTTAATAACGCGATTGCCTATTTGGTGCGCCGCCTAGATGAAAACACTGCTCCGGATAACTTTATGAAAGCCTTTTTTAATCTACAAGTCGGCTCACAAGCGTGGAAGGATCAAGAAGATCGTTTCTTAAAAAGCTTAAAAGGCATAGAAACCCTAGATAACCGCACCCGCCGCACCCAAGATCGCAACACTACCCCCACAGGCAAAAGCACTTACCCCAATCATCCCTTTGTCAATGAAAGCGACACAGATTTTACTCTCAAGGCTAATCGCGAGTGGGCGCAAAAAATCGTGGATAAAACGCGCAACGCCCCCCCCATTGAACTTGCCCCCGTTGTGGGCAAGGTGTGGTCTACTCAAGGGCTCAAGCGTTACGATGTTTCTGATAAGATCATGTACAAAAAAATCGCCTCTGTGTTTTTGGCCGATACCAACGCTATGCAAGAGGCCCTTAATTTGGCCCAAAAAAGTGCTTTTTCTAGTTTAAGTCTCCATGAAATCCATAACCTTTTAAGCCAAGTGGCTCAAAAATTTAGAGAAAGGCGTGGGGAGCTTGTGGGGTTGTGCGCCTTAGAAGTAGGAAAAACCTTTGCTGAAAGCGATGCGGAGGTGAGCGAGGCGATTGACTTTTTAGAATTTTACCCCCACAGCTTGCAAACCCTCTTAGAAGAATATCCCCATGTGAGTTTCAAACCCAAAGGAGTGGGCGTTGTGGTGGCTCCTTGGAATTTCCCAGTGGGGATTTCTGTAGGCAGTATCGCTAGCGCGTTAGCTGGGGGTAACTGCGTGATCTACAAACCCTCTAGTTTGAGTATGGTCGTGGGGTATCGTTTGTGTGAGTGTTTTTGGGATGCAGGGATACCCAGAGACGCGCTCATGTATTTGCCATGCAGGGGAGCGGATTTGAGCGCGCATCTCTTGGGTGATCCGGGTGTGCGTTTTGCTATTTTAACCGGCTCTGAGGACACGGCTTATGAAATGCTCAAAGCTAACCCTACCTTGCATTTAAGCGCAGAAACGGGGGGTAAAAACGCCACCATTGTTACAAAAATGGCAGATAGAGAACAAGCCGTTAAAAATATCATCCATTCTGCTTTTGGCAATTCTGGACAAAAATGTTCGGCGACTTCTCTACTCATCTTAGAAGAAGAGGTTTATGAGGATCAGAATTTTAAGAAAATGCTCGTGGACGCGACCAAATCTATGAGTGTGGGCGATCCACTGGATCTGTATAACAAGATTGGCACTTTAGCCTCCCCCCCCAGTCCCAAAGTGCAAAAGGCATTGCATAATTTAGAGCCCCATGAGGAATGGGTGCTCAAACCTGAATTTATCCAAGACAAACCTCATCTAATGAAACCCTGTATTAAATACGGCACACGCCCGGGGGATTACACCTATAGCACGGAATTATTTGTGCCCCTGCTCTCCGTGATGAAAGCTAAGGATTTAAAAGAGGCGGTAACTCTAGCCAATGGCACAGGTTATGGCTTGACTGGAGGCTTAGAATCTTTAGATGAGCGCGAATGGGAGTATTTTCAAGAAAATATCCAAGTGGGCAATGCCTATATCAATAAGCCCACCACAGGGGCGATTGTTCTACGCCAACCCTTTGGAGGGATTAAAAAATCTGCAGTGGGCTTAGGGCGCAAGGTGGGTAGTTACAATTACGCCTTGCAATTTGTCCATATTGAAGAAAACACGCCCCCAATTCCTGTAGAGGGGGCACATCTCCCCTTTATCCAAGCCTTAGAGGCCTGCCTAGACTCTCAAGAGAGCGCGCAGATTATTCTTAATCTTGCCCACAATTATGCCCATTATGTTAGTCATTTTAATACGCGCCATGAATTTGTCCACATTAGAGGAGAAGAAAATTGGTTTAGCTACACCAAAGTTGCTAATGTTGCCTACCGCATTACGCCTCAAGATGGTTTATTGGAACTCTTTAGCGTGCTTTTAGCCACAGCTATTTGCAATATTCCTCTAACCATCAGTGTAGATAACCCCCCTAGTAACCCCCATTTTAAACTTTTCTCAACATGCATAGAGAGCATGCAACATCTCTTTAAGCCCACAATAATTTATGAAGATTTGGACGCCTTTGCTGCCAAAGTAGGCGACTTCACACGGGTGCGCTATTTTGCCCCCGGCCCCGATCCTCTCTATGAAGCTAGCAGCACTTTAGGGGTGGTATTGGCCAACGCTAAACCTCTGTATTGTGGGCGTTTTGAGCTGCTTAATTACCATTTAGAAAAATCTGTCAGCATCTCTTACCATCGCTATGGCAATTTGGGCGCGCGGGGTTTACAAAATAAGGGCACGCATGCACATTAGTTATCAAATTTTTGTTGTTTTCGTGCTCTATTCAGCCTTAATGCTTTACATCGGGTTTTATTTTTATCGCAAGAACGAAACTACTGAGGATTACTTTCTAGGGGATCGCTCTATGGGCCCTGTGATCAGCGCGCTGAGTGCGGGAGCGAGTGATATGAGCGGGTGGCTACTCATGGGCTTGCCCGGGGCGTTGTATGTGGGCGGGTTGGTCAATAGCCATATTGCCATAGGGCTTACCATCGGAGCGTTTATCAACTGGTCTTTAGTGGCAAAGAGATTGCGCGTTTATACTAGTGTGATCGCCAACTCTATCACTATCCCCGATTATTTTGAAACCCGTTTTAGCGATGACAAGCACATCTTACGCTTCATCTCCGCGATTGTGATTTTGATCTTTTTTACCTTTTATGTTTCCTCTGGGTTAGTGAGTGGGGCAAAACTCTTTGAGGCCACTTTTGGAGTGGAATACACCCATGCCCTCGTGGTCGGCACTCTCATCATTGTTACCTACACTTTTTTGGGGGGTTACAAAGCCGTTTGTTGGACCGATCTTATTCAAGGTTTACTAATGATGGGTGCGCTCATTGTCGTGCCCTGCATGATGCTCTATCATTTGGGGGGCTTTGGGGCGGGTTTTGCAGAGATTGCCAAAATCAAACCGGAGAATCTCACCTTTTTACAAGGGACTTCTGCTGTAGCGGTGATCTCTAGCCTAGCTTGGGGCTTGGGTTATTTTGGCCAACCCCATATCTTGGTGCGCTTTATGTCTATTCGCTCTATCAAGGAAATCCCACAAGCAACCGCCATCGGGATTGGGTGGATGGCCATCAGTTTAGCTGGGTCTTGCTTAATTGGACTATTAGGCGTGGCTTATGTGGCCAAGTTTCATCTTAACCTTGCCGATCCAGAAAAAATTTTCATCCACATGAGCGCGACTCTTTTTAACCCTTGGGTAAGTGGAGTGCTCTTAAGCGCGATTTTAGCCGCTGTGATGAGCACAGCTAGCTCACAACTTTTAGTAAGTTCTTCTACCATTGCTGAGGATTTTTACTCTAAAGTCTTTAACAAACAAGCCCCGGTTAAAGTGGTGATGATAGTGAGTCGCGCTTCGGTGTTGGCGGTCGCCTGTGTGGCCTTTTTCATCTCTACCGATCGCAACGCTAGCGTGCTTAAGATTGTCTCTTACGCGTGGGCAGGCTTTGGGGCAAGTTTTGGCACGGTGATTCTTTTTTCTCTCTTTTGGGAGCGCATGACAAGGCTTGGGGCAATCATGGGGATGATCTTTGGGGCTAGCACGGTGATTTTGTATGATCAATTCGGTAAAGGATTTTTAGACATCTATGAGATCGTGCCCGGCTTTATCGCTAGTTCGATCGCCATTGTAGTTTTTAGCCTGTTAAGTTCTGTGCGTCCGGGCACTAAGGACGCGTTTAATCGCATGCTTGAAGAGATCAAAAAGGGTTAAATTTAAAGCCACATGTTTTTTAAAAAAAACTTGAGCGTGGCAGTTCTTGAGCATATAGCCTTTAAAGAGAGAATCAAGGCAGGCAAGGGAGTACAAAAAGGTAGCCAAGATCGCGCGAGTGCTTATGAAAGGTTGAGGATTGCATAAACCTATGGCGGACCTGCTATGATCATTGAGTTTGGAGGGTGAGCTAAGCTAAGAACATCTTTAACCCTGTAGCCAAGATTCCTCCCACAAAGGGGGCAAAGAAAGGAATCCAGCTATAAGAAAAATCCGCAGAAACCTTAAGGGGTAGGAGTGCTAGCACAATTCTAGGTCCCATGTCCCTTGCTGGGTTGATCGCATAGCCGGTTGTAGAACCCAAACTAAGCCCAATTGCCCACACTAGCAAAGCTACAGGCAACGCGCCAATACTACCTAGCCCGATTTTAGCATGCGCATCCTCAGCAATGGAAATTGAGGAATTGGCGATGTGCAACACCACAAAGACTAGCACAAACGCCCCCAAAGCCTCACTTAAAAAATTAGAAGCGTAGTTTCTAAGGGCAGGTTCTGTGCAAAAACACGCCCGCTTTGCGCCCTCATCTGTGGTGATTTTGAAGTGATCGTAATAAATGGCATAAACGAGCAACGCCCCTAGCATCGCCCCTACAAATTGCCCCACCAAGTAAAGCCACACACTCCCCCAAGAAACCTTGCCTAGTAGAGCTAAACTAATTGTGATAACCGGATTTAAATGCGCCCCGCTATGAGGACCAGCGACCACCACCCCTACAAACACTGCAAACCCCCACGCAGTTGTGATCACCATCCATTGAGCCGGTCCGCCCAAATTCCCGCACTTAGTGCCCTCCAAACAACACGCCGCGACCACGCCATTACCTAGCAAAATTAAAAGGGCTGTGCCCAAAATTTCATAGATAAGAATTTCCACATGTCCCCCTTAAGCTAGCCACGCTCTCACACCCTGAATAGCTTTTTGCCAAAAGTGCAACATTTCCTCCACCTTTGCCCTCTCAAGTTTGGGGTTGAAAGTTTGATTGATCGCCCACAAAGATTTGATTTCCTCTAAATCTTTATAAAAGCCCACTGCCAAGCCTGCCAAATAGCCCGCGCCCATCGCGGTGGTTTCGGTGTTTTGGGGACGGATAATGGGGGTGTTTAAAATATCTGCTTGGATTTGCATTAAAGAATCGCTCACACTCGCCCCCCCATCCACGCGAATTTCCCTAGAAGGGTGCCCAGCATCCTTTTCCATCTCTTTGATGATGTCATGCACCTGAAAGGCAATTCCCTCTAGGATCGCTCGTGCGATATGCCCATCTGTAGTCCCTCGACTGATCCCAAAAATGCCCCCTCTAGCATATTGATCCCAGTAAGGCGCGCCTAGTCCTGTGAGAGCAGGCACGCAGTAAACCCCGCCATTATCCTCCACCGTGGCGGCTAAATTATTAATATCTGCAGCGGTGCGAATCATTCTTGCTCCATCTCTTAGCCACTGGATTGCCGCTCCGCCTACAAACACGCCCCCCTCTAGGGCGTAATGGGTTTTACCCCCAATCTGCCAAGCGATCGTGCTTAAAAGGTGGTTTTGGCTAGTAACGGGGGTTTCTCCGGTGTGCATGAGTAAAAAACAACCCGTTCCATAAGTGCTTTTCACCATGCCCGGTTCCACGCACATTTGCCCAAAGAGCGCGGCTTGTTGATCCCCGGCAATGCCCGCAATTGGAATGGCACTCTCCACCCAGCGCGTGGCGGAATGCCCATAAATTTCACTCGAGGATTTGACTTCTGGTAGCAGGCTGGGGGGGATATTAAAGAGCTCTAGGAGCTCTCTATCCCACTGCAGAGTGTGGATATTATAAAGCATGGTGCGGCTCGCATTGCTCACATCACTCACATGCACCTTGCCCTTAGTGAGGTTATAGACTAACCAAGTATCTATGGTGCCAAAGCACAGATCCCCCTTTTCTGCTCTAAGCCGCGCTCCCTTGATATGATCTAAAAGCCAAGCAATTTTAGTGGCAGAAAAATAAGCATCGATCACTAGCCCCGTCTTGGCTTGAATCATAGAGGCGTGGGTTTTTTTAAGAGTTTCGCACAGATCGGCGGTGCGCCGATCCTGCCAAACAATGGCGTTATGAATGGGCTCGCCCGTGTGGCGATCCCATATAATGGTGGTTTCGCGTTGGTTAGTGATCCCAATGGCAGCAATTTGTTTAGCGTCTAAGCCCGCTTTGGCTAAAGCTTCCGTTAAAGTAGCAATCTGTGTTGCCCAAATTTCTTTAGCGTCATGTTCTACCCAGCCGGACTTAGGGAAAAATTGGCTAAAGGGTTTTTGCGCGATAGAGACCACCTGCCCTTGTTTGTTAAAAATGAGCGTCCTTGATGAGGTGGTGCCCTGATCTAAAGCCATGAGGTATTGTTGCATATTAATCCTTTGTGATGAGATGTGCCTTAGCCAAATCTTGGAAGCTTTGGATTTCTTGAGCGATTTTTGTTTGATCCCAGCCCAAATACTCCCCCATAAATTGCGCTACGCTAGGCGCGCTCTCATAAGCAGCTTTAGCGTCCAAGAATAAAAGGCGTATGCGCCTAGAAAGAACATCTTCTACACTCTGTGCCATTTCATGTTGGAGGGCATGCGACACTTGGGCAAAAGTGTAGGGGTAGTTGGGGTGGATTGGTTGGGCTAGGGTGGAGTTTTGAGCTTGGAAGTCTAAGATTTTGTGCGCATCCGTGCCATAGACGCGCAAATGCTCGGGGAGAGAATCTTGGCAGTAGCCATAAAGTTTTAGGGTTTTAGTGATACAGGGCTTGCTAGGCAAGAGTTGTTTTTGGATACAGGCATTTAAAGTTTCTTGAGCCATGTAGCGGTAAGTGGTCCATTTCCCTCCATTGATATGGACTAAATGGTTAGGGGAGATATAGATTTTATGATTGCGGGGGGCTTTTTTTGTCTCTGTATTGCCTGTAGCAATCAAGGGTCTAAGCCCTGCAAAGCAAGAGAGAATGTCTGATCTTTGTGGGGGGTTTTTTAAATAATCTTTCAGAGTGTCGAGCAAGAATTTTATCTCCTCTTCTAGGGGGAGGGGATTATCTTTAACTTCTTGAATGGGGGTGTCTGTGGTGCCTACTACGAGCTTATCATGCCAGGGAATGGCAAAAAGCACCCTGCCATCGGAGGTTTTAGGAATGATCAAGGCGTTGTCTGTGGGCAAAAATTTACGATCGAAGACCAAATGCACGCCCTGACTGGGGGTGATGTGGTTTTCCTGTGTGCTGGGGTCCATTTTGTTAATGGGGTTGGTAAAAACGCCCGTAGCGTTGATCACCACCTTGGCGCGCAGGGTGTAAGTTTTAGCACAAATGTTATCGCGTGCCACCACCCCACAAATTTTTTGATGATCATCTTGGAGAAGTTTTAGCACCTCCATGTAATTAATGAGAGTAGCCCCATGGGCATGCGCGCTTAGAGCTAGGGTGATTCCTAGCCGCGCGTCATCAAATTGCCCATCATAGTAGCGCACTCCACTAGTAAGCTTATTTTCTAGGATAGCTGGCAGAGCCAAGCGGGCTTTTTCTTGGGAGAGGATACTACTAGGTTTGGGGTTTAACTTGCCTGCCATTAGAGCATAAATTTTAAGACCAAAACCATAAAAGAGGGTTTGTAAAAAATTTGCACAAGGGATAATAAACGCCTGAGAGCGGCACAGATGAGGGGCGTTTTGAATAAGATAATTTCTTTCATGTAAAGCCTCATAGACCAGCGAAAAATTTCCCTGAGCCAAATAGCGCACCCCTCCATGCAATAATTTAGTCGAGCGGCTAGAAGTCCCATGCGTAAAATCCTTGCGCTCCAAGAGCAGAGTTTTATAGCCCCTCGTGGTGCTATCTAGGGCGATTCCTAGTCCAGTTGCCCCGCCCCCAATAATGATCACATCCCATAAATCTTTATTAAGATGATTTAGCTGATCAGTGCGTTGCATGTTATTCCTTTTAAGATTTTAAGGTGCGTTTACCCTGTGTGTTGATGGTTTTGCCTAAGCTATCAAAATATTCTAGGTAGGCGATGAGAAATTTACGCGAGAGAGGGAGGCGTGTTTTTAAAAGGGCAATGTCTAAATAGCCATGATTTTTTAGAAGTTGCTCCATCAATGCTAAAACCTCTTGTAAAACCCCGTAAGCCACAAACACATTATGACACAAGCGCACAATTTTACGGGCATGGCAGAGAGATTTGAGCGCGCTATCCCCAACCACGCGATCGATGTTCAATAAGTCGTAGAGATTGTAGGGAGCTTGGGGGGCGTATTTAGCCTGCTCAATGTGTTTATAAAGCGTGTCTTGCACTTTTGTTTGCGCCTGCTTGAGTGGCACGCCTTTGCGCACCCAAAGCCCTCCGGATTTCTCTAAAAAATGGGCTTTTTGTAGGGCTTCAAAAGCTAGGGTAGCTAGGTGTGCGCTGATATGACTATGCATAGCGCATAAGCCCTTGACACTCAAAAGAGCATAAGGGTTATGGCTATAAATCTCATGGATTTTGCGCTTGAGGTTTTCTAGGGCGGTGTCAGGATAGAGCACCATCGCTTGAGAATCTAAAATCGCGTGAGGGATTTCTTTGGCAATTTCTAGGGCTTGGGCGTGGTTGCGCCCAAAGCGTTGCAAGCAAGAGAGAAGTCCAAAACCCTTTTTGTGTGCTTGGCTTAGTAGACTAAAAGCCTCAGTCCAATTTTGCACCGCCAACGCCTGAAGTAAAGCGATTTTAAGGGGTTTTTTGAGCGGATCGATAATGGGGTTTAACACTAACGCGCCTCCCCACACCCGCCCAGAGCAACTTAAAATCAAACGATCGTAAAAACAGGCAAAAACTTTTAAATTAAAAATAAGAGTAGCAAAAGGGGGGCTTAAAAGTAAAACCTTAGCGTTGCATTTGAGCGTGCCTAATTGCACCTGCACCTCTTGATTATGCTTGAGCGCGGGGGCGTTTTTGGGCGGTAAGAGTTGCACATCTAACGCACTAAAACCACGCAACACTCCTTTTTGACTTAAGAACATGCCTACTTGTATTTCTGTAATTTTCACATCGCCTAGCAACAGGGCGGCGCGTTGGTGGGCATGCGCTTGGGCTACCTCAACGCCGTGTTGGTGTAGGGCTTTGATACGAATCGCTTTTTCTAAAGCGGGGATATAAGCCACTTGCCCGGTTTTAATCTCTCCACCTAGCAAGGTCCCACTCACAGCTACACCCCGTCCTGCCACCACAAACACGCGATCGATATAAAGTCTAAAGAGGTCTTTAAGCGCGTTATCTTGGGTTTGTTTAGAGAATGGATGAGTTAGCAAGAAGTTTTTGAGCACTTCAAGACTACTAGGATCGTAAATACTGCATTTAAAAAGTCCTAGAGTGTTTAGCTGGTATTCTTCAAGCGCGCTAGAAATGGCTTTTTCTAACTCTTGGGTTTGAGGACAGCGATCTATTTTGCTGATCACTACAAGTACAGGGATACGCAGGATAGACAGCACCAATAAATGCTCCAAAGTCTGCGCCTTAATGCCCTCTAGGGCATCGACCACCAATAGAGCCAAATCTAGGGCAAAACTCCCAGAAATCATGGTCGCTACCAAACTTTGATGCCCCGGGACATCTACAAATCCTAAGGTGCGCTGCGCCCCTCTAAGATGGCTAAAGCTTAGATCAATGGTCATCCCTCTCTCTTGCTCTTGGGTGCTCGTGTCCCCCTCAAACCCGCTCAAAGCTTTGATCAGCGCGCTTTTGCCATGGTCAACATGCCCACACACCCCTAATAAAAAATACGCCTCCTTTACAGCCACGCTACTCGACTTGTGGGGGTTCACCATCATTGGGGGCGACTTTGGGGGGTTTTTTATGTTGTTTGTGTTTTTTGGTAGGGGTTGTGGGATTAGTGGGGCACTGACAACAACCACTCAATAACAACAGCACTAAGCCCAAAGAAAGTAATTTGCTCATGTTTTCTCCTTAAAAGAGATGAATCCTAGCATTTTCATGGCAATTTTGACTAAACTTTCGCACTCACCTTTTTTAACACCCACCAAAGACCTATGAGCAACATACCAACACCCACAGGCACAAGGTAGGCATACCCACTTAGAGTATCGGCCAAACGACTCACCCACGCGCTAGCATAAAAGGCCACTAGACCTACAAGACAGGCCCAAAGCACGCACGCTAACGCATTTAACAGCGCAAACTTTTTTAGATCATATTTGCTAAAACCAATGGCTAGGGGTAAAGCACTCTTGATCCCATAAATATATTTATTACCCAAAATCAACCACACCCCATACTTTTGCAACCATATATGCACGAGGGCGAATTTACGCCGGTGTTTAGAAAAATAAACATAGAAGCCTTTTTTTTGGGTGCGCACCAACAAAGCCAACCCCATACTCCCTACAAAATTGCCCACGCCCGCCACAAGAATACTCATAGTAATATTCATCGCTCCCATAGAACTCAAAATAGCAGCGGCCACAATCCCCACATAGCCACTTCCTAAAGAATAGACAAAGAGCAAGAGATACCCCCAAGTGGAAAATAGATGTTGGAAATGCATAATGCTCTCTTGCATGTGTCCCCTTGATCTTTTTGGCTATAATATAGCACATACAAGGAGTTCACATGACAAATGGATATTATGACGCTACTGGGGGGATGGTTACAGAGTTTAACCGCTTGGATCAAATTTCAAACAACTTGGCCAACCTTAACACCAATGGATTTAAACGCGATGATGTTGTGGTGGGAGATTTTTTACACCTCTATCAAAACTACCGCGATCAACTGCCCCTACAGGATCAAACAAAACAGGCGGCAAAGTACTTAAACAGGAATCTTAATCGTGTGCCTATCATTAGCGAACGCTATACAGATTACAGCCTAGGGGCTGTGCAAAAAACAGATGGTGATTTGGATTTTGCTCTAAGCGATCCCAATGCCTATTTTGCCGTGCAAACTCCTCAGGGCATCGCTTTTACCCGTGATGGGAGCTTTACCATCGATTCGCAAGGGTTTTTAAGTACTAAAGAGGGTTACCATGTCTTGAGTCGCGAGGGGCTTGAGAGCGGGGGAGGGATTCAGATGTTACCCGGGGCGCGTGTGAGTGTGGGCAATAGTGGGGCAGTCTTTTTTCATGATGGTAATGAAGAGGTGCCCGGGGGCAATATCGCTGTGGTAGGGTTTCAGAGCCAAAAACTACTAAAAAAAATTGGGAATAATTTATACACCTACCCTCAAGAGAGAATGGCTGAAAGAGTGGAATTGAACGCGCCCATCGTGCATCAAGGATTTTTAGAAAAGAGCAATGTTAACGCCGTGCGCGAAATGACTCGCCTTATTGAGGCTAATCGTTTGGTAGACATGTATTCTAAAGTTTTACGCACTCATATGGATGACATGCACGCAGAGGCGATCAGTAAATTAGCCACGCGGGCTTAAAATAAATAAACTTCGCCCGATTTTTGCCTCCATGTTTACAAAAAGGAGTTTTTATGCGCACCTTAAAAACTTTAAGTCTTTTAGGGGCTTTAGTGGGGGGGTTGCAAGCAGAAAAGAGCGCGTTCTTTGTAGGAGCTATGTATGAAATGGGAGGGACCTCCTTTAGAGCGAAAGTATTAGGGCAGAGCAAGACAGGTGCTATCATACCTAAGAATGCTATCACACAAGGAGTTGGGGTGCATGTGGGCTACAACCAACTTTTTGGACAAAAGGGTTGGATAGGCTTGCGCTATTATGGCTTTTACAATTGGGGGATCACTGATTTTGGCAAAATTGTTTACAATAATGATGTGGCGTTCACTAATAATAGCTTCAATCTCTCGGCTTATGGGGTGGGCTTGGACTTGCTCATCAATCTGATCAATGCGGATGAATTTAGTCTGGGTGTTTTTGGAGGAATAGCAGTGGGAGCTAATACTTGGTGGACAGTCAAGGGTGGTAGTAATCCCCAAACAAAATTCCAATGGCTGTTTAATGGTGGGGTGCGCGCCGTCTTAACAAAATATCATGGGATTGAAGTAGGTTTCAAAGTCCCTATGTTGAACGCAAACTATACAGAATATTTCAACGGCGCAGAGGTTAATGAGAGTGTGATTCGCCTTAAACGCGATTGGGCGTTCACAGTAGCCTATTACCTTTTATTCTAATGTTTTTAAGATTTTGGCATGTTCTAATCCTTTTGGGACTAGGAATGGGTGTTGGGGTGGTGTTCTTTGCTGGGGCAGGGGTTGCTCCCATTATTTTTAAATCCGGTCTGCTCTCACAGGGGGATGCAGGGGTGCTCATGGGGCGTATTTTTGTGCGCGCTAACGCATTTTTGAACGCCTTAGGCGTGTTACTAGGCCTAGATAGCTTGTATCTTTTGCTCAAACGATCTAGACAGTCTTTGCTTGCACTCTCGGGTTTACTAAGCACAGCTTTGATCGCGCTATTTAGTTTCTATTACACCCCGCATATTTTGCACGCTCAAGCCATAGGCGCAACCACGACACAGGCCTTTGCCCAGATGCACGCACAAAGCGAGATTCTTTTTAAAGTTCTGCTTGTTCTGCTCTGCGCCAACTTTATAGGGCATGTATGGCGGCCTTAGCTGATATGCTTGAAACTAGCTACCAAGTTTTCGATCAAAAGATTGAAGCCATCTACCAAGATAAAAACTAGAATTTTAAAGGGCAAGGAGATCATCACAGGGGGGAGCATCATCATCCCCATTGCCATTAAAATGGAACTGACCACCATATCAATCACCAAAAAAGGCAGATAGAGTAAAAATCCGATCTGAAAAGCGGTTTTGAGCTCACTGATCATAAAAGCGGGCACTAAGACACTCAAGGGCACGCTATTAACATCTTTAGGATTTTCTAAGTTACGGATTCTAAAAAAGAGGGCCAAATCTTTTTCGCGCGTGTTTTTGAGCATAAACTCCTTAAAAGGCACTACCCCCCTCTCAAAAGCTTGCGTGTAGGAAATTTTTTCGGCCAAATAGGGCTTAATGGCGATCTTGTAACTTTTCTTAGCAGTGGGCTCCATAATGAAAAAAGTAAGGATCAAGGCTAAAGAAACTAGAATTTGTGTAGGCGGGGTTTGTTGCGTGCCCAAGGCGGTGCGCAAGAAAGAAAAGACCACAATCAGGCGGATGAAACTTGTCATTGTTAGCACCAAAGAGGGTGCTAAGACTAAGAGCGTGAGCACTAAGACAACATTTAGAGTAGTAACTAATTGTGTGGGTGTGTGCGGCGCGCTCAAAGATAAATCAATCGTAGGAATCACTGGGTCTTTGGGGAATTCTACCCCTCCAAGTCCTAGAGCTAAAATTAAAAGCCCTAACACTAATCTTAATAACAATGCGCACCTCGTTTTTATGAATCCCAAAGTATAGTGCATTTGTGTTAAAATCGCTTAAAAGGACATCTATGGCTCTCTCTATTGTGATTTTAGCTGCAGGCAAGGGCACGCGCATGCGCTCTAATGTGCCCAAAGTCTTGCATAAAATTTGCGGGCGTGAAATGCTCTTTTGGGTGCTCGATGCCGCTCTAGATTTGAGCGATGATGTGCATGTCATCTTGCAACACCAACACGCTCTCATTACAGAAAAGATTCAACACGCCTTTAACCACACAAATATTTCTTTGCATTTGCAAGATTTGCGCTTTCCGGGCACGGGGGGAGCTTTAATGGATACACATAAAAACCCCATCTCCACCAAATACGAACAGGTGCTTGTATTGAATGCGGATATGCCCTTGATCACCCAAGAATCCCTAAAACCCTTTTTAGAGATTAAAAACACCAATGCATTGGGGGTTTTTCATCTAGATCAGCCTGCAGGTTATGGGCGTGTGGTGCTAGAAGATGGGCGCGCAGTAGCCATTGTAGAAGAGAAGGATGCGGATACGCAAACCTTGAGTGTCCCTACCTTAAATGCAGGTGTTTATCTTTTTAGGCAAGAGTTTTTGCGCGCGTTTTTGCCCCAACTAGACAACCATAACGCACAGCAAGAATATTATTTAACGCAGCTGGTAGGTTTGGGGGGGGGAGATTTTACACCCATCTTTGTCAATCCTGCGTATTTTATGGGAGTGAACTCTCAGAGCCAGCGCGCACAGGCTGAAGAGGCGATGCTTCATCGCCTAAGAGAGGGTGCAATGGAGGCGGGGGTGTGCATGCAACTCCCCCACACCATTTATTTAGAAAAGGGGGTTAGTTTTGAGGGGGCTTGTGTGTTAGAGCAGGGGGTGCGGCTTGTGGGAAAATGCCATTTGAAAAATGCCCACATCAAGGCGCATAGCGTGATTGAAAATAGCGTGATTGAAAATAGCACCATAGGACCTCTAGCCCACACACGCCCGGGCTCTGAGATTATCAATAGCCATGTGGGTAATTTTGTGGAGACCAAACAAGCCAAATTGAACGGTGTCAAAGCCGGGCACTTGAGCTATTTGGGAGATTGTAGTATTGATCGGGGGAGCAATGTAGGCGCGGGCGTGATCACTTGCAATTATGATGGCAAGGCCAAACACAAAACCATTATTGGGCAGAATGTTTTTATTGGAAGCGATACCCAGCTCATCGCTCCTTTAAATATCCCCTCTAATGTCTTAATAGGGGCTGGGAGCACTATCACGACTAATATGCAAGAGGGCGATCTAGTTTTGAGCCGCACACCTCAAACTAACAAAGCGCAGGGGTATTTTAAGTTTTTCAAGCTTTAGTTAAGGGGTTTTAGAAGAGAGAGGATCGTTTTCAAAGCCCCCTCCTCCCTTGAGGGACCTAACCACCAGAAAGACCGAAGGGCTACTTGTTGCCTTTGTATTCCGGATGGTTTGGGTTGAGCTGGTTAGCGCGGTTATTTTGCGCATCTCTATAGGCTTGATTGTTCGGGTTGCACTGATTAGAGTGGTGATCCCGTTCGCTTTTGCTTTGTGCCATCGTTTTCTCCTTTCTATTAAGATGTTGTTATGCTAGCATATACATATGTATATTAAAAGTGTTGTTGTAAGTGCTTAAACTCTCCTTTATCTGAAGTGCGTTAAAATCGCGTGTCCTTTGCGACAAATCTACACACACCCATACTTAAGGTCTTCGGTCGGGTGTGGTGGCAAACTTTAAGGAGCAATAATGATCACAATGAAAGACTTATTAGAATGCGGGGTGCATTTTGGCCACCAAACAAGGCGTTGGAATCCTAAAACCAAACGCTTTATCTTTGGGGTGCGTAAAAACATCCACATCATCGACTTGCAAAAAACTTTGCGTTATTTCCGCTATACCTATAACATAGTACGGGATGCAAGCTCTGAGGGCAAAACTATCATGTTTGTAGGCACTAAAAAACAAGCCAGCGATGCACTCAAAGAATACGCAATGCAGGTCAATGTCCCCTATGTCAATTACCGCTGGCTAGGTGGAATGCTCACCAACTTTAGCACGATCCGTAAATCCGTGCGCAAACTAGAAATCATGGAAGACATGGAAACTAGCGGACAGATCGATCTGCTCACTAAAAAAGAGAAATTAATGATCTTGCGTAAAAAAGAGAAACTTGAAAAGTATCTAGGCGGAGTGCGCCACATGAAACAAATGCCTGACATGATGTTTGTAGTGGATGTGGTGAAAGAAAAAATCGCCGTGGCTGAGGCGCGCCGTTTGGGCATTCCCATCATCGCTCCCCTAGATACCAATTGCGATCCTGATTTGGTAGACTACCCCATCCCCGGCAATGATGATGCGATTCGCTCTATCCGCCTCTTTTGTAAAGAAATGGCTGAAGCGATTACAGAGGGTCGGGAACTTGTAGGCCGTTCTGAGGAATCTCAAGAAATGATGCCAGTGAGTGATGAGGAACGCATCGAGGTCTTAGAAGAATTACATCAAGAAGAGCAGGGAGAAGTCCATGAGTCAAATTAGTGCTGCACAGGTTAAACAACTTCGCGAGATCACCGATGCGCCCATGATGGATTGCAAAAAAGCCTTAGTAGAGTGCGGAGGGGATTTAGAAAAAGCTATTGAACATCTACGCCAAAAGGGTTTGAGCAAAGCGGTTAAAAAGGCTGATCGCGTGGCTTCTGAGGGAGTGATCGCCCTAGAGGTAGATACCAAACAAGCCACTATGTTAGAAATCAATAGCGAAACAGATTTTGTAGCCAAAAACGATCACTTTAAAGCATTAGTGGCTAAGAGTTTGGAGGTAGCTAAAGGTCAAGGGGTAGAGAGTGTAGAATCGCTCTATCAAGCCTCTGTAGAGGGGCAAACCTATGAAAGTTATCTACACGGCGCAATCGCTAAAATTGGAGAAAATATCGTAGTGCGTCGTTTAACCCATGAGAGTGCCAAAGAAAACGAAGCCTTAAATGGTTATTTGCATGCTAATCACCGGGTTGGAACAATCATTAAAATCACCCACACTAACCCGGCTAACACCGATAAACTGCGCGAATTAGCCCGCCAAATCGCCATGCATGCCGCTGCGATGAAACCCGTTGTTTTAGATCACCACGCCTTCACTCCAGAGTTTATCGCTCAGGAAAAATTAGCCCTAGTGGCTGAATTGGAAAAAGAAAACGAAGAGGCTAAACGCTTGGGTAAACCTCTTAAACATATTCCTACCTTTGTGAGCCACGCTGAGTTAACCCAAGAAGTGCTAAGCCAACAAGAGGAAGCCTATAAAAAAGAGCTCAAAGAGCAGGGCAAGCCGGAAAAAATCTTTGATAAGATCATTCCGGGCAAAATGGAGCGCTTTATTGCTGACAACACTCTTTTAGATCAACGCCTCACTCTGCTAGGGCAGTTTTTTGTGATGGATGATAAAAAGACCATCGCGCAGGTTTTAAAGGAGAAGGGAGCAGAGCTACAGGACACTTTAAGCATTAGTGCTTATGTGCGTTTTGAAGTGGGCGAGGGGATTGAGAAAAAAAGCGAAGATTTTGCAGCCGAAGTGGCTGCACAGATGGGTCATGAATAACCATTTATTCACCTCTGAGTCGGTTACTGAGGGGCATCCGGATAAAATGGCCGATCAGATCAGCGATGCCATTTTAGACTACATTATTGAGCGCGACCCGCATGCACGCGTGGCGTGCGAAACCTTGCTATCCAATGGCTTTTGCGTGATTGCAGGCGAACTTAAAACTAAAATTTATGCCCCCATGCAAGAGATCGCGCGCGCAGTGGTGCGCGACATCGGCTACACAGACGCGCTTTATGGTTTTGATTACCGCAGTGCGGCTGTGCTCAATGCGATTGGTGAGCAAAGCCCAGATATTAATCAGGGTGTAGATCGCGCCGATGGAGAAGTGGGTGCTGGCGATCAAGGCTTGATGTTTGGTTACGCCTGCAATGAAACCCCTTCTTATATGCCTCTACCCATTTATTTAGCCCACTCTATCACTTCTAGTTTGGCCCAAGCGCGCAAAAGCGCGACCCTGCCTTTTTTGCGCCCCGATGGCAAGGCGCAGGTTACAATCCGCTATGAAGATGGAAAACCTGTGGGGGTGCATACTATCGTGGTGTCTACCCAACATTCTCCTGAGGTGGATCAAAAGCATCTCAGAGAAGCCGTGATCGAGGAAATTGTCTACAAAGTGCTCCCTAAAGAGTTTCTTAATGATAATATCATCTACCACATCAACCCCACGGGTAAATTTGTGATTGGCGGGCCACAGGGAGATGCGGGTTTGACAGGGCGTAAAATCATTGTAGACACTTATGGGGGAAGTTGTCCGCATGGGGGCGGGGCCTTTAGTGGCAAAGACCCCTCTAAGGTGGATCGTAGCGCGGCCTATATGGCGCGTTATATTGCCAAAAATTTAGTAGCTAGCGGGGTTTGTGCTAAGGCAACTATCCAGCTTGCTTACGCCATTGGGGTTATTGAGCCAGTTTCTGTCTATGTGAACACGCATGGCACAAGTAAATATAGTCCTCAGGAATTAGAGGCCTGCGTGCGCGCCCTTTTTAAGCTCACTCCCAAGGGAATTATCCAAAGCCTCGATCTCTTGCGCCCTATTTATCGCCAAACGGCTGCTTATGGGCATTTTGGACGCGAGGGCTTTAGTTGGGAGCAACTAGACAAGGTAAAAGCTATTCAAGAGTATTTTAAACACTAAGGAGATCCTATGTTGTCTTTAGAAAAATTTCATTCTCTCTTGCAACGCCGTTTTGCATGCAAAAAATTTGACCCTAGCCGCCCGGTGGCTAAGGAAGTGCTTGAAGAAGTGCTCAAAGCCGCTTGGTTGGCCCCTAGTTCTTATAACACCCAGCCTTGGGAGTTTTTGGTTTTACAAGGCACGCATAAAGATGCCCTCCTGCCCCATGTGGGCTACAACGCGCAGATGATTCAAGATGCCAGCGCATTAGTGGTGGTGGGCTATATGCACTCTAGTATGCTCAAAGCTGATTATTTTGCCAGCTTTTGCCCCCCCTCTTATTTGGAGCGCATTGGCGATGGGGTGAATATTTTGCTTAAAGAGAGATTGCAGGGGGATTCAAAGCTCATTGATGGGTATTTAAAAGAGCAATGCTATATCGCTGTAGGGCAAATGTGTCTAGCAGCCACACTTTTGGGGGTGGATACTTGCATTATTGGCGGTTTTGATCCCCAGGGGGTTAAACAGGCATTGAGCACCTTTATTAACCCTCCCAAAATTGCCTGCCTAGTTGCGCTGGGCAAGGGAGCGATGCCTCCCACCCCTAAAGCGCGTAAGCCTAAGGGGAGCGCGATTCGGTGGCTCTAAAATACGCCCTTATTTTGCTTTTGCTAAGTCTGAGTGCTTGCTCTGATCAGCATAAGAAAAAAGAGAGCCCTCCCCAAGAGGTCGCGCCAAAAACTAAGGAAGTCCCCACAACATGGGAGTTTGTCGATCAAAAAGGTCAGGCGAGTGTCCTCAAACACACCCCAAAAGGGTTAGAGCTTCAAGGGGTATCCAACCAACCCATTTTTATACTATTCTTGAGTTTAGAGCCAAAGTTTGTTCCCTATAGTGCTCTGTTAAAGCATTTGCAGAGTAATTTTAAAGGCGTGAGTTTTGTTGCTGTGTTAGACAAACCCTATAAGCAAGAAGCTATTGATGCCTATCTCAAAGCCCACACGCCTAAATTTACTTTGCTCAACCCCAAAGACAATTTAGATTCATTGCGTGTGAGTTTGGGTTGTGCGCAGTGGAAACTCCCCTATTTTTTCCTCTATAAATCTGATGGCACTTTATATCAGAGCTATCACGGCGCAGTGGTTGAGGAGATGCTAGCTAAAGATATTCAAGACCTACTTAGCACCAACACTACGAAGAAAGAATGATGTTTAACTTTTTCAAAAAGACGATTCAAAATGTCGCCTCTTTGCTCAAAACTAAGGACGCGACTTTTAGTAAAGAGGAGATGGAGGAAATTTTAATCGGCTTTGATGTGCAATTTGACCTCGTGGAAAAGCTCTTAGAACACCTGCCCGAGCAAATCAAACGCAACCACTTAGAAGTCGCCCTCATGCGCTTTTTACGCAAAGAGAGTTATTACGATCAAGTGCGCTTCAAACCCGTTGACACCAAACCCTTAGTGTCTTTAATCTTGGGGGTGAATGGGGCGGGCAAGACGACCACGATTGCTAAACTAGCTAAAAAGCACCTACTCAACAAGCAGAAAGTTTTGCTAGGGGCGGGGGACACCTTTAGAGCTGCGGCCGTCAAACAACTCCAACTTTGGGGCGAGAAATTGCAACTAGAGGTGATTAGTGCAGGGCAAAATAGCGATCCTAGCGCGTTAGCTTACAACACCATTGAGGCGGGGATCGCGCGGGGGGTGGATCAAATCATCATCGACACGGCCGGGCGTTTGCACAACCAAACCAATCTAAAAAACGAGCTGTTAAAAATCTCTAGGGTGTGTAGCAAGGCACTAAATAACGCTCCTTATTATAAAATCTTAATATTAGATGGCACTCAGGGCAGTTCGGCACTCGAGCAGGCTAAGATTTTTCATGAAAGCTTAGAGCTGGACGGGGTGATTGTTACTAAGCTAGATGGCACGAGCAAGGGGGGGTGTATTTTGAGCATTCTTTATGAGTTGCAACTGCCCATTTTATACTTGGGCGTGGGGGAGAAAGAAAACGATTTAATCCCTTTTGAGGAAATGGAGTATGTCAAAAGCCTGCTAGATGCGATCTTTAAAGATGGGCAAGAAGTCTAGGGTTTTTGAGTGCCAACATTGCGGGTTTGTCAGTCCTAAATGGCTGGGCAAGTGCAATAATTGCAACCAGTGGGAGAGTTTTGTTGAGATCAGCCCCAAAGAGCTAGAAAACCTCAAACCCCTTAAAAATACCCCCAAACTCTCAGCTATCTCTATTAGCCAAGTGCAGCAAGAGAGTATCAGCACCTTTAGCTCCACGCAAAAAGAATTAGACATCGTGCTAGGTGGGGGGATTGTGCCCGGGGGACTGTATCTCATCGGGGGGGCTCCGGGGGTGGGCAAAAGCACGCTGTTATTAAAGGTGGCAGGCGGGCTAGCTAGCACGGGTTTGAGCGTGCTGTATGTGAGCGGGGAGGAGAGCGCAGGGCAGATTCGCCTAAGAGCGGACCGGCTTGCTTGCGTGCAAGAAAAGTTGTATTTACTCAATGAAATTGATTTAGACACGATCAAGGCGCATTTACTCGGGACTAATTACGCCGTCTGTGTGATCGACTCGATTCAAACCCTCTATTCTAGTGCGGTAAGCTCGGCTCCCGGATCGATCTCTCAGATAAGAGAAATCACCTTTGATCTGATGCGCCTAGCCAAGCAAGAGCAAATCGCCATTTTTATCATCGGGCACATCACCAAAGAGGGCTCGATTGCTGGACCTCGAGTTTTAGAGCACATGGTCGATGCCGTGCTTTATTTTGAGGGCGATCCTAGCAGAGAATTACGCATTTTACGCAGTTTTAAAAACCGCTTTGGAGCAACTAGCGAGGTGGGTATTTTTGAAATGCACACAGAGGGGCTGATGAGTGCTAAAGAAGCGTCTAAACTCTTTTTCTCCCAACAGCAAAGTTTGGCAGGGAGTGCTTTAAGTGTGGTGCTAGAGGGCTCGCGCGCGCTCATTTTAGAAATTCAAGCTTTGGTGTGTGAGAGTTCTTTAGCTAATCCCAAACGCCTAGCCACTAGCTTTGATACCAACCGGCTGCACATGCTCTTAGCTTTGCTAGAGAAAAAGCTAGAGATTCCGCTCAATCGTTACGATGTCTTTATCAATGTGTCCGGGGGGATAAAAATTAGTGAAACCAGCGCAGATTTAGCCGTGATCGCGAGCATACTCTCTAGCTTTAGAAATCGTCCCATTAGCAATAAAACCGCCTTTATTGGGGAGGTGGGGCTCACTGGCTCGGTGCAAGAAGTGCCTAATTTAAATGTGCGCCTTAAAGAAATGGAGAACTACGGCTTTTTAAAGGCGATTGTGCCCAAAAAGCCCAATTTAAAAACCTCTATTGCTTGCTATGAAGCTAAGGATGTGTCCCAAATCATTGAGTGGATGTGAATCAAAGTTTTTAAAGAATAAAATTTTTGTTGTGCAGTGGTCATCACTTTGGAACTGTTGTCTTGGGACGGACAATCTGTTTCCCCCGGGCAATATTGGAACTTAAAACTGCCACCAAATTCTCCATCGTGTAAGTAATGAGTTTGGCGGTATAGGGAGTTAACACACCCCATACCATATTTTTCCACTTAAGCAGAGTTGGAATAGGAGTTATGGGCGTGGTATTGGTAACAATATCTAAGAAATTAGAGCAATAAAACAAAAACTGCATCGATCTTTAGTCGGGGACTTTTAGAATCTCTGCACTTTAATATATAGTTCTAGGTTGCATCTAGCTCTCTAGGTTTAAAGCATCTCCTGAATTTTGTCTACTACGCTTTGGAGTTCTTTAAAGACATCCTGCCCCGAATTAAGATTAATAGGAATGCGTTGGGGTGCTTGCTTGTCTTCAATGTGCTCTAGGATGATTGTAGAGGTTTGGCTATTGGCAAAAATGGCAAAACCATTGAATACAAATTGGCGCACTTGCCTGCCATTTTCATAGGGTTCTAAGTTTTTAATTTTGCGTTTCAAACAACAATAGAGCGCATAGCCCAACAAATCGACTGCCTTTTCTGAATACTTTTTGACAAGCAAAAGGTAGGCTTTTTTTAACTTGCTATCATTAAAAAAATAGATTCGTCCACACTCTTTGCCCACTTCTGCATTGATAAAGCCAAACAATTCTTCTTGTTGGAGCAAGAGTTGCTCCCACCAAAATCTTTCTGTAAGCGACCAAGAAACCTCTAAAAGCTCTTGCCCTTGCTGTGAAATGTAGCTCTGTAGTATGTCTTGCATTTTTTCGTGCAATGTTCCTTGTGCGATATTTAAAAGGTTGTCTAAGAGTTTATGAAAGGAATGCTTTGGATATTTTTGGGGTTTAAAAGGTGCTTTTTCAAACAGCTTAAAGACAATTTGACGGTGGCGGAACATCCCCGTTCCATAGCGGTTGCCAAAAAATTGATTGGTGCTTGTAATGGAATAATCTCCAAAACACAACAGGGCTCTTTGGAACAAGCTAAGCGGATATGCGTCATTGATAAAAAACTTATCTAAAATCTCCATTGTGAGCGTGGCATAGTCTGTAAATTTTTGCAGATTTTCCTGCCCATCTATCTTGCTAAACTCCAGCAAAAAGCCCACATAACCCACCAAATAGGCATGGTTGCTTGTTCGATCTAAAATGTTTTCCCATGCCCCATCACTACAAATAAGTTGTGCTTTGCGTTGTTCTAGGCCAAAAAGTCCATGGAAGGTTTGTTTTTTAGTATTGGCCAAAAAGGCATGAAAGCCCTCTTTATGCGTTACACCCTTAGCAATGGCTTGAAAAAGACCAGCAAAACCACGGAGATCGGCAATATAAAGAAAGCTGTTTTCAATGAAATGCTTACACACCCTAGCGTAATCTTTTACATCCTTATCTAAAACCCCTTCTTGATAGACTTGGCTTAGGGCTAAGAGAGCAAAGAAATAAGCGATCTTTTTGTTCTCTAGTTTAGGCTCTTGGTTCTTTGGGGTTTTGCTCTTTTCTCCCTGTGCTTCAAAAAAGCTAGGGTCATTTATTGTTAGCAACTTTAATTCTAGGTATTTTTCCTGATTCTTGGCATTTTCTTTGCATTTTGACAATAAATCAATGGTTTGCCCCAAGACTTCTAAATTTTTCTCTTCTTGTAAAAATCGATACCAATTACCCTCATCAATACTGCGATCAGTAGAAAAAATTTTATCAAGATATTTATCTTGGTCGAAATCTCGATCTTGCAAGGCAAAAAAGGCATTAGCATAGTGTAAAAAGTGAAAAAAGCGTTGATCAAAAGCCTCTGCCTTGTCGCTTTCAAAAAAGTAATTGCTCCAGTGGTTATCCAACGCTAAAAGCCATTCATAGGCAATATCAGCCTGCTCCATAAAAGCCTTAAGGTTTTCAAACTTACTGAGCAACTTACCCCTTGCATTGAGCTTGATATACAACTCTTCACCCAGCTTAAACTCTTCCATATTGATCACATCAAAAGAGATGTTAGGGAGTCTGCTAATGTAGCGATCTAGGCTTGCCCCCTTATCTTTAAGGTGATCATAGATGAGATCGAGCATGTGGATCATCGCCTTAATGGTAGGGTCGTTTTCTAAGTCGCTCACATCCCCAAAAGAGCCTTCATATTGACTGATCACCTCGCTGGGCTGTTGCACCCACTCAAAATCTTCCTCTAAGAGTTTTCTGCAAAATTCTTTGGAGCTCTCTCTGGCGTGGTAGGTGAAATGACTCAGTTGCCCTTTAATCTCTTCGAGGCGATGGGCTTGTTTGTATAAAAGAAAATGCAAGAGCCATAGAGTGGTTACGCGTTGTTGGCCATCGATGAGCTTAAACACAGAGCCATCCTCATAACCATAGACTAAATCAAGATGCAAAGTCTTTTTTGTGCCCTCTAAAACTTCAAAAAGAGCCTTTAAAAATTTGTATGCGATGTCTATTTGGGATTTTCGCCCCTGTGCGTAATCTCTTTGGAGCATGGGTACTTCGACATACTCTACTTGTGCGTTCTTTAAAAATTTAAAGTCTAAAAACTCTAAAAAGGTGGCTGCTCCATTCATTGTTGCACCCCTTCATCTTCGATATATGCCTTAAGACGTTTTCTGATTTCTTCTAAGTAATCCTCTTGATCCTCTTTGGTGAATATATCCAGACTGCGACGCTCCGGTTTTGAAAACTCTTTGAAAAAGACCATTCTAGTGCCAATAGGAATAAGTTTTTGTTGGTCGTCCAGTTCTCTAATTTTTTCTTGCTTTTTGCTAAAAATGAGATTACCCAATGCGCTATTGGAACTTTTATCCAGCAAGGTGAGGTTTTGTAAAAGGTGTAATTTCCCATCCTCTAAAAATGCCTCATCGATTTTTTTAAGCAATCCTCTCTTCTCCAAGTGTTTAGAAAAATTTTCTAAGGACGGTGGTTTTTTTAAGAATTTTTTAATCTCCTCTTTGAGAGCTCCCTCTTCAAGGTGTTTTTCGACTTCTTTTAACCATTCTATGATCCTATATTTTAAGGACTCTTGGATGTCTCCCTCTAGCTCCTTTTGTGCCACTACGCTTTCTGAGTTTTGAGCATAGACATGTTCTAGAGTCCATTGTTCTAGCACAAAGCGGTTAAACTGGAAATATCCCACATCCTTAGCAATGTGGCATTCCATGTTAAAGAGCAAGAGGAGGGCTAATAACGTCCGCTTGTCATTATCTTCGTTATAGCTTAAAACTTCGCGTCTCTCTATATTAGACCGCATGCGGTTTTTGATTTGCTCAAAAAGATAAGCTGCTAAGGCTTTTTTAGGAAGTTTGATGGTTTGATCATCCTTGATTTGCACCCATTTTTTATACAAGGAGGCGATACTAACTCCCTCATAGATCAAAAACCCCACATAGTGAAAAATCTTTTTATCATCCACATCTGCGCTTGTTTTTCTCCTAGCCCAACCATTCAAGCTATCAATTGCCTTTTCTAGTTTGCTCCACTCCTCTCCCATAGATTTATCTTTATATTTTTGATAAAAATAATCAAACAATGCGCCTTGCTTTTGTGGAGTATTAACAGGTGCAATGGCTTTTAAATAGATTACAATTCTTTGGAGATCGTCAGACAGAGTGGGCTTTTCACCCTCTATAATCTGCCGACTATCCACGCTCGCTAAAACACAATAAACAAAATCCCGATCATCTCTTGCTTTTTTCTCTGCCTCGTACCATTTTTTGGCTCGTTTTGCTACCTCTTTTTCTGCGTGCGATCCCTTGGGTTGGGCCAAAAACAACGCCTTGATATTTTCCGCCTCTTCTAAGGGAATTTTCCCGCTATTGAGGCGCACAAAGACCTCTTTTTCCTCATCTATGCTTTCATGCCATAGCACTTTGCACCTATTAAGTAGAGTGCTTAAAAATTCTTGTTTTTTTACATGATCTGTCTGTTCAAAAAACCTCTCAATAGTCTCATAAGCCATTTTAAAATGGTAAAAATCGATATTAAGATTTTTCTCTTGCTTAGATCGCCTTGCAATATCGTGCAAAAACTCAAAACTCTTCTCTCTTGTCTCATAGACAAGAGAGAATAAATCTTTGTTGTCAAGATATTTAACGATTAGAAAAATCGTGGTGAGGCGTTGTTGCCCATCGATGACATGATAGATTTCATCCACTGCCCGAACCACAATAGGTTGCAGGCTATAAAATTCCTCCTGTTTGCTCTCTTGGATAAAATCTACAATATCCTCAAGCAAGGTTTTAACTTCTTTTTCACTCCAGCGATACCCTCTTTGATAAGCAGGGATTTTAAAAGTAAGTCCGGTCAAATCACTCACGGAACACAAGCCATTGGTTTGCATTAAACCTCCATCCTACGCTTTTCAATGTCAAAGTTGCATTCTAGTACAATTTGAGCTTGAGCTTGGATATAAAATGCGCAAAAATAGAGTTACAAGAGATTTAAAACTTGGAGATTTTATTAACACCTAAGCAAGAGAGTCTTGAGCCTGCTCTAAGACAACGAAGTCTTAAAGGTTTCTCTATTGCTCTTAATCTCAAGTTGATGCAGAACCGCAAGAGATCGATGTGTAGAGATAAATCTTCGGACACATCTCGTATTAAAGGGTCTAGTTGAACAATCACCCTATCTTGTTCGGCAAATTTAATAGTAGAGACAAAGCCGCTATCATTGGCAATTAAAATAATCTTTTCGACCTGCTTTTTAATAGTAGTAGCCAAAGAAGCGATATCTAAACCAATTTTCATATCTACCCCCTTTTTGGTGCAGGTTGAGCTGAAAATCCCCGTCGTTCAAGTCTTTTACAGATTTAGCTAAATTGGTGAGCACAGGGTGATCTTGGAGATGGGAGTAGCACACCCTAAGAAAAAATCCAATTCACTAAAGTGGCTACTTTTTTTGGGCAAACGAACATTGAAAAATTGAACGCTCTAGGAATCTTGGGCTACCTATACCAACACAACACCGAGCCAGCCGGCTAGTTGTATCAAACTTTCTTGGAGGTTCTCAAATTTCTAAGGATAATCTAATTTTCTCGCATAAATTTTCAATATCTAAACGATCTTTGGCATTGTCTAAAAGCTCAAATTCTCGTTTCTGAAAATCAATGCAGTGCAATAACTCAAAAATGATAGATTTATCTTTATAAGGAGCGACTAGACACATACTAGAACAATGGAAATTAGCACAAGAGAGCACAATAAAAGTATTGCAAGGGTGCAATAAGGGGTTTTTGTTGTGTAGCTTGAGCTTGATTACATCCCCAAAAGTGATTTGTTTGGCATGCTTGTTTTTATGGGATTCGCTCTGCAAAATAGCTTTCTTTAAAAAATACTCCACAAGGGGTTTTCTATGTGCCGATACAGGTTTAGCAATAAATACCTTGAGCAACCCAGCACTGAGCCCTGTTTCCATCGTATTGTTTTCTAAAATCTGTGTCTTTGGAACGATCCGCAGTTGATCGATCATCACTTCAATCAATTTCCCATGATCATTTATAATGTAATTTTTATGCGAAGGGTATTCTTTAGCTTGTTTATTCTGTGTTGTTTGTGGAAAGGCTAGGAAAAAATCTCTACCTTCATAAATGATAAAGTGAGGGCGTTTTTCTTTTTGTTCATGCCCCTCAGCATATTTATCTTGATACCAAACTAAATCAATAGGCATGCTAACATTCTTTATGCAAAATTCCTATTTTATCAAATTTAGCAAATAAAGCAAAAAAATTCAGAAAGATTAAAGATTTTGAAAGATCTTTAACACCTAAGCAAGAGAGCCTTGAGCCTGCCTTTAGACAACGAAGTCTTAAAGGGTTTCTCTAAGAAAGGAGGTGATCCAACCGCAGGTTCACCTACGGTTACCTTGTTACGACTTCACCCCAGTCGCTGTGTGTGCCGTGGGCAGTAGCTACCTTAGCATCCTGACTTAAGGCAAACACAACTCCCATGGTGTGACGGGCGGTGAGTACAAGACCCGGGAACGTATTCACCGCAACATGGCTGATTTGCGATTACTAGCGATTCCAGCTTCATGCAGGCGAGTTGCAGCCTGCAATCCGAACTGAGAGGCGTTTTTAAGATTGGCTCAACCTCGCGGCATTGCATCTCTTTGTGCACCCCATTGTAGCACGTGTGTAGCCCTAGGCGTAAGGGCCATGATGACTTGACGTCGTCCTCACCTTCCTCCTGCTTACGCAGGCAGTATTCTTAGAGAGCTCAGCACTACCTGTTAGCAACTAAGAAAGAGGGTTGCGCTCGTTGCGGGACTTAACCCAACATCTCACGACACGAGCTGACGACAGCCGTGCAGCACCTGTTTTCAGGGTCTAGCAAGCTAGACACTCCACTATTTCTAGCAGATTCCTTCAATGTCAAGCCTAGGTAAGGTTCTTCGTGTATCTTCGAATTAAACCACATGCTCCACCGCTTGTGCGGGTCCCCGTCTATTCCTTTGAGTTTTAATCTTGCGACCGTACTCCCCAGGCGGGATGCTTAAGGCGTTAGCTGCATTACTGGGGGGACAAAGCCCCCCAACAACTAGCATCCATCGTTTAGGGCGTGGACTACCAGGGTATCTAATCCTGTTTGCTCCCCACGCTTTCGTGCAATCAGCGTCAGTATTGTTCCAGCAGGTCGCCTTCGCAATGAGTATTCCTCTTGATCTCTACGGATTTTACCCCTACACCAAGAATTCCACCTACCTCTCCCACACTCCAGAGTTGTAGTTTCAAATGCAGTTCTATGGTTAAGCCATAGGATTTCACATCTGACTTACAACCCCGCCTACGCACTCTTTACGCCCAGTGATTCCGAGTAACGCTTGCACCCTCCGTATTACCGCGGCTGCTGGCACGGAGTTAGCCGGTGCTTATTCGTCAGATACCGTCATTATCTTCTCTGACAAAAGGAGTTTACAATCCTAAAACCTTCATCCTCCACGCGGCGTTGCTGCTTCAGGCTTGCGCCCATTGAGCAATATTCCCTACTGCTGCCTCCCGTAGGAGTCTGGACCGTGTCTCAGTTCCAGTGTGTCCGTTCACCCTCTCAGGCCGGATACCCGTCATAGCCTTGGTGAGCCTTTACCTCACCAACAAGCTGATAGGACATAGACCAATCCTTTAGCGATAAATCTTTCCCCCGTAGGGTAGTATTTGGTATTAATCACCATTTCTAGTGGCTATCCCAAACTAAAGGGCATGTCATCTATGCGTTACTCACCCGTGCGCCACTAATCCGCCTAGCAAGCTAGGCTTCATCGTTCGACTTGCATGTATTAGGCACGCCGCCAGCGTTCACTCTGAGCCAGGATCAAACTCTCCATAAAGTTTAAATCCTAAACTGGCTCTGTGCTCATAGATTTCTCTACAAGCACACAAGATTACTCTGTATAGACAAGTTGTGTCAATAACTAGAGTTCTTTAGCCAAAAACAAAAATCAAAAAACAAATTTTGGCTACAAGACTCTCTTGCTTAAATGTCAAAGATCGTTGCGTATGAAGTTTTAGCTTTTTCAACAGCCTTAACTTTGGCAAAACGCGATTATAGGATTTTAAAGCTTAAGGGGGGCTTAAAGTATTGAAGGGGTTTGTGTAGTCCAGCCTCTTTGTTTTATTCGTAACATTAAATCTCAATTTATTGTTTCGATCTAGAATTGAAGCTGACTTGAGATTGGGATTTTATAACTTAAAAATGCCTAAAGGTCGTTATGTGGATACCCTCACTATCAATTGGCATATCACAGAAGCTTGTAATTTCCAGGTAAGTATTGCTTTGCAAAATGGACAAGACATGATCAAAAAGAGATCTTGCATATGCCCTTCAAAGTGGGGCTTCTTTTAGAGGAAATTTCGTAATTGCCCTCTTTGCTGGATTTTAAGGTTTTGCGTCTCAACTTGGTGGGCGGTGAAATATTTTTATACTCAAAACCACTTTTACACATCCTGCAAGGAGCCAAGGCTAGAAACATGCATTTATCTGCCATCACTAATGGTAGTCTTTTAAATCAGCGTTTAAGACTCCTCGGCAGAAATCCCACTCGTCTTTAGCGGGTGGGATGAATGCCACTAATTCGTGGTATAATGCCTGCGTACATTTGTATCTACGGCAGGAAGTGCCGAAAGTTACGCCTTTGGAGATACGATGTGTGAGACCTGTAGGGAATGCGTTGGAGCTCAAACTCTGTAAAATCCCTACTATAGGGCACAGAGCGAGAACCAAACTCTCCCTACGGGCAACATCGGCCAAGGAAGCCCAAATGTCTTTAGCATTTGGGTACTTCACACGAACTCATTGCAACCTATTTTGAAACCATTGGCTTTAGTGTAGACTCCCTAAATGCCACGACGAACACAGCCATTGGGCGTGGCATTAAGAGAAAAGCAATGGATATCGCACAAATTAAAGCGGATATTAGTTCCACTCGCGCGTGCAATCCCCAAATGCAATAAATGCAATTAAAAATTAATACGGTTGTCAATTCATACAACTATGGGGAATACCTTGGGGATTTTATTCAAAGCGTCCAGCCCCACAAATGGAAAATTTTTAAAATGCTCCCCATCATCGATCGAAGTTTGGCGATCAATGATAAAGAATTTCAAGCATTTTTAGATAGACACCAACAATTCGCCTCGATCATCAGCTCGGAAAACAACGATGAGATAACACATTCTTACTTGATGCTCGATCCCTTTGGGCGTTTCTTCCAAAACCGCAAAGAGCAAGAGGGTTATATTTACAGCGCACCCATCATAGAAACAGGCATCCAAAAAGCATTAAAACAGATTCCCTTTAGTTTAGAAAAATTTTCGCAACGCTACTTAAACACGCAATGATCCCTAAACCACACTACAAAGGTGGCTTAAAGGCTAAAACATGCCACCATCGTTATTAAGAAAATCTTAAAACGCGCCTACACAGGGTTATCAGGCTTGCAACACTCAAGGCAGAACAAACCCTTTTGTCTGCTCTTGTTTGATGAGCTTAAAAAGCGTGCCTAAGGCAAAACAAAAGAAAACTCTGTTTAGAAAAGTTTGCGTTCTTTGAGGGTTTTTAAAAAGCTTAGTATGGTTTCTTTTTTGATAACCCATGCGTTGCGCTCATTTGCACTGATTAGGCCGGCAAAAACGCCATTAGCTCCAAAAAGAGGACGGCCATAGGGAATCTTAATGGATTTAAGGGAGATGGATAAAGCTTGAATTTGAAAAGCATTCTTTGGATTCACTTGAGGATAATAGAGGGGGAATGTAGGGGAAGCTGTTTGTTCCAAAGGATTCTGTGCGTATTTTCTATAAATACGTGCATGGTAGTAGCTCTCGGGCCTAATTTGGCAACCATCGTTAGTAAATACATGGGTGGAGAGCAACGCAAGACCCCGGTTGCGATCGATGGCTTTAACGCGCAAACGGGCCACACAAATGAGCATAGGCGCGCTATCATCTTGCATTTTGGCCATGATAGTTTGGGCATACATGCCCCGGTCAAAAACAAGGGTGGACGCAGTAAGATAGTGCCCGTTTGGGAGCAAGAGAGCATAACCTTGTTTGTAGTGGCCATCGTCAAAATAAGCTGTCAGAAACACACTGCTATAAATCCATTGAGGAATGGCACTTAAACGACGAGGAGGAGATTTTTTTTTCTTAGTTGGAGGTGTAGAAGTGGGAGATGATCTATGAATGAGGGAGGCATTCAGTCCTTCAGCAGACATGCCTAAAACCAAGAGAGATAACAAAGCACAAAGTCGCAACATCTGCACAAACCCATATGATTTTAAGCTCAAATCGGTAAAATGCCCTGATTATTTAGCAATGAAGGTATAATAATGAAACCACTTAAAACTTATAAGATCGATCCTAAAGCACTTGCTACTTATGGCTATGCTACCATTCTTACAAATAAAGGAAAAATTAAGATTCGCTTGTTTGGCGCAGACGCTCCTCAGACTGTGAGCAATTTTGCCACTTTAGCCAAGGAGGGTTTTTATAACGGCTTGAGCTTTCACCGCGTGATTGCCGGGTTTGTCGCACAAGGGGGTTGCCCTTTTGGTACAGGCACAGGCGGACCAGATCATCGTATTAAGTGTGAAGTGCAAAATAACCCTCACAAGCATAAAAGAGGAGCGTTGAGCATGGCGCATGCGGGCAGAGACACGGGGGGAAGTCAGTTCTTTTTATGTTTTGCACCCCAACCTCATTTAGATGGTGAGCATACGGTTTTTGGACAAATTGAGGATGCGGAGAGTCTTAAGGTCTTGGATTCTCTGCAACAAGGCGATGTGATGGAAACAATTCAGATCACAAATGACTAGGATTTAATGCAGTGTTGATTCTAGCTAGAAAGCTTGGAGAGGGGGTTGTCATTGGTGAAGATATTTACCTTAAGGTCATTTCTATTGACAAGGGAAGTGTAAAATTGGGGTTTCAGGCCCCGCTCCGGACACTTATTTTGCGTTCTGAACTCAAAGAAGCGATCGCAACAGAAAATAAAAAGGCTTCCGAGAGTGTGGATGATTCTATTTTAGCAGGTATTGGAAAGTCTATTCGGTTAGGCAAATTGTCGTGAAAGCCTTTGAATTTGAGGTTTTTCCCAAGATCAATATTTTTTTAAAGCTTATTGGTCGTGAGGGTGGTTATCACACTCTTATCTCTAGGCTTGCATTAGTCAAAGATAGCTTTAAAGACTGGATAGCCGTAAAACCCTCTTCTTGCTTTTCACTTAAGGGCGATTTTAACTGCTCCTTGTCTCAAAATACGATCTACAAAATGCTACAAATCCTCAAAAATTATCTAAAACCCTCCCTAGCGTCTTGCTTAGAACAACTCAGTATTGAGGTGCAAAAAAATATCCCTGTAGGTGCAGGGCTTGGGGGGGGGAGTGCTGATGCTGGAGTGCTTTTAAAAGAACTTAATACGCATTTGGAGTTAGGTTTGAGTTTAGAGCAGTGTTATGATATTGGCGCACAAGTAGGGAGCGATGTGAATTTTTTTATCTCGGGTTTTTCAAGCGCAAATGTCTACCACTTTGGAGAAGTGGTCGAGTCTTTTGAGGAAAACCCTATCTCCATAGAAATTTGCACACCTTTAAATACCGCTTGTGAAACACCAAAAGTGTATCAGGCTTTTGATTCTCTCCCTCCACCTACAAAAACAGGGGAATCGTGGTCTGCCACGCGCAGTGCCGATCTCTTGAAAAATTTTACACAATCCACACTCAACGATCTTTACCGCCCTGCTACAACTCTCTATCCCACTCTTAGAGAGTTTGAAGCGGGTTTAGACCCTCAGTTTAAATGGTTTTTTAGCGGTAGTGGGAGCAGTTTTTTTAGACTCAAGGAAGAGGCGTGAGAGAAATTGCACGCAATAAAAAAGCTTTCTTTGACTATGAAATCTTAGAAACCTTAGAGGCCGGTATTGTTTTAGTGGGCTCTGAGGTTAAGGCCATCCGCGCGGGCAGAGTGAATCTCAAGGATAACTTTGTTAAGATCGTGCGAGGCGAAGCGTTTTTATTTGGCATGCATATTTCACATCTCAAGACAGCCAATGTTCATTATAAGCCTGAGGAAACGCGGGTGCGTAAATTGCTTTTACATAAAAAACAGCTCGCTAAATGGTTTGCTCAAGTAGGTCAACAACGCTTGAGTATTGTTGCCTTGAAACTTTATTTCAACCAGAGAAATAGAGCCAAACTTCAAATAGCGTTAGTAAAGGGTAAAAAACTCCATGATAAGAGGGAAAGCATGAAAAAGAAAGCGTTAGAAATAGACGCAAAAATGGCACTTAAAAATCATTCTAAGGGATTTTGATGCAAAGCATGATGATGAAGGACATGATAGATTATGGCATTTTAGGGTTTTTGGCGTTTTTGTCCGTGATTGTGATCGCCATTGGAATCGAGCGGGTATGGTTTTATGCTACCGTGCGCGTAGATGATTACAATGACAAGCGCAAGCTTGAATTGGATTTGCACCGCCGCTTGACTTTAGTGGCTACCATCGGCTCTAATGCGCCCTATATTGGTCTTTTGGGCACGGTTACGGGGATTATGATCACTTTTATTGAGTTAGGTTCTACGGGCTCTGTGGACACTAAGGCAATTATGGTGGGACTTGCCCTAGCGCTCAAAGCGACAGGCATGGGCTTGATTGTGGCCATCCCTTCAGTAGTGATCTATAACATGTTGGTGCGCAAAAGTGAAATTATTGTTACTAAGTGGGATATTTACCACCACCCCGCACAAGAAGAAGCTTCCTATAATCGTTTAGATGTAGACTAGGCGGATTTATGAAAAAAATCGATTCGATGAATGTGGTGCCTTTCATTGACATCATGCTGGTGCTCTTGGTGATCGTGCTCACCACTGCCTCTTTTGTCTCCACTTCTAAGCTCCCTATCAACATCCCCAAAGTGGATCAGAGTTCGGATAAATCCCAAGATGTGTTGCATAAAAAGCAGGTAAACATTGCTATCTCACGCAAGGGTGAATTTTACCTAGACAAAAAGAAGGTGAGTTTTGAAACGCTCAAACAGAGCGTATCTAAATACGCTAAAGACACCCCTATTATTCTGCAGGGCGATAAAAACAGCAATTTAGATAGCTTCGTTAAGGTAGTGGATCTTTTGCAGACCCATAAGCTCAATGAACTCTACATCTTAGTGGAAGACAAAAACAAAAATCCCTAATGCGCTTTAGATAGTTTTTAGCCGACATTGGCTAAAATGCGCACTTTGATTAAAAAGGACAGATAATGAAACGCACTTACCAACCCCATAATACGCCTCGCAAACGCACGCATGGATTTCTAACGCGCATGAAAACCAAGAACGGACGCAAGGTGATCAAAGCTAGAAGAGCAAAGGGCCGCAAAAAACTCGCCGTTTAATGGTGGTGTCTTTAAAAACCAGTCGTCAGTTTAGTTATGTTTATAAAAAGGGTGTCAAAAAACACCATGGACTTTTCATGCTGTATACCCTCCCTTTAAATTCTACACATAGGCACTTTTTAGGCATCCAAGAATCTGTATTGGGTTTGAGTGTGTCTAAAAAAGTCGGAAATGCCGTGCAGAGAAATTTAATTAAAAGACGGGTGCGCGCGATTTTTCAGCATTTGCCTCTCAAGACCCCCCAAGCAATCGTATTTGTAGCCAAGGCGGGTTTGCACCAACTTCCTTATATAACCTTACAGGATCATATCCGGCAATGCCTGTTTTCGCGCGCTTCTCAGAGGACTAAGAGGCATCATGGTCTCTAAGATTTTTTACACCATCTTGAGATTTTATCAATGGTTATCGCCTCTCAAGGGCAGGTGTTGCCGCTTTTACCCTAGTTGTTCTACCTATGCTCTTTGGCTCTTGCCTCACGAATCACTTGGGAAAGCCCTCTTGAAAATCACAAGGCGCATCTTCTGTTGCCATCCTTACCACAAAGGTGGCATCGATTACCCCTTAGGCACAAGACCCTTAACTCCTATTTTTAGCCCTCCCATTGCGCCTTTGTATTACCTAGTTCCCATTAACTCCACAAACCCAGTGCCCTACTACATTTTGAAGGTTCATAGTGAAAGAAAATAACCTCCGCCTTATTCTAGCAATCGCCCTCTCTTTCCTCTTTCTCGCCATTTACACTTATTTTTTTCAAACTCCTCAAAAAACACAAGTTCCTTCTATAAGCACCACTCAAGCCCCCTCTGCCCCTAGTCTAGCGCAAAGCACACCCACTCCTCAAGCTCCACTGGATAATACCCCCATTATTGCGCATATTCACTCTCCCTCTATAGAAATTGAAATCGATGCTTTAGGGCGCATTGCACAGGTTTATCTCAAAGATAAAAAATTTACCACGCATAAAGATGAGGGCTTTATCGATCATGTTAAACGTCTTATGGGAATGAATCACAAACCTCTAAAACCCCTAGAAAAACTTCCTCTCTTGGGTGAAGGAGCGCTCAAACCTCTTGAATTGCGCTTTGTAGATAGCACACTCAATCAAGAAGCTTTTCACACGCCTTATAAAACCTCGATCAACGATCTAAAACTTACCGATGACACACAGACCCTAACTCTCACCCAAGAACTCTCACAAGTGGTTGTCAAAAAAATATTAACCTTCCACACTAATTTAAGTTACGATCTCAAAGTAGAAATTCTCCCCAAAACCTCCGTAAATACTGCTTACATTCTTTCCAACGGAAGCCGCCCGGTAGCTGATGACGATGGATATGCTTTTCATGGGGTGTTGCTAGGCACACAAGAGAAAAAGTTAGAAAAGATCGAGGATGGGGATATTAAAGAAGCCAAATCATTTAAAGACATTGCTTTTATCGCTAGCGTAGATCGCTATTACACCTCTTTATTTTTCTCTACTACTCCTCTTGCAACTATTATAGATAGCCAAACAGGTACGAAAAACCCTCTCCCTTTTGTCTCTTTAAAAGGCAATGCTGATTTGCACGGCTATATCGGGCCTAAAGATCACCGCTTACTAGAGCAAATTTCCCCCATGCTTACCGATGTGATCGAATATGGAATGATTACCTTTTTTGCTAAACCGGTGTTCTTGCTCTTGGATTATCTATATCGCTACACACATAACTGGGGCTGGGCAATCATCTTACTCACCCTCATCATACGCATTATCCTCTATCCTTTGAGCTATAAGGGTATGGTGAGTATGCAAAAGATCAAAGACTTGACTCCCAAAATGAAGGAATTACAAGAGAAATACAAAAGCGACCCGCAAAAACTCCAAATGCATATGATGCAACTTTATAAAAAACACGGGGCTAACCCTTTGGGGGGATGCTTGCCCCTACTCTTACAAATCCCAGTTTTCTTTGCTATTTACCGCGTGCTTTACAACGCTGTCGAGCTCAAAAGCGCGGAATGGATTTTTTGGATTCATGATCTCTCTTTGATGGACCCCTATTTTATTTTACCCATTTTAATGGGAATCTCTATGTATGCCCAACAAGTCCTCACCCCCAGCACGATTACAGACCCCACACAGGCCAAGATTTTTAAAATGCTCCCTCTCTTTTTCACCCTATTTTTGATCACTTTCCCGGCTGGTTTAGTCCTTTATTGGACCATTAATAATCTTTTCTCAATCCTACAGCAATGGGGTATTAATCAAATGCTAGATCGCAAAAAAGCGCAAGAAATCCAAGCGCATAAATCTGTGCGCAAGGCTTTAGATGATCACCATCACCGCTCCTAGTTTAGAAAAAGCTCTGCTGAAGGCTTCTATAGAATTAGCCTGTCCGATTGGCGATTTGGAATACGACATTGTTCAAGTCCCTAGCAAAGGCTTTTTGGGCTTTGGCAAAAAAGAAGCCATCTTACAAGTGCGCCTCAAGCAAAAAAACCCGCCTCCAGCTCCCCCTCCCCCCCCTCCTCCTTTGCCTAAAGAGGTTTCCCCCTCTAGTCCTACGGATAAAATTACAGAAATCCAAACCGAATTAATGGCCTTGCTCTCCTGCATTCCCTATCAAATCGATTCGATTAAGGTGGAGCTCTACGACACCCAGACTCTTTTGATCAAAATTGATGGGCAGGATTGCGCCTTGCTCATTGGGGAAAAGGGATACCGCTACAACGCTCTTTCCTACTTGCTTTTTAATTGGATACATCCCAAATACGGCTACAATATCCGCTTAGAGGTAGCTAATTTTCTCAAAGAGCAAGAAGAGATGATTGAAAATTATCTTCAAAGTGTGATTATGATGGTCCATGAGGTGGGCAAGGCTAAAACCAAGCCTTTAGATGGTGTGTTGTTACACATTGCCCTAAAACGCCTGCGAGAGACCTTTCCAAATAAATATGTCAGCTGTCAGAATAAAGTAGGTGGCCAATGTTGTGTTGTGGTGAATGATTTCTACAAACCCCAATCCTAGCACCATTGCTGCTATCGCCACTTCGCCCGGGCGCGCAGCAATTTCTATTATCAAAATCAGTGGCCCGGATAGTCTTGCGATTTTGCGCGCCCTCACCCACAAGCTCGATTTTAGCCCCAGAAGGGCGACTTTGGTGTGCATTTATGACCAACAGGGCGATCTTTTGGATCAGAGTTTAGCTCTTTATTTTAAAGCCCCACACAGCTACACGGGTGAGGATGTGGTAGAAATCCAATGCCATGGAGGGGTGGTGGTAGCCAAGCTGATCTTGCAGGCTTGTTTGCAGGCCGGGGCGAGTTTAGCACAGGGGGGCGAGTTTAGCAAACGGGCTTTTTTGAATGGGCGGATGGACTTTTCACAAATCCAAGCCTTAGGCACTCTTTTAGAGGCTAATAGCGCGCGCATGGTCAAGGCGATGGCACGGCAACTTAAAGGCGAACTTAGGGATTTTGTAACACACACCCGCCATGATATTTTGGCTCTACTAGCTAGCAGTGAAGCGCTTATCGATTATGCCGAGGAAGATTTGCCTTTAGACTTATATCCCCGTATGCACGCCCAGCTACAAGCCATTCTAGCCAAACTAGAAAACACTTTAGATGTTTCTCGCAATGCCCGCATAGAGGGGTATTGTCTTGGTTTGGTAGGAAAACCCAATGTGGGTAAAAGTTCCCTTCTGAATGCGCTGTTACTCAAGGATCGCGCGCTGGTGAGTTCTATAGCGGGCACGACTAGAGACACCATTGAGGAATACCTAGAATTGCAGGGCATAAGCCTTAAGCTCATCGACACGGCTGGAATCCGCACAGCGCAAGATGCTATCGAACAACTAGGGATTGCTAAAAGTCTTAAAAGCTTACAGGAGAGTGATATCGTCCTAGCTATCTTTGATCTCTCCACACCCTTAGAAAGTCAAGATAGGCAAGTGATCGCCCTTCTTTTAGAACACGCCAAAAATATCATTGTGGTTTTTAACAAAAGCGATTGCCCTGCGCAATTAGACACGCAAGAAGTTTTAAACCTCCTGCAAGGCAAGTTTTCTAGTGCCCTCACACTAAGCACCACCAACCCCACCCACTGCCTCCAATCTCTGCGCCAAGCCCTGACACCTCTTTTAGAAGACAATCCGCATGACACGCTTATCTGTGCTTCCCTAGCCCAACAACAAGCCCTAGAGTCTACGATTTCCCACCTCAACCATGCACAAAGTTTGCTAGCAACCCAAGAACTCGAGCTATTTTCCTACCATCTACAAGATGCGCTCAACTCTTTGGCTACTATCACTCAGCCCTATAATGTCGAAGAAATGTTAGATTCTATGTTTTCGCAATTTTGTTTAGGCAAGTGATCAAAACACCCAACCATAGTTAAAGAATACATTAAAATGGCGCACGCCATCATAGAGAGTCATACTTCCCATTAAATTCTTTGTATTAATAGTAAAGTGTAGGGGTTTTTGTAGCAGGGGGAAAGATGCTCCGATGCTGTATTTGGAGTGCTTGTAGCGGTAGTTAAAGCCCGTGGTCGCCTCTAAATTCCACGCATTAAAAAAAATTGTCTCTAAAAAATACATGTCCCACAACGCCCGCACACCTCCAAAAATCCCAAAGGCACTTTGGAAAGTTTTTTTAGAGATTTTAACGCGCTTCTTTTTCTTTTTGAGATAGGTATAATGGGTTTTATAAGTGGTTTTAAAATCTATCAAAATATCCATACCCGCACCCAGCCCCACTTGTGAAATCTTCTTGATATAGCCCAGACGTTTAGAAAAGTTGTATTTGGCGATGCCATAGTAAGACAAACCCACTACATTATTAAAATACTGCTGGTAACCACTTTTGAGATTGAAACCCACCATCGCGTCCGTGCTCACACCCTCAGAGGGTAGAGAATGAGAAAGGGCTTGTATAAAGCTGGAATTGTAAATAGGATTTGGCACTTGAGCGATTTGGGTGTAATTGATGGGGAGCTTGTTAGCCTCTCCTAATTGTTTCCATGCCTTGATCCCTAGCTCTACTAAACCCTCATCTTTGCCATTATTTTTTTTGCCATAAGTCATGTTGCCCTCATGTCCATAGCCCTTTGTGTGTCCAAATTCGTGTAAGATCACTTCCATAGGCCATTGCCAACCGCTTTTGTAATTTGTCCATGTGTTTACAGATTTTGGATTGATCAAGTTTGGTTGGACTCCAAAAATACTAGGGCTGGCCAATCCATCAATGCTTTCCTTCCCTGCTACAGGACTCAATACAGCCAATCCAAAACTCGCATTAGCGCGGTAGGTGTCTAGCACTGTTTGAGCTGGAATTGTTACGGGTTTTTTATTATTGTCCACACTGTCATAAAAACAAAACTTTGCCTTTAAAACATTATCTGCAAAATCTTGCGAGCTGATCAAGTACGCAAGATTAAGCATAACATCTGTAAGCTCTTTGGCTTGCTGAGGAGTGGGAGTAAGCCACTTAGAATCAGGAGCTTTAAGAAAACCCAAATTCAAATTGACACTGATTTGACTTAAGGCATTTAAAACATTTTGCGTGGTGGGGTCGGAAGCATGGGTAGCCTGAACACTAAAGCTAGAGTTAAGGGGTGCGTTAGCTAAAGCGGGCAAGAGATCGGGTTTGATATAAGTTTGTGTGAATTTAGGTAGGTAAGGCACACTTGCGACTTTGATTTGATTTCCTTGTGGCGTTTTCATATAGATGTCCACATTGCTCAACGTATAGGGCAGGAAGTTTTTAATTTCCAATCCTTTAGGACCTAAGTTAATTTTTACAGGAGCGGTGGTGCTAAAACGTATGGCAGGGCTGGTAATATCTGTGTTTGTAAACAAGGCAGAAGCGTTTTGCATCAACACTTGAGCGCAAAGGACACCCAACGGGCAAAGAGGTTTTTGACGAATATTTTCTACGCTATCTAACATGCCCGTCATAAACCCTCCCTCTAAGAAGAATCCGCTCTTAGGGTGTGCCATACAAAAATCCCACCCTAAGAGCATCACAGCGCAAAAATACCCACGCAAAACAGCCTCCTAAGAAAAATAGGACATTCTAACTAAAATGCCTTAAGGGCTCCATGCAGGAAAACCATAGGCATTGAGCGGAAAATGCGCAGAATTAACCAATCTTGTGCTCAAAAAAGACATCCCCATTGCCATTGTTTCGTTGAGAAAATGCAGTTGGCGCGTCATCTCAAGCAACAATTCTAATTGTAGGGCTTGGGCTTGTTGGGTGTATTGGCTATAAGCTTGGGCTTGTTCAATGGGGTCTTGAGCCTCTTGAAGCTGACTAGCCAAAGTGGCGTGCAGGGTTTGCAGGCGCGTTTGCAGGGCATTAGGAGAGAAGAACGCGCGCATTTGCTGTGTGCGTGTGAATAAAGACGCTAAATTAGATTGTAGGCGGGCGTGTTGCGCCTCTTGTAAATTAAAGCGCGCGCGATCGTATAGTGTCTGAAGCGCGCTATAGCGTTTAAAATCTCCAGCTAACAAGGCAGTTTGCATTTCTTTGACTCTATGATCTTGGTTTTGCTGGGCTTGGTCTTGTAAACTTGCCTCACACAGAAAAAACGCACGAGCAAAGCCTGTAAGAGGCGCGTTTTGTGGATTATGCTCCAAGTTTTCTAAAAGAATTTGCGCGCTTTGAGCCTGTTTGGAATGCCCTCTAATTTCTCCCCTCTCAAAGTCCAGCCAAGGACATTTTTGCTGGAGCGTGGCATAATGGCGTTTTTCTAAATCGCTATAGCGTTGTGCGAGCATATTAAAATTTGCTTGGCGTTTTTGAGCTTGCTCAAGTTGGGTTTGCAAATGTGCTAGCATGCTCTCTTGAGGGGCAAGACTACTAGCATGCAAAAAAGCCTCAGAGCGTTCTAAAGTTTTGCGCGCGGTTTCAAGAGTGGCTAACTGACCCTTAGCCTGCTCAAGCAAATGCCCATAAAGGCGCAAGCTCTCTTGTAATTTGGCGATGATGGTGCTTTCATTGGCGTTAGAAGTGGCGAGTTTGGCGTTAGCTTGGGTGTCTAGGGTGATGACTGCAGCTCCTTGTAGCCATGTGACTAAGAACAAGACCCATCGCATGCAAAATCGCCAAACAAAGCCCCCATATTCACGCCACACATAGATTTATGGGCGTATTTGCTCAGTATCTTTTCGGCTCCACATACCAGCACATCGCTACGCACCCCATGCGCTATAGACATCTGGGCCTCGATAAATGCGCTGAGTTGATCGCAAATTTTTAAGAGAGTCCCGCACACACTCTGATACTCATTGTGGTTATAGGTTTCCCATAGAGTGTCTAAGTCCACAATACGGGTTTGCTTGCTCTGTGGGTCGAGATAGCGATCTTTAAATTCCTCTTGGGTGAAGTAGAGCAGATCCGCCCTCAATTCAGGATTCACATAGCGCAAAAGTTTATTTTCCATCTCTTGGACTTCGATTTCTTTGAGATACGCATCCAAGCCCTCCACCCCGTGCTTGATGGGCGAAATAATATCGCGGGTCAAAATCTCAGGCAAATCGTGGAAGAGTCCGCCTAAAAAGTGGTTGATACGCATGCTCTCACACGCGTTCAGGTCAAAGCTCAGTAAAAAGGCGCACAGCGCGACATAGAGGGCATGCCCTAGCACGCTGGTAGGGGGCACGCGGGGGGTTTGACTCCAACGCTTTTGGAAGCGTAGCTGGGCAAACATGGAGGCGAGCAGTTTTAAATGGGGGACTTGGCTTAGGTGTTCTCCATCTTGCAAGAGGGCATTATCTAGGCTATCTTTAATCTCTTGCACCCCATACATTCTAGGGTTAGAATCGTAGATGAGGCTAAACTCCCATGCAGAAACATAATGGTGTGCTGCTCTTAAAAGGGTAAATTCTAAATCTTGTGGAGGGTGGCACAAATACGCGTGCAAATCCTCAAAAAGCGCATATCCCCGTAATTCTTCTTCCAACTCTCTTTGTACATAATCGGCCAAGGCTTGGCGGTGCGTTTCTAAAAGTTTATAATAAATAGGGGGTTTAATATCGGTGAGCACCACACGATTTAAAAATTCGTAAAAAAAGTAGGTGATGAGGCGGGAATAATTCACAGATTCGCGCGCATGTTTGGCAAGCAAGATCACCACCATCGCCTTATGCGCTTGTTTATCCAGTTCGCTAAACTCGACCGGGCAAGCTTGGTCATTCCAACGCCGAATCGAGGCGGCTATAAAAAGCCGTTTTAAAAGCTTGGGGTTGAGGTGAGGTTTTCTCAAAGATATTTGGGCACGGAGCGGACTAAAAGATTTTCTAGCTTATCGTCCGCAGTAGGTTCGCCAATGGCACTAAACTTCCACTCATCATTACGTTTGTAGAGCTTGCCCAAAATCATGGCCTCTTTGCCCGCAAAAGTCGCGTCTTTAGCGACATTGTAGGTTGCAAACACGCTATTAACGCGATCAGGGCTACCCTCATAAAGGCGGATACTCGCAAAGGGGATTTTATTAAAATCAATATGCGTATAAGAATTGAGCATAAAGACAATTTGATGCACGGCGGGGTCTAGGCTATCTAGGGCGATGTTGATCACCTCGTTATCTAGTCCATCATCTCCTCCCACATCCCCGGTGCGATCGTCCCCACTATGCCGAATCCCCGGAGCACTTTGCTTACCAAAATACACGCAATCTAATAAGTTTTTTTGCTCTCCAAAGAGGGCCACGCTCAAATCTAAATCCACTGCCTCAGTTTTGGTATTGCCAAAAAAGCCTTTTTTGCTGATGGCACCCCAATTAGCCCCCACGCAAAAGACCTTAAGCGCGCCTCCATCCTCTTTCTTGAGCGAAATTTTTTGCCCCTTGACTAGATTAACTGCCATGCCCTTATCCTAGCTCACCGCTACGCCAAATTCTTTACAAAAGCCTGCCAATCCATCCTTAAAGCCCGTGCCCACAGCCGCAAATTTCCATTCATTGCCTTCGCCGCGGTAGAGTCTGCCAAAGTTCAAAGCGGTTTCTACAGAAAAATCTTCTTCTAAATCGTAGCGCACAATTTCCTGCCCATCGTTTTCGTCCACCACACGCACAAACGCCTTACGCACCATGCCAAAGTTTTGCTTACGCACATCAGCTTCATGGATGGTTACCACAACATGGATTTCTGTAACATTGCTAGACACTTTTAAGAGATCGATTTTAATCACCTCGTCATCGCCTTCGCCAGCACCCGTCCTATTGTCTCCGGTGTGCACTACAGAGCCATCTTGACTAGAGAGATTTCCATAAAAGACAAAATCTTTTTCGTCATTGACTTTATTAGACGCATTGGTCAAAAAGACGGAGGCATCTAAATCAAAAGCACTGCCCGTATCGCTAGCATTCACATCCCAACCTAGCCCCACAAGGATTTTAGAGAGCCCGGGTTTTTCCTTGCTCAAAGAAACGCGTCCGCCTTTACTCAAACTAACAGCCATAGAAACTCCTCTTTTTGTAAATAAATCTCTCCACTTTATCATGGTTTAGTTAATGCGCATCGTTAAGACATTCTATGATAAAATATTACTAAAATTAAATGCAAGGTGGTTTTGTGCGTCAGTGGTTGCCTTATGTGCTCATCGTGATATTTTTACATGTGCTTGGTTTCGCTTTGCTTTTTATTGCAAACGATCCTAGATTTTATGCCACAGCTTCTTTTGCCTATTTGTTTGGAGCCAAACATGCCTTTGATGCCGATCACATTGCCTGCATTGATAACACCGTGCGTAAACTCTCTCAACAGCAAGAAAATGCTATGGGTGTGGGGTTTTATTTCTCTTTAGGGCATTCAAGCGTGGTAATTTTGATGACAATTGTGAGTGCTTTCGCCGTGCAATGGGCTAGCCAGCACACTCCCATGCTCAAAGAAATAGGAGGGGTGATAGGAACTTTAATCTCTGGTTTGTTTTTAATGATTGTGGGTATTTTAAATGCGGTGATCTTGGTGGATCTCTTTAAGATTTTGCAACGCACCCGCAACAATCAAGATTATAACCAAGAGGCGTTAGAAGCGATGCTACAGGATCGTGGCTTGATGAATCGCTTCTTCAAACCCCTGTTTGCTTTTGTGTCTAAAAGTTGGCATATTTATCCCATCGGATTTCTCTTTGGGCTGGGCTTTGACACCGCTAGCGAGATCGCGCTCTTAGGGCTAGCCAATGCCACGGTTAAAATGAGTGTTGTAGGCATGCTCTCCTTACCAATCTTGTTTGCCGCTGGGATGAGTTTATTTGATACCTGCGATGGAATTTTTATGGTGAAAGCTTATGATTGGGCGTTTAAAACCCCCTTGCGCAAGATTTACTACAATATCACTATCACGAGCCTAGCAGTGGTTGTTGCTTTAGTCATTGGCTTAGTAGAACTCTTCCAAGTGTTGAGCGAAAAAATGCATTGGGAACTTAGTGGGGTGCTGGGCTATATTCAAAATTTAGATTTTGGGGATTTGGGTTATTATTTGGTGGGGATGTTTTTACTGGTGTGGGCGATCTCCTATGGGATTTGGAAATTTGGACGCATTGAAGAGAGGTGGAGTGGGGGTGTGGCCTAAGCGGGTAAAAAATACACGCTTTTTACGCTTTTTTAGACAACACTGATAAATAATAATGGTTATCATGTTAGAATTTGCGAAAAATACGGAGATTCTAACATGTATGCTTGGTTACCTTATGGCGTGGTCATTACATTCTTGCACTTATTGGTTATTATCTTATTGGTTTTAGCAGACAATGCAACCCTCTATGGCACGGCTCTCACCGCTTACATCTTGGGGAGTCGCCACGCTTTTGATGCCGATCATATTGCCTGCATTGATAACACCGTGCGCAAACTTACCCAGCAAAAACAAGATGCTATGGGCGTAGGCTTTTACTTTTCTTTAGGGCATTCTAGCGTAGTGATTTTGGTAACTATTGTGAGTGCTGTTGCCTTTCATTGGATCAAGCAACACGCCCCTCTCTTAGAAGAAATCGGTGGAGCACTTGGCATGGGCATTGCGGGCGTTTTCTTGCTCTTAGTGGGTATTTTAAACACCTTTATCTTGATAGACCTCTTTAAAGTCTTGCATGCTAGCCGTGGAAACAAGCACAGTCAAGAGGCTTTAGAAACCATGCTTGATGAAAATAGTCTGATGAAACGCTTCTTTAGCTTTTTGTTTGGCTTCATTTCTAAAAGTTGGCATGTCTTTCCTGTAGGCTTTCTCTTTGGACTAGGTTTTGGCACGGCTAGCCAAATTGCTCTCTTGGCTTTAGCAAGCACGACCTTTGAAATCAGCATTTTAGGAATGTTGGCCCTGCCTCTTGCCTTTGCTGCAGGAATGACTCTCTTTGATACCTGCGATGGGATTTTTATGGTGAAAGCTTATGATTGGGCGTTTAAAACCCCTGTGCGCAAGATTTATTACAACATTACCATCACGAGTTTGGGGGTGGTTGTGGCTTTGGGGATTGGAACTATCCAGCTCTTCCAAATGTTGAGTGCCCAAATGCATTGGGAGTTTGGCGGTTTGTTAGGTTATATCCAAAACTTGGATTTTGAACATTTGGGTTACTACATTGTGGGCGTGTTTGTGTTGGTGTGGGCAATCTCTTATGGGATTTGGAAATTTGGGCGCATTGAAGAGAGGTGGAGCATGCCCTGTTCCCCTAGAGTAGGGCAGAGATCGCTTCGCGTAGATTGAGCAAGGGTTCAGAGCCACAGGCTAGGGCTTTGAGGCACAGACTGCTGTATTCTTGAGGCAAGCGGGAGGGCAGAGCACTGAGCCCGCCATTGAGCTTAGACTCTTCTAAGAGGGCTTGGATCGCCTCTTGTGCTAGCCGCTTGGTGAAGATGAGCATATTGAGATAGTGGGTGTAAGAATCGAACATGCATGGGTTGGTTAGTTCCATGCGCGCGGGGTCTAAAATCGTGTTATCCACAAAGAGGAGTTGGCAATTTTGGGAGTCTTGGTAACAGATCTCAAGCGTGGAATGGATTTTATTAAAGGCAAAGGCTTCCCCGTGCGCGATGCGCCCTGCTGCCATGATCTCGCTATAGAGCAACTCAGAATGAGGGTGTAGCACGATTTGCGTGTGGTTTTTAAAATGCGCGTTGGCAAAGGGAATGATGGGTAGGGGGGAAAAATCTAACAAAGCGTTTTCTTCCACCACCACATGCGTATCACGGCTAGCGTACCCATCTTCCGTATCAAAGATTTTTTCAAAACTCTGAGAAGAGAGTTTGAGTTGGCAACCCTTGCCTATTTCGATCTTAATATCCTGCGCATCGCCCTTCAGCATGCCCGCCCCCACGACTAAAAGCATGATCTCACTCAGCGCGCCTTTTTCATGGAAGGGAGGCATGAGCTTAAAGGGAGGACTAAAGTAGTTATCTGCGATCACGCAACGCCCATGTGCTCCGATCGCCGTCCTCAAATAGAGTTTAGAGGCTTGGGCGTAGGTAGTTTTGTGCTCCATTAGTCTTCTAACAGGGCGTATTTTTTGATCCAGCTAATCACCGCGTCCAAGCCCTCTTTAGAGCGGATATTGGTGAATAAAAAGGGTTTGTTGGGGCGCATTTTCTTAGAATCACGCTCCATCACGCCCAAATCCGCACCCACATAGGGAGCTAGATCGATCTTATTGATGATGAGCAGATCGGAGCGCGTGATGCCCGGTCCGCCCTTGCGTGGGATTTTATCTCCCTCTGCTACATCGATCACAAAGATCGTAAAGTCAGCTAGCTCGGGGTTAAAGGTGGTGGAGAGATTATCCCCTCCACTCTCAATGAACATGAGTTCAATATCGGGGAATTTGGCATGCAACTCCTCCACCGCCTCCAAGTTCATGGACGCGTCCTCTCTAATGGCAGTGTGCGGACATCCCCCAGTTTCTACCCCAATAATGCGCTCTCTGGGCATGACCGAATTTTTACATAAAAACTCTGCGTCCTCTTTGGTGTAGATATCGTTGGTGATCACCCCGATGCTGTATTCTTGGCTCATCGCGCGGGTGAGCGCCTCGATCAACGCCGTTTTGCCACTGCCCACAGGCCCGCAAACCCCTATTTTAACCATGATAATCCTTTTTAAATAGTGTTAAGACATATAAAGTCTGGAGTATAAATGCTCGTGTTGCATCGCTTTGATGTCGTTATGCACACTTGCCGCACACAGATACGACTCGTCCAAGCCCTCTAGGGTTTGTAAAATTTCTACAAAGCTCTCTTGTAGGGCTAATAAAATGCGTTGCCCGTCATTTTGGGCTAGAGGGATGGTTTTTACGCAGTTGATCACCGCGTTAGAACTCTGCGCATAAAGATAGTGCTTGAGGGCTATTTCTAAATCCAAGTCAAAGCAGGCGCAAAACACACCATAGCCGGTCGCATGCGTGGGAGTGGTGCTTTGTTGGGTGTAGGTGTGGAAAAAGGCATGGGGGGGTAAATTCAATGCCATGAGGGTTTTTAAAAAACGACTCCCTAGCTTTTGATTCGCGTTGCGCAATTCTAGGGGTGGAGTGGCTAGCGCGATGCGCTCTTCTATACGTAGTAGGGGTTCTAGCGCGTTCTCCCTAGCATAAGTATAGGCTAGCTTCAAGCTGAGTAAATCGCTGTATAAAAATTGTGTGCTTAAGAAAGCCTGCATGTAAGCTAGCGCGCTTGCTTTGTCAAAAACCTCTTTATGCTGGATATAGGTTTCTAGCCCAAAGGAATGCGTGTAAGAGCCAATGGGAAACATGGCATCGTTGATTTGTAAGAGCATGAAATCTGTTTGCATGGTTATCTTTTAATGATGGTGAGCTGATCGCTGTCTTGGAATTTTAAGGGCATGGTTGAGCCTAGCGGATCGGCATGGGGTGCGCTCACGCTAATGCGTCTAGAGCTATCCAATTTGCTTTTTAAAACCTCATGCCTTGCCCCCAGCTTTTCAAAAAGGATTTTAAGGGGTTTTTCAAATGGGGTTTTAAAACTCAAATCTTGCTCGCCGTAGTAAAGCGAGGCGTGGCGGTTGCCCACTTCGTAACAAATTTTAGCCACTTGGGCGTAGTCGCGCGCGTAGATACAGATCACTTCGGTAGGAATAATATTGATCGCGATCAGAGAGTGGGCATCTTCAAAGAGAATATCCCCATCGCTCAAACCCAACTTAGGAGGGTTTTTAAGCTTTAAAACAATCTCTGCGCCTTGTTGGGAGGTAAAACGCCCCATTCTTTTTTGGGCATCAAACCACTCCAAATCTATAAAATCTAGCCTCTTGGAACTAGCTCCCCCTTTAAGATTGCCCAACACGCGCTCTACTAGCAAGTGGCACACTCTATCAAGACCAGTGTTGGATAAAGAGTAGCCAAGCAGGAATCCAAGCGGTGATCACGCCCTCGACGATGGCAAGCCATGGAACAAATTTACCTAGACTCTTACCAAGTGCGCATTCAATCCAACCAGTGAGCCACAAAACACCCCAAGCAAGCCAAATGAAAGCCCACCAATCGCCCTCAGTGATTCCTAAGAGGCGGTGATCATCAAGCGCATCGGAATAGTGAGAAAGAATGGCCGCTGGGATAGTGTTGATGGTTACAAACAAGCAATACCAGCCATAGGGTTTCCAATCGAGATTGAAAGTGTTGTTGATGGCAGCATACAAGTAGGTAAAACCAAACAATAGACCAGTCGCTGGACCATAGAAGTTAATGAGGTGTTGAGACACCTGCGCGACATCTTCTGGACCAGTTGCAGGGGGGGTGGGGTGGAAAGTGGAATAAATGATAGCGACCACATTACACACAATGGAGAGTCCCCCCACAAAGTAGTTCATGATGGCTTTGCTTTTGGCATCCACATTTGCAAGCCCACTAACTCCGTTGCTGATCAGCACGACCGCAACATACAATAACACAAGACCTAACATTTACCATCCTTTTGGTAAAGATTTGAGGGTTTCAACGCGGTATAAAACACGAAAAAAAACCTCTCTTAAATCCATTATAAACTAGCAAAGTAAATCAATGACTCCCCTCTAAATTAACCCCCTCTATCCCCCTCCTTAGCCTCCTAGAACAAATTATAAAGTTGCGCTAGGCTCAATTCATCTGCTGCTTTAGAGGTTACCTCTTTGCCATCCACTTTCACCTTATAGGTTTCAGGGTTGACATCAATATGTGCGGTCACATCGTTGAATTTGAGGTCCTTTTTAGTGATATTGCGACAGTTTTTCACTGGCAATACCACGCGATCTAGCCCTAGTTCTTCTTTGATCCCTGCCTTGTAAGCCGCTTGGGACACGAAAGTGATATTGGTGTCGAATTTGTTTTTCCCATGGTGTCCAAACATTTCACGGTAATAGACGGGCTGAGGGGTGGGAATAGACGCATTGGCATCGCCCATTTGAGAGAGCGCAATAAATCCGCCCTTAATAATCATATTGGGCTTAATGCCAAAGAAAGCCGGACTCCAAAGCACGAGGTCGGCGTATTTGCCCACTTCCACAGAGCCCACATAGTCAGAAATCCCATGCGCGATCGCGGGGTTGATGGTGTATTTAGAGATGTAGCGTTTGATGCGGAAGTTGTCGTTATCGCCTTTTTCCTCTTTCAAGCGCCCAAACTCTTTTTTGTTTTTGTCTGCTGTCTGCCAAGTGCGTGTGATCACCTCGCCTACGCGTCCCATAGCCTGAGAGTCGGAGCTGGTGATAGAAAAGATCCCCATGTCATGGAGTTGGTCTTCAGCCGCGATAGTTTGGGGGCGAATCCTCGAATCGGCAAACTGCACATCTTCCTTGATACTTTTATCCAAGTGGTGGCACACCATTAACATGTCCATGTGCTCGGCTTCAGTGTTTTTGGTGAAAGGAATGGTCGGGTTAGTAGAGGCGGGTAGAATGTTAAATTCCCCTGCCATTTTGATAACATCTGGAGCGTGTCCACCCCCAGCCCCTTCAGTGTGGAAGGTATGGATGGTGCGCCCGGCAATCGCCTCTAGGGTGTCTTCTACACAGCCCGCCTCGTTAAGGGTATCGGTGTGGATAGCCACTTGCACATCGTATTCATCGGCGACATTGAGGCAGTGGTGAATAGCTGCAGGTGTGCTTCCCCAGTCTTCGTGGATTTTAAAACCAATCGCCCCTGCTTCAATCTGATCGCGTAAAGAGGGTTCGTAAGACACATTCCCCTTAGCCAAAAAGCCTAGATTCATGGCGTATTCTTCGGCTGCACGCAACATACTTTTTAGATTAGCGCGTCCGGGAGTGATGGTGGTCGCATTCGTGCCATCCGCAGGTCCTGTGCCTCCTCCAATCATGGTTGTAACCCCGCTGGCAAAAGCAGTAGGGATTTGTTGGGGAGAGATAAAGTGAATATGCGTATCGATGCCACCAGCGGTTACAATCAAGCCCTCAGCTGCCAAAGCCTCTGTAGCAGGACCTACGCAAAGATTATTATCTACGCCATCTTGCATGTCCTTATTGCCTGCCTTGCCAATGCCTGCAATCTTGCCGTCTTTAATCCCAATGTCGGCTTTGTAAATGCCCGTATAGTCCACAATGAGGGCGTTAGTGAGCACCAAATCTAATTCATAAGAGCTAGGGCTATTGGTTTGACTCATCCCATCACGGATAGTTTTACCGCCCCCAAATTTGATCTCTTCACCATAAGTGGTGCAATCATGCTCCACTTCTAAGATCAAATCAGTGTCGCCGAGTCTAACACGATCCCCGGTAGTGGGACCATACATAGAAACATATTCTTTTCGTGAAATCTTTTTCATGGTTTTTCCTTATTGTTTATCTTTAGTCGCTTCACAACCGCAGTTTACAGACCCAAAACCTTTTTCTTTAGCGCGTTTTAAGCCGAGTTTTTTACCATCGGCATCGGCTTGGCGATCCACCAAAGAATTAAAGCCATAGATGCGCTTATTCCCGCCGATGTCAATGAGTTCCACACTTTTTTCCTCCCCGGGTTCAAAGCGCACCGCTGTTCCAGATGCAATGTCTAGGCGTTTGCCAAAAGCTTTTGCGCGATCGAAGTCCAAGAGCTTATTCACTTCGAAGAAGTGGAAATGTGATCCCACCTGCACAGGACGATCGCCTTTATTTTTCACTTTCAAGCTAATGGCTTCTTTGCCGGCGTTAATAGTAATGTCCTCATTTTTTAAGAAGACCTCGCCGGGGGCTAATTTGCCATTATCCTCTACCGGAGTGTGGATAGTTACAAGCTTGGTTCCATCGGGGAAGTTAGCTTCAATCCCCACTTCATGAATCATGCTTGCTACGCCGTCCATCACATTTTCTTTTTTAAGCCAAGTCCTGCCTTCTTGCATCAAATCCGCCACGCTTTTATTACCATCACGCGCCTTTTCCATCACACGCGCGCTAATGAGCGCGACCGCTTCGGTGTAATTGAGTTTCACACCACGCGCCAAGCGTTCTTCTGCCAATCTGCCCGCATAATGGAGCATTAACTTGTCTAGTTCTTTAGGCGTTAGTTTCATCCTAAACTCCTTATTGAATTTCTATTGGTAGCCAAGCTATCAACGCGCGGATTCTAATCTAATTTTGATCGTTTTTTGTTAACATTTCTAAACAGCTAGATAATATTATTTATTCTTTCTTTATCTTACATCATAGGGATTTGAGAAGTGGCGGAGAGAAAGGGATTTGAACCCTTGAAGGCTTGCACCTTACACGCGTTCCAGGCGTGCTCCTTCAACCACTCGGACATCTCTCCAAAAAGTCTCTATTCTAGCGTATTCTCATTAAACCACCCTAAAGGTTTAAAAATTTTCTAAAGATCACTCCATCTATTCTCATTTTTAAAGCCTCCTCTAAATGCACTTGATTCTCTACGATCCATAAAATGCGCGCATCTAGCAAGTAATCATTAGCCAAACTTTGATAATCCTGTGGGTGGTTGTTTACCAACAAATAAGAGGGCTTAAAATTAACCATGAGGGCGTATTCCAAGAGGGAATTAACAAACACAGCGTATTTGACCCGCTCTTGTGTGCAGTGGCGGGCGAGATCGCAAGCGTTTTCTAAATGGGCGTAGAAATACACAATGGTGTCATTGGTGATTTGAGCGATCTGGGCGATCTCGCTTACAGTTTTAAAAGGAGGGCATGGGATCTGAGGATGTCCAAAAATGAGCATTAATGCCCTTTTTGTAAACAATGTTGGCTACAAAACACGCGCCCACGACTCACAATCGCCTCTTGACTAGAAACATAGGTCTTACAAACTGCGCATTCAACTAGGTTTTCTACCCCATCTTTTTTAGATGGTTTAGAGAGTCTGGTGATTTTAGAGAGGAGATGGATGATCCAGCCGATTAAAAATATAGCGATTAAAAATTGCATACTTCTTCCTTTTGGCGGTAAAAATACACGCGTTTTCCATAGTTAAAACACTCGCTAGGTAAACAAGCGATTTCTTGTTCTAGTAAACTCCCCTTGTAAAATAAGAAATGCCCTCCCGATTCTAAAAAAGGCGTGCTAAGGGTGATAAGTTCCTGTGCACCCATTAACGCCCTAGAAGTGATGAGCTCTACAGACATAGGGGGGAGGTCTTGGAGACGCACGCGCTTGAGGGTTATATTGTCTAAAGCTAAGGTCATTTTTACATGGTGGAGAAAAGCGATTTTTTTAGCATTGGGTTCTAGGAGGGTGAAATGCGCTTTAGGGCAATGGATAGCCAAAGGAATAGCTGGAAAGCCCGCTCCGCTCCCAATATCCAAACAAGTTTTAAAGGGCTGGATAAAATCCAACACCCGCACGCTGTCCGTAATCTGGGCTTGGACTTGGGTTAAATGTTTTGCCCCACTCAAAGCGTGGGTGCGATTCCATTCTAATAGAAGTGCGCTAAAGCGATCGAGTGTCTGCGTGTTCATAAAATGAGCATTCCATCGCCATAAGAATAAAAACGGTAGTGGTGTTCTATAGCGATCTTGTAGAGTTCTAGGCATTTTTCAAGTCCGACCATAGAGGCGACCAACATGATCAGCGTAGACTTGGGGAGGTGGAAATTGGTCAGCAAGGCTTGGACATGGGATACGGGATTGCCCGGATGTAAAAAGAGATCACAAGGCTTTAAGACATTCCCCCTTTTATAATGTTCCACTCCTCTAAGAGCTGTTGTGCCCACGCAGAGAATATAGGGGGCGTGATCTAGGGCGCGCTGGGTTTCCTCAGGGATAAACAACGCCTCAGAGTGCATGGGGTGTTGCCTAATATCTTCGCATTCCACGCCTACAAAAGTGCCCGCACCTACATGCAAGGTCAAAAAGGCGTGCTGAAAGTGGGCTAAAAGGTGTTCTTTGGCGCTCTCTGAGAAATGCAGTGAAGCGGTGGGTGCGGCGATGGCTCCGGCGTGCTTGGCAAAAACACTTTGATAGGTTTGCGTGTCTGTAGGCGTGTCGGCGCGCTTGAGATAGGGCGGGATGGGCATGTGTCCTAGAAGTTCGAGCATGTCTAACACCTCTTCCCATTTTAGGGGGTGTTGGTGGTGGTAAAAACACACTTGGCGTAAATTAGCAGGGGGAGTTAGCACTTCACAGCTATAGCCTTGATCTAGCTCGATCAGCCCCCCTTGAGGGACTCGCCCCTTGATTTGGGCATTAAAGTGGTGGAGGCTATGGGGGTTGTGGATCAAGAGTTCCACTTTACCTCCGCTCGCTTTGCGCCCATACAAACGCGCTTTGATAACTTTAGTGTCATTGAGCACCACAAGCGCGTCTTGGGGAAAAAAATCAAAGACATGGGCAAAAGTGCTATGAGTGATGCGCCCAGTAGCGCGTTTATAGACCAAGAGTTTGGCCCGCTCTGGGGGCAGTAGGGGGGTGGAGGCGATGTATTCGGCGGGCAGGTCATAGTGGTAACTGGAGAGTGAAAACTCTAAAGGAATGTCAGTCATGGATATTTTTAGGGGCGGGATTGACAATTTTAGCAATCAAGATCGAGAGCCCATAAAGCCCGATTAGAGGCAGAGCCATGCAAATTTGGCTCATCGCATCGGGGGGGGTGATGATGGCTGCGATGATGAAGATCACCACGATCGCGTATTTGAAATAAGCCTTGAGAGTCGCATCCGTGATCAGGCCCATTTTGGCTAGAAAAAAGGCTAAAACGGGCAGTTCAAACGCCACCCCAAAGCCCAAGATCAGCCGTGTAAAGAAACTCACATAACTAGAAGCCGAGATATTGGCTTCAAACACCGCGCTCCCAAAATTAGCCAAGTAATGAATCACAAAGGGGAAGACCACATAGTAGGCAAAACCCGCCCCTATGACAAACATCGTTGTGCCCGAGAAGACAAAAGGTAGAGCCATCTTTTTCTCATGCTTGTAAAGCCCGGGGGCAACAAAGAGCCAGAGTTGCCAAAAGATGATGGGCATAGCCAATGCTAACGAGGCAAAAAAACTTACCTTGATGGCTACCATCACTCCCTCAATGGGCGAGATTTGGATCAACTTGCCCGCATAAGAGGCTTTGATCCACGCAAAGATGCGATCCCAAAAGTTAAAGCATAGGAAGAACGCGCCCACCAGCACGGCAACACAAATCAGCAAACGCTTACGCAACTCTTCAAGATGCGGTTTTAAGTCTTCAAACATGGGTTTTCTTTGGGGGTTTTTCTAGGCTCACTTTAGGGCGAGGGGGTTCATCGGCTCGCACCTCATCAGAGAGCGCGTCTAGGGGATTAGCGCGCGCGATACTCTCTTTAAGGTCCTCTTGGACTTGTTGGAGGTCTTTGAGCTCGCGATCAAACGCGCCTTTTAACTTGTGTTGCTCCTCCTCAAAGAGCTTTTTATACTCTAAACTTTCTTGTTTTAAATTTTCGATGTGCAACTCTTGATCAAGGGTTTCTTTAGCCTCATTGAGGGTTTTTTTCACCGCCTTAAAAAAACGCGCTAAATCTATGATGGCTTGGGGGAACTTCTCCGGCCCTAAAAAGATAATGGCGACAATTAAGATCACAACCAATTCAAAAAAACCAATTCCAAACATGCGCGCATTATAGCATAGACATTTGCTAGAGCCTTAATTTATCAATAAGTTAATTTACATTAGAATAGGGTCATTTCTACATTTTTATCAATACTACTAGGATTGCCCCATGGAAAAGTCTAACAAATCTGCGAAAAATCTACCTAAACCCACTTTTCAAGAAGAACTTGAGGAGCTTTTTAGCAATTCAGGCAAGGATGTTTCTTACGAACAAATCCTAGATATTCTTCAAAAAATTCCAACTTCCTCCCAACTCAAAAAGATTAGGGAGCTTGCTTCAAAATATGAAAAGAATTTCGTGCACTCCTCTGAGTGCGCGCTCACTTCTCTTTCTGCCGATCGCAAGGTTGTTCGCAAAAAGACTAAGACCTTAGAAGAAGACAATGATGATTTGGATTTCATCAAGGAAAAGGAGCTCACTGAGTGGTCTAGAAGTGATAGTCCTGTGCGCATGTATCTGCGTGAAATGGGCGAGATTCCACTACTGAGCAAGGAAGAAGAAGTTGAGTTAAGCAAGCAAATTAAGCTGGGCGAAAATATTATCTTGGATGCGATCTGCTCTGTGCCTTATTTAATCGACTTTATTTACGGCTATAAGGACGCTTTGATCAATAGAGAGAGACGCGTCAAAGAGCTTTTTAAAAATTTTGACGATGATGAAACAAATTCTAAAAAAGAGGAAGAGAGCGAGCTAGAAGAAGAAGATGAAGACGCGCTTGAAGTGAAAAAAAATCTTTCCGAAAAAGATCGCAAACGCGTGGGGAAGGTGATTGAGAGCTTTAAGGCTTTGGATAAGGCCAAAAAAGATTGGCTTAAAACACTTAACACGCCCGTCCAAGAGGACGAGCTATTGCACGCTCTCACTCTGGCCTATAAGCGGCGCGTGCTCAAAGAAAGACTGTATGACTTAGGGCCTACCAGTAAGCTTATTGGGGAATTGGTCAAGGCGATGGAAACCTCGCTTAAAAGTGGGGATGGGTTTGAGAAAGAGCTCAAACGCTTGGAATACAAGCTCTCTTTGTTTAATGAGGCTTTGATTGAAAATCATAAGAATATCCTAAAAAATATCACCAATATGAGCAAAGAAGAGATTGCGGCAATGGTTCCAGAGGCTACGATGATTGGAAGTTACATGGAGATTAAAAAACTCTTCCAAACCAAAGAAGCTAGCGAAGACGGATTTGATTTAGAACCGGGCAAACTCAAAGAGATTTTAGAGCAGATCAAACGGGGTAAGCTCATCTCTGACAAAGCTAAAAATAAAATGGCACGCTCCAATCTGCGCCTTGTAGTGAGCATTGCCAAACGCTACACCTCGCGTGGATTGCCCTTTTTGGATTTGATTCAGGAGGGTAACATCGGGTTGATGAAGGCGGTGGATAAATTCGAACACGAGAAAAATTACCGCTTTTCTACCTATGCTACTTGGTGGATCAAGCAGGCGATCAGCCGTGCCATTGCCGATCAAGCCCGCACGATCCGCATTCCTATCCATATGATCGATACTATCAACCGCATCAATAAAGTGATGCGTAAGTACATGCAAGAAAATGGCAAAGAACCCGACTTGGATTTGGTTGCCAAAGAAGTGGGCTTGCCTCTTGATAAAGTTAAAAATGTCATCAAGATCACTAAAGAGCCCATTAGCTTAGAGTCGCCTGTGGGCAATGATGATGATGGCAAGTTTGGAGATTTTGTAGAAAACGATAAAGTTGTGGGCTCTATGGATCACATCATGCGCGAGGATTTAAAAACCCAAATTGATGGCGTGTTGGATCAACTCAATGAGCGCGAAAAATCCGTGATCCGTATGCGCTTTGGTTTGCTAGAGGATGAGAGCGATCGCACTTTAGAAGAGATCGGTAAAGAACTCAATGTAACAAGGGAGCGCGTGCGCCAGATTGAGAGCAGCGCGATTAAAAAGTTGCGTTCACCCCAATACGGGCGTTTGCTCAGAAGTTATTTGCGCATATGAAACCTCAAAGTCTTTTGTTTCTATGCTTGGGCAATATCTGCCGCTCGATGTTGGCTAGGGGGATTGCCCAGCACCATATCCAAGCCCAAAATTTATCTCTACGCGTAGATGGCGCAGGGATTTCAGCTTTTCATCAGGGTGAATCTGCCCACCCTCCCATTATCAAACTAGCCCACAAACATGGCATCAACATCGCGCATTTCACGAGCAAACCCATCACCCAAGCTTTAGCCGATCGTTTCGATTGGATTGTGGCGATGGATACTAGCAATGTGCAGGCCTTAAAGGATATGGGGATCACTCACCCTCATATCCACAAGCTAGGCAATTTTGGTTTAGAGGGCGTGGACATTCCCGATCCCTATTACTTCACTCGCGCACAAGATTTAGAAAAAGTGTATCAGATGATCGCGCAGGGCGTAGGAGAGTTATTGACACACTGCCATGTTTAAGGCGTTCTTACTCAGTGTTATGGTGTTGTTCTTAGGTGCAGAGGAGGCACTCTTAGATGACCTTAAGCTTCCTCAAAAAGCGCGCTTTTATTTGCCCAAACGCGTTTTACCCATTCCGCCTAGATCCAAACTGAAAGCTAGCTATCTCCAACAATGGTATGCCCCTTGGAATGGCATGGAGGTGATGCGCAATTTAGAAGAAGTCTTTTGGATGCAAAGTCTCTTTAAGGCGCGAGGGTTTGGTGCGGATCTCAAGCCAAATAACCCTAAGGCTCTTCAAACCCTTCAAGAAAGCATGGACATGGGACACTATCCAAGTGTAGCCATTAAAGCTATTGTCATTCGTGATGCTGATGTGCGCGCTGCGCCCACTCCAAAGCCCTATTATTTACACCCCTCTCCGGATGCCTTTGATCGTTGGCAAAATTCTATGATCTTTGCAGGCACGCCCGTGCTCATCACGCATTACAACACGGATAAAACTTACGCGCACATCCAAAGTAGTTTTGTTTATGGCTGGGTTAAGGTGAGTGATTTAGCTTTCATCGCACCCCATATGATTAAAAAACTTATGAGAGTCAAGCACTACCTCACACCCTTACAGGATAAAATTCCCCTCTACACACGCGCTAAAAAAATGCTTGGCTACATCCATATGGGTGAGATTTTGGCCAAAGTGCCCGGGAAGGCCCATCAAGTTTATACCTACGATAGAGATATTAAAGGTTTTGTGAAACTTGTCCCTGTGAGCATTGATGAGCACTTGTTCACATCCTTCCCCAGACCTCTAAAAGCCTCTGTAATCGCTGCTGTGATCGATACCATGCTAGGACAAAAATATGGTTGGGGAGGGGAGTTACAAAATCGCGATTGTTCGGCTTTTACAAGAGATAGTTTTGCGAGCTTTGGGATTTTGCTCCCCCGCAATTCTTTAGCCCAAGTGCGCTATGCGGACAACATGGTAGATTTAAGCCACATGCCCGCCAAAGAAAAAGAGACTTATATCATCAAACATGCTACCCCCTTTGCGACCATTCTTTGGCTTAAGGGGCATATCATGCTCTATTTGGGCGCACACCATCACCGTGCCATTGTTGCCCACAATATTTGGGCGATTTCCTTATCCTCCCAACACAACCAACAACTTTACAATATTGGCAAGGCCGTCATAACCACCTTAGAATTAGGAAAAGAAAAGGGAGGAGACTCAAAAACGCGCTTGCTCATCGATCGGGTAGAAGCGATGTCTGATCTTTATGATTATAGTTTAAAGTTAGCAGCACATTAATTGTGCTACAATCCGCATTTTTAAACAAACTTAAAGGGGATTTATGAAGCGTGATTTTGATGTGGTAATTGTAGGAGGCGGGGTTTCTGGTTGCGCCCTGCTTTGGACCTTGAGTCAATATACAGATTTGAAGAAAATTGCTTTGGTGGAGAGAAAAAGTGGGTTGGCTAGAGTGAGCTCGAATGCTAAGGCGAATTCGCAAACCATCCACGATGGAGCGATTGAAACTAATTACACCGCCCAAAAAGCTAGAAAAGTTAAATTGGCGGCTGAGAAAATTCGCCGTTACGCCCTGAATAAAAATCTACAAAATAAAGTTATCTTTGAAATGCAGAAAATGGCGATCGGTGTGGGCGATAAAGAATGCGCTTTTATTGCAAGACGGCATGAGGAATTCCAAGAAATCTACCCCGGTTTAACTTTCTTTGACAAGGCTAAACTTAAAGAGATCGAGCCCAAAATCATTATAGAAGAGCATGGCCTAGATCGCCCTGAGAATGTTGTGGGTAGTGGCTTTGAAAAGTATTGGTGTGGCATGAATTTTGAGCTTTTGAGTGAGAATTTTGTCGAGGAGGCAATGGCTCTCAATTCTGAAAACCATGTATTTTTCAACTTCAAAGTAGATAGAATTGAGTCCTGCATGGATGAATGGGCGGTCATTTCCGCAGAAGGTGATGAAATCTATGGCAAGTTCGTTTTAGTCGATGCAGGGTCGTATTCTCTGCCCTTAGCTCAATCTATGGGCTATGGCTTGGATTTGGGCTGTTTGCCTGTTGCTGGAAGCTTTTATTTTGTGCCCGGTGAATTGTTGCGGGGCAAGGTTTACACCGTGCAAAACCCTAAACTTCCCTTTGCTGCTTTGCATGGAGACCCCGATGTATGGATCAAAGGCAAAACCCGCTTAGGACCTACAGCTTTGGCCATGCCCAAATTAGAACGCCATAAAACTTCTTGCTTAAAGGGCATTAGCTGGGAACTGATCAAAATGGATTGCAATATGGACATTGCAAGCATTGTCTTTGACCTTTTCACGGAGAGAGACATCCGTAATTATGTGTTTAAAAATATGGTTTTTGAGCTTCCCTACATTGGTAAGCGTAAATTTTTGCACGATGCGCGTAAGATCATCCCCTCACTTTCTTTAAGTGATCTGCAGTATGCCTCTGGTTTTGGGGAAGTGCGCCCCCAAGTGCTCGATCGCACCAAGAAAAAGCTCGAATTGGGTGAGAAAAAAATTGTGACTCATAAGGGCATTACCTTCAACATGACTCCCTCACCGGGCGCGACCAGCTGTTTAGAAAATGCGCTCAAAGATGCTAAGGAAATCACCCAATACTTGGGCGCGCGTTTAGAGCTCGAACGCTTTTATGAGGAGCTTTCTCCTGATGAATTAAAAACACTATAGCGTTTAAAGCCGAATAAAGCGCGCTTTAAAGGAGGGGCAATATCTAGGGGGGCTGGAATTTTAACTAGAAAAAGCTAGATACTGAGGTTTTTTGTTCAAAGACAATCTGCTAAACACTCTTCACACAAGATCGCTCATGGGTTAAAAGCCACGCTTTGATGTCCACCCCACCTCCATAGCCTCCTAGATCGCCACTAGCGCGCACCACACGATGACAGGGGATCACGATGGGGCAGGGGTTGGCGTGGTTGGCATTGCCCACCGCGCGATAAGCTTTAGGGCTAGCGGTCTGCTGGGCGATTTGGGCGTAAGTGCGGGTTTGTGCGTAAGGAATTGTTTGTAGTGCCTGCCAAACTTGTTTTTGAAAAGATGAGCCTGCAAGGTCTAGGAGTAAGTTGAAATTATAAAGAATGCCCTTAAAATAATGCTCTAGGGCATTGATCACGGCGTGCATGGTTTCTGTAGGGGGATCATTTTGATTGGAGGTATGCGTAAAATCTATGACTTGTAAGCCTAGCGCGCTGGTGCGCACGCGCAAATAGGGCGCTGGAAAACCCTTAGGGGTTTTAAGAAAGTGTTGGCAACTCATAATCCCATTTTAAAGGGGTTTAAAATGTTGTTGGGATCAAACGCACTTTTAATGCGTCTAAACAACGCCATTTCCTCAGGGGTGAAAGCTAGAGGCATAAAACGCGCTTTAGATAAACCAATACCATGTTCTCCGCTGAGTGTGCCCTCTAGCGCGATCGCGCTTTTAAAAATCTCCTCCATGGCTTGCTGCCCCTTTTCTAGCTGTGTGGCGGGGTCTTCGAGCATGATATTGACATGCACATTTCCATCGCCCGTGTGTCCAAAACAAGGAATGGGTAAATTATAGGCTTGACTAATGCGCTCCACTTCTTGCAAAAGGGCGGGTAAACTAGCCCGTGGCACGGTAACATCTTCATTGAGTTTTTTCTTGCCATAAACACTAATGCTCTGAGAGGCGTTACGGCGCGCAAACCATAAATCTTCTTCTTGTTGGGCATTTTGAGCCACCCGGAAATCCACACATCCATTTTCTCTAAAGTGTTTTTCAATTTGCTCTAATTGCCAGCTGATTTGCTCAGGCACGCTCCCATCTACTTGGGTGATCAAAATCGCGCCCGCCTCAGTGGGTAACCCTTTATTGAATCGCTCTTCAACCGCTCTAATGCTCAGATTGTCTAAAAACTCCATGGCCACCGGGGTAACCCCACTGGCCATACTCTTATACACCGCCTCCATCGCGTCCTGAATGCTAGAAAACACCCCCATGGCTGATTGTTTAAGTTTAGGCTTAGCTAGGAGTTTTAAAGTGATTTCGGTGATCACAGCCAAACAGCCCTCAGAAGCGATTAAAATCCCGGCGACATTGAATCCGGCGACATCTTTGATTGTTTTTTTGCCCGCCCTAATCACATCCCCATTAGGCAAAACCGCACGCAGTGCCATCACATAATCTTTAGTGATGCCATATTTAGCTGCGCGCATTCCCCCGGCGTTTTCGCTCACATTCCCCCCCAAAGTGCTTTGATCCTGACTAGCTGGATCGGGGGGGTAAAAGAGCCCTCTTTTTTCCACTTCATTTTGAAAATGCTTATTGATCACCCCGGGTTGCACGCGCGCAATCAGATTTTTTTCATCAATTTCTAAAATCCGATCAAAATGCTTCTCAAGGCTCAAAACCAGCCCCCCATGCGCGCTCAACGCTCCCCCTGTAAAGCCACTCCCTGCCCCCCGTGGCACGATGATGATTTGATGTTCGTTGCAATAAGCCAAAATTTGGCGCACATCCTCTTCGTGTCTGGGGAAGATCACCCCATCGGGCAAATGGCGCTCCCTAGTGGCATCGTAGGCGTAGGCTTGCAAGTGGGCGGGGTCTGTGTAAAAATTTTCTGCCCCTACAAGGTTATTTAAATACTGGGTATGGGCTGCTGTTAGCATGCTCACTCCTTGTGTTGGTGTTTTTCCGCCTCTTTTTGTTTGCGCTTGGCCTCTTTAGCGCGCTTTTTAGCTTCTTTGGCTGCTTTTTTGCGGGCGCGCTCTGCTGCTTTTTCAGCTTTTATACGGGCTTTGCGCTCTGCTTTACTCTCTTGGGTCTCTTTAGCTTTTTTGGCCGCACTGGATGCGTCCAAACTTTGTTCTTCTTTGCGTTCTGCTTGCGATTCTGTGTGGACTACAGATCGATCTTCTTTAAGCTCCTCTTTGAGCTTTTTCTTGAGCGCTTTTTTCTCAGTTTTGCTTTTGGCTTGCTTTATATCTTCTTTAAACTCCGCGCGATTTTCTTTTTTGAGAGCGCGCTCTAACGCCTTTTGCGCCTCATTTTTTAGCAATGTGTCGTAAAAAGAAAAATAGTGTTTGCTCTTACTCCCGCTAAAGAGTTTGCCTAAAGTGCCCCTATCAATCCCTTCCACCCGAGAGTAAAATGGGGTGCTACTACGGGTAGCCTGCGAAGTGTCTAGGGGTTTTGACTCTAAGATTGCAAAACTTTGGCAATCCAAAATATTGAGTTTTTCCGTGCTGACAATAAAGAGCAGCCCCGTGCTATAGAGGTCGCACGCTCTGCGTAGAGAACGCGCGCTAGGATCAAAACCATTGAGGAGCGCGACCAATAAATCGGAATTAATAAATTCGATCTCCTTATAATCATCCTTGATTTTTTCATACAACTGCGCATCTGGGGCTATGAGAAATGCCTGATGATTAAATTCTCTAAAAATGGCTAAATAACCTTTTTTGGGCACCATGCGCGGTGTGGGCAGATGGCGTTGGTGCATCACGCTATAGGGACCATAGCGACCTATAGCGACTCCATTCTCTATGCGCAACACCTCCACCTGCGCAGCGATCACATTATAATCTGTGAGCTGTGCCAAAATATAGCCACTCTCACCCACTTTCAGATCGTAAGCTTGGAAACGCACGAGTTTATTGGTGCTATCCACCGCATCAATATTAATCTTAAGCGGCGCGCTCCACTCTTGAGCTCCTAGCAAACCCACACATAGGACCAACCATAAAATCTTAAACATGTCTTTGCTGACTCCATAGCAGAGCATAACCAAGACCGATACTCTTAGAAATATTAAAATCCGATAAAAAAGTTTGCACATTTTGGCGTGGGATGCGCACAAGTTCTATGCATTCTCCCTCTATGCCTCCTCCTAGATGGCGTTGTTGCCTTTGATCCACACAGACAAAAAACATACTCTGTTTGCTCCCACTAATACCTGTTGCCGAGCGAAAAACCCCAATAGGTTCTAACATATCAGGAGAGATAGCAAACCCGCACTCTTCTAGGACTTCTTCACAGGCGATTTCTTGGACACTTTTTCCAGGCTTGTCCACTAACCCGGCGCAGAGTTCATAGACATAACCATCTATTTTTTCACCACTAGAAGTGGCGTGCGCCCAAACAGCAGGCCTGAACTGCTTAACAACGATATAATTTTCCTCTTGTGTGTGGTAGATCAAAACCGCTACGCTGTCATGCACGCACACCATATCCCAACGCTTAGTAACGCCATTTTCTTCATAAAAAACGCTTTGGGGACGAATATAGGGCGAAGTCTCACATTTTTTAATGCAGATGCTAGGATAATGCACCATTAATAGAAAATCTTAAGGGTTTCTTTTTGAGCGTATTCAAAGGATTGGGTGTCTTTGAGAGTTTCTTGATAGGGGCGGATATAGCGGGCGAAGCGTTCCCTATCTTTGCCGCTCAATTGGCTTTTAGCCGTGCGGATACGCCCGAGTGGATCGATGGGGCGATCGTTTTTATACACCCCAAAGTGCAAATGCGGTCCTGTGCTCAAACCTGTGCTGCCCACTCTGCCTAGCATTTGCCCTCTTTTGACATAGCCATGCAATTTTAATCTAGGAGCAAAAGCACTCAGATGAGCATAGAGTAAGCGCAGATCTTTACCATACTTCACCTCAACCGTGCGCCCATAACCTCCTTTGTAGCCAATGAAAGAAATACGCCCTTCAGTGGCCGCATGAACGGCTGTGCCAAATCTAGCCGCATAATCTATGCCATAGTGAGGGCGCACCTCTTTTAAAATGGGATGCATCCTTCCATGGGAAAAACGCGAAGAGATGCGGGTGTAGCGCACGGGAGTTTCTAAAAAGAATTCCATAATTTCCTTACCCTGCGCATCGTAATATTTGCCACGATAGGCAAAGGCATAGCGAGGTTGCCGGCGTGTCTCAAGCATACTGGCCTGAATGCTAGGATAGCCAAAGGGGCGATCGAGGCGATGTTTGCGGGTGTAAACCACTACAAGTTGATCCCCTTTAACTACAGCGCGCTTAAAATTCACCGTCTTTTTGTAAATATCTACAAATTCCTGAGCTAATTTTACATTCCCTGTAGCTTTAAGAATATCCTGATAGGGAGATTTTTGGATACGCAAACCTAAGGTCTTTTGCACACTGCTAAAAACAATGGGGATAAAATCAATATGATAGCCATCTTGATTTTTAAAAAGACGCAATTGTACGGCCTCACTCACCGGGATCAAAGCCTGCAACAACGCGCCCTGATCATCTCTAAGAGTGTAATAAGCAACCCCTGCACGAATCTCCGTGCCCAATTCTTTATCTTGAAAGGGAAGATTGTAGTAAATCTTCGAATCGATCTTGTTCTTATCCAAGAAACCCAGTAAGGTAGCCCCTTTTTCCCAAACCAAACGCTCGCCCACTGCTCCAAAGCCACAAACCACACACAAAGCCCACATGCCAAATAGCCGCTTCATCTCTCTCCTTTGAACAACAAAGATGCGATTATAGTCTATAATAGCTTATACAAAATTCCAAATCTTGCCCTCTCAAGGAGAATCTTATGAAAAATTCAAGGCTTGATTTATGGTTAGTGCCCACTATTGTATTTGCGATCTTTTGTGGTGTCCTCTTTGCACTGATCGCCTTTGCTTTTAAAGATCCGGGAAGTAATTTTCAAGAAACGGGTGAAAAACGCCCTGCTACCCCAACAGAGTTACGCAAAGCCTTAGAGCAACATATGCGCTAGCTTAAGGTTTAATTTTTATTAAAACGGCCGATTTAAGCCAAAATTCTGCTAAAAGGATGCGCTATGATTAACTCTGTGGGTAGTGGTCACTCCTCTTTGACAACTTTTTCTACCGGCTACAACTCTGCACGCGCTCAAGAACACGCGCACCAAACCCATAGCGAGGAAGCTACAGCTGTAGACCGCGCAAGCCAAATTAAAAAATCTCTTGAAGCCGGGCATTATAAGGTAGATTTAGAAAAAACCTCTCATAAAATGGCACAGACTTTGCTTGGTTAGGGCGATACTGACGCTCTAGGGGCTTCTTGGGCGCGGTATGAGATCGCGTCTTAGGAGCTTGCATGCTTTCTGCCTACCTTCAACAATCTTTAGAGGATTTACAGACTTTAATCGATTTAACTTTGCAAGACCTTGAAGATATTAAGGTTGCTAAACACGAGGCGATCTTTGCACGCAACCCTCAAAAACAAGAACGGATCAAATCTTTTGAGAGCTGTAAGGCTCTCTTTGATCAGGGCATGCTCGATCTGATGGAAAAAAATCCAGGCACACCTCTTACAGAACTCTTAGACGATGCTAGCAGTGCGTGCTTAAAAGACATGCGCGCACATTTAGAGCGTCTTAAAGAGCTCAATGCAGATTATGCGCGGGTAGTGTTTGCTGTTTCAGAGTTTTATTCCTCTTTGATGCAACAGATCGTGCCTCATGAGAGCACAGGCTATTACAACCAGCGCACCGTGAGCAGTAGCTTTTTACGAGTGCAGGCCTAAAGGATTAGCATGGGCGGTATCCTCTCTTCTCTCAACACTTCTTACACCGGGTTGCAAGCCCACCAAGTGATGGTGGATGTTACAGGCAATAATATTTCTAACGCCAATGACGAGTTTTACAGCCGTCAACGCGTGATCGCGCGTCCTCAAAATAGCCTTGCCTTCACCGATCGCAATGTGAATATGGGCGTGAATGTAGAAACGATTCAGCGCGTGCATGATGAGTTTGTTTTTGCGCGCTATGCTAAAGCCAATCAAGAACACGCCTTTTACAGCACCCAGTTTGACAATTTGCGCGAGGCCTCCTCTTATTTTCCAGATATGAATGAGGTGGGGATTCAAAATGACCTGCAAAACTATTTCAGCGCATGGAAAGATTTGGCTAAAAATGCCAAGTCTCCGGCAACCAAACAGGCCTTAGCTCAAAAGACCCAAACCCTCACGCGCAATATCCAAGACACCCGCGCGCGTTTGGTGGCTTTGCAATACAAAGCAAGCCAAGAATTAGTTAGCTCGGTTAAAGAGGTCAATCGTATCGGCGCAGAGATTGCCAATATCAATAGACATCTTAAAGAAATGGAAGACTCCAAGACTCTAAAACAGGCTAATGAACTCAGAGACAAAAGGGATGCGCTAGAATTCCATCTCAAAGAGCTCATCGGAGGGAATGTGTCTAAATTCCATGTGCAAACCAACTCTGCCAATGATATTAAAGTAGCAGATTTTGATGATGGCTATGTTTTTAATGTGGGCTATGGTTTTAATATCGTAGATGGAGCAATTTTTCACCCTCTGGTGGTCGACAATAGTGATAATAAAGACCATCTTGCTCAAATCTATTTTCAGGGCGATGATTTTAAAACCATCAATATCACCGATAAAATCAATCAGGGCAAAGTGGGGGGTTTGATGGGGATTTATAATGACGGCTCGCATGGCACGATCAAGGGTAAGTTGCAAAATTATATAGACGCGCTAGACACTTTTGCTAAGGGTTTGATCGAATCCACTAACGCCATCTATGCCCAAAGCGCAGCCCACAATGTTCAAGGTAAAATCGTGGAATTTGAGGATCGCACCGCGCTTAAGGACACCAATTACAATATCAAAGAAGGAAGCTTTGATGTGGTGGCTTATAACACAGATGGAAAAGTGTTGGCCAAAAGAACGATTCATATCACACCTATTACTACCATGAAAGATGTGATCGCTCAAATCAATGCTAACACGGATGACAACCATGACAACAACACCACCAATGATTTTGACGATTACTTTAGCGCGCATTTTGACAACAAGACCAAGAAGTTTAGCATCCAAGCCAAGAACCCCTCTCAAGGGCTTTTTGTATCCATTAGAGATCATGGGAGCAATTTTACAGGGGCTTTAGGGCTGAATACATTTTTTGATGGCGATAGCGCGCGCAATATCGCGCTCAATAACACCTATAAAAAAGAGCCCACTGCCCTGCGCCCTTGGTTAGCCCCTATTAATGGAAACTTTGATGTGGCTAATATGATGCAACAACTCCAATACGACAAAATCGATTTCTACCAACATAAACTCAGCAATGCTCCTATGACAATTGAAGAATCCTACCAATTTGTAGTCAGCAAGGTGCACACTGAAGCTGAGAAGTCGCAACGCACCCTAGAGAGCAAAGAAGCTATTTTGGGAGTCGTTAAAAAAGAACATAATGCGATCTCTGGGGTGAGCACAGATGAGGAAATGGTCAATCTCATCAAATATCAAGGGGGCTATGCAGCCAATGCCAAAGTGATCACAGCCATCGATCGCATGATTGAAACACTTTTGGGCATGAAGCAATAGGATTAGGGAATTAACTTTTTGCGTATTTTTCTAGCTAGCTTTCTGCCTAGCAATCCAAGTAGGCTCGTGATGGAATGCGCGTCATCGTTATGATAAATCTCATGGGAATGGATCGCGTTCTGTAAAAATTCTAAAATTTTAGCAAAACTGAGGTTCTGATATAAACTGGGTTTCTCCTCTATGGTGTTGAGCGGGTGGGCGTGCAACATTTCTAAATAGGCGTTGTCGTGGGTGTCTAGGTAACGGATATAATCTAGGGCTTCTTTGAAATCCTTAAAATCGTGCACATTGATAAAACTCTTAGGGTTAAAATCTAAAGCTACGGCTGGATTGCCCCAATAAATAGGGATAGTGTGGGCAAAATACGCGTCTATAATCTTCTCTGTGGTGTAGCCATGCGCTTTGGAATTTTCAAAACAAAGATTGAATTTATATTGGCTTAAAAATTCATACTTGTTTGCAACGCGTTGCCCAATCGTGTTAAACACCCCCCCCCCCCCGCAACCGGGCGGTACGCACAAAGCTCTTGATAGCAGGCATTGCGCATGGGCGCGTTAAGATTGGAGGCGACAAAACTAGCAAACCCTCTCTTGCATGGATCGCTCTGCTCTCTAGCCAACGCGTCTATATGGGGGTGCTTGTCTTTAAAGAGGGTTGTAGGGGTGGCTTTAAGAGTTTGGACGATTTGAGGGTCGATTTGGAAAGGGCTATCAAGGTGAGCGCAACTTTCATAAAAACGATCCCACAAGCTCAAATAATAAAGAGGCACGCGCAAATAGCGTTCATGAAAACTCAAGAGATCAAAACCCATCCCAAAATCGTAAATATCAAAATTGATTCGTTCGTTTTCGCCGGTGTAACCAATACGCTTTTGTAGAAAACTTAAAATAGGCTTGTCCAAGCCCTCTAGCATGAAGGATGCGCCTATCACAATATCGCAAGGCTCTTTGGGGTGGGTTGAATAGGTGATCTCATATTGGGAACTTAAAATATGGTGAAAACACCAGCTTTTAAAATTCTTAATGCTATCCCCATGCCACCAAGAAATCCCCAATCTTAGAGGCTTCTTTTCTTGAGGATGGGGCAAGCGCGCCGAATCTACAAACACATCTAAAAGGGGTTGGAACATTAAAAACCTTTAGATAAATTTATGCTCACTCTAGCACAATTTAAGTTTTTTGTAATACTCTTCAAAGCTCTCATCTAAATCTAATTTGCGCTTTGTGGCAAGCTCTATAAACTCTTGTTCTCTTTCTATCCCTACAAAGCTACGCCCTAATAAATTCGCTGCAATGCCCGTAGAACCCGACCCACTAAAGGGATCGCAAATCAAGCTCTCTTGCTGGCTTGCCATAACAATTAAACGAGTCAGCAAGCTCAAGGGCTTTTGTGTAGGGTGTTTGCCTAGTTTTTTCTCCCAAGGGGCGATGGCAGGTAAGGTCCACACATCGCGCATTTGTTTATTCTCATTTAATGCTTTCATATGTTCGTAATTAAAAATATGGGCGTGTTTGGGACTTTTACGCGCCCATAGAATTTGTTCGCTAGCATGCACCAAAGTGCGGCATGAGAAATTAGGCGGAGGGTTGCTTTTGTGCCAAGTGATGAGGTTGATTAGCTTAAAACCCAACGATTGCAAGGCCAACCCCAAAGAAAAGAGATTATGATAAGTCGCGCTAATAAATAGAGAGCCTGTAGGCTTTAGGGCATCTTTGGCTAAACCCAACCACTCCATATTAAAGGCGTGCATGTGCTCTAACCCTTGTGATTTATCCCACGCGCCTTTATCCACACTCACAATCTGCCCGCTTTGAATGCTTAAGCCTCCGTTGGAGAGAAAATAGGGTGGATCGGCAAAGATGAGATCAACTTGTCCTTGCAAATGGGGCAACACCTCTTTGCAATCTGCATGGTAGAGTTTAAATTTTTGATCCAAACTCACAAAAACGGGTTCAAGCATGGCGCAACTCGTTTAAAAGGCTGTCTAGTTGGCTTAGGTTATAAATGCGCACGCTTTTATAGGCTTCCTGTAGTTTATTTTTAGCTTCTAACCACCCTTGCCCATCTGTGATCCAGATAAATTCTTTGTGCGGGTGCGCTTTAAAACGAGGGGCGAGTTCTTGATAAGCCCGCGCGACTTCGTTGAGTTTACTCCCCCCACTGCTGTAAAAATTACACTCCATAAAGTAAGTGGTTTGCTCTCCAAAGACCACAAAGTCGAATTTTTTAATGTCATTGCCAAAACTAGCATGCAAGTTAGCAAACTCTGTAACGCTCACCTGCACCCTAAACTTTAGATGCGCTTGTTTGAAGGCCTCTTCTAAGTGCTTTTCCATTAATGCCCCACTGCGGTTTTTACGCGCATTGCTATCTAACCCCACTTCAATCCCCAAGATCAAATCGTTCACATCTTTGATTTTATACGCGCTAAAGAGTTCTCTTAATCCGCTCTCTTGCAAAAGTGTGTAAATGCCCTTAGGACTTTGCAAATAATCTTGTAACGCCCCGTTTTTGACAAGTTCTTTAGGGTTTCTAATAGCCAGTAATAAGGGCAAGATGCTAAAGGCTTGAGGGCAGGTTTTAAAAAGTTGCTCTATTTTAACGGGCAAATCTAGCGCGCTCACGCCTAGCAAAGTGTTTAAGTAATTGGCGTAAATGCGGGTCTCTTCTTGGTTTTTAAGGCACTTTTTCCAATCCACAAAAAAATCTAAGGAGCGGTTGGTTTTTTGCAAAGTGGCTAAAAAGGTGGTGAAATCAACAATATTTGGCATGCGCTGTAAAAAATCCTTGGATTAAAGTCTTAAAGTCGAGTATCTAGTTTGCGGTAATGGTGCAAAGTGATCCCGCATAAAATGGCAAAAGGAATCACAATCCCAAATTCAGGGTAAAAAAGCCCGGCAATGCTGAATTTGCCCAAAGCAAAGAAAAGACCCCATAAGATCAAGGCAAGAATGATGAATTTTAAACTTAAGAGGGCAAGATTTTCATAGCGGGCTAAATTGGGGGTGTAACGGGCAATTAGAATCGCCGTGAGGGGCACAAAGAAAGGAGTCAAGATAGCCACATAGAGAAACCCTCGTATTTTCTTGGTGTCTCCATGTTGGCGATAAAGCACATGCAAGGATCGAAAAGCGTCCGTGATAGAAACCGCCGGCTTGTTTTGATAGATGGTGTCTAGCACTTTGGGGTGAAACCCTTTAAGAGTCTTGAGTAAGGGCGCATTTTCTACAAGCAAACCTTGATCTCCTAAGCCTAGCGGTGTGGGCAAAGTCGCGATAGTGGCTTGATGGAGCGTCCAATACTTATCTTTAAATGCGGCATGATCTGCTTGAGCAACAGCGCTCAATTCGTCATTTTTGAGCGTGAAGATTTTGATATTTTGCGCATTCTGCAAAAGAGGATTGATTTTGCCAAAATACACATAGTCATTATTGTATTTGACGAGCAGATTCTCAGAAACATTGCCCGCATTGTCCTTGTAAATAATAGCCATCGCCTTATCTTGCATGTAGACAAAAGGGGTAGCGTTCAGACCCACAAAGATGATAATAAAAAAGAGATTGATGGTGAGCATGGGATTTAAAATTTGCCGTATAGAGTAACCAATAGCAAGTAAGGCGCTGTATTGGTTGGAACGGATAAAGGTGATGTAAAAGAGGACAAGACCTAGCAGTAAGGAGATGGGCAAAGTGTAATTGAGGGCATACAAACCATCATAGACAAAGAAAAGAAGTAATAAATTCGCCGCATCGGGAAATTTATCGGCATATTGCAAGCTGTCTATGCCGATAAAAAACAGCTCTAAAGCCATCAAAATGACAAAGCAGTATTTGAGGTAATAAGAACCTACAAAGAACCAGAGACGCATGCGTTTTTATGAGGATTGAGAGTAAAGCGAGATTGCATGCGCGCAAAGTCATCATGCTCAAGATAAAAACTCAAGGCTTCTAGGGCTTGCTTAAACACTTCGTTTTTATGCGTCTCTTCTGTAGCCTCAAAGCATTGTAAAACATGACTGCGCGCGTCTGCACCCCGCCCGATACCAATTTTGAGTTTAAAAAATGTTTTTTGGTAGTGCTCTTCAATGGACTTCAATCCATTATGCCCTCCATTACCCCCTCCTTGCTTAAAGCGCAAGGCCCCTAAGGGCAGATCAAGGTCATCATGCACTACCAATAAGGTATCTATGTTTTCATGGTGGCGTAAAAACATGCTCAAGGCCTGCCCGCTAAGGTTCATATAAGTCATTGGCTTGAGCAAATAACAAGCATGTTGGGGGAGAGTAGCATAAAGATAGTGAGCATTGCCCTTGAACGCCACCCCGAAGCGATGCGCCAACAAGTCTAGCACATCAAAACCCACATTGTGGCGAGTGTGGGCGTATGTGGGCGTTGGATTGCCTAAACCTACGACCAGCCTCAAGGCTACTTTGCCTTAATCACTCCTACAACCGCATTGTTAGGATTTTCTAAAATTTTGACAGAAGCGGGCACTTTGAGATCACGCACCAAAATCACATCGCCCACATCTAAGGAAGACACATCTAATTCAAAACTAGAAATTAAATCTTCAGGTTTGCAAGCCACTTGTACACGGCTTTTAGAGATCATTAAAATCCCTTTATTTTTAAGCCCTACGGGTGTGCCATGCACTTTCACAGGCACATGAAACTTAGAAACAGCCCCTGTATTCAACACAAGCAAATCTACATGCATCAATGCGTTGCTTACGGGATCTTTTTGGTAGTTTTGCACCACGACTTGGTAAGCTTTTTCGCCCACTTTCACCTGAAAATCTAAAGTGGGTTTGTGTTTGAGAAAGCGAATAAAATCATTGGTGTGAAAAGTCGCATACACATTAGGCACATTGTGGCCATAAAGATTGGCGAGCAAATACCCCTCTTTGCGCAAAGTTTTTCTCTCAGATTTGGATAATTTGGCTCTGACTTGACCCTCTAACATGGATTTCCTTGTACAAAAAATAAGCGAGGATTCTAGCAAACTCTAGCTTAAGTTTGAGTTGTGCTACCCTTTTAACATGGTAGCGGTGTGGCGGTGTTTGGTGTGGGTTTTATTGGGTGGGGGTTTGCAAGCAAAAAATCTAAGCTATATGTCCTCATCTTATCAGATAAATCATGTCTTTCTTAATACAAAAAACACCTATGGTTTTATGCAAGGAGCTGCGCTCGCTTGGGGATATGAAATCAATCCAAACCATACAAAGGCTTATGCGCGCTATTATATTTTCATCGACTATGGCAATATTCTCCTAAAACCGCACAACACAGCCCAAATTAATTTTTTTACCTATGGTGTGGGGGGAGACTTATTGCTCGCCTACAATAAAAACCCCATCAATTCATGGGCATTATTTATGGGATTGCAAATGGGGGCTAGCACTTGGTTTTATAACCATAAAGTTAAAGACATTGTTATCAATACTTGGAATGCTTTTAGTGATTTGGTGTTCAAGCCCCAAAGGGCTTATTTCAGAGTTGCCATCAGGGCGGGGGTTCAGTTCCGTACCATTGTTACATGGCACATTGTAGATGTAGAAGCGGGGATAAAAGTATTTTTAAATCCTCCTGAGTCTAACAGCGTGGCTGAACGCAACTTTGTATTCTTTATCTCCCACGCTTGGCATTTTTAGAGTTGGATTTTCCAACTCTTCTGCAGACAGAAAAACTAGAGACGGCTAGCGTGATCTCTAAGATATTCTTTGACACCCTCATGAGTGGGTTTCATGCCCGCATCGCCCTTTCTCCAACCAGCAGGACAAACTTCCCCATGTTCTTCAAAGAAAATAAGCGCGTCTACCATGCGCAACATTTCATCCACATTGCGCCCTAAAGGGAAATCATTAATCACGGCATGGCGGACTTTTTGGTGTTTATCAATCAAAAAAGACCCACGCAAAGCGATCGCATCGTCAAAGAGCACATCGTAGGCCCTAGAAATTTCTTTTTTGACATCTGCCACCATAGGGAAGCTCACTTGGCCAATCCCGCCTTTATCCACCGGAGTGTTTTTCCATGCATAGTGCACAACCTCAGTATCAATAGACACCCCAATCACGCTAAAGCCTTTTTCTTCAAAATCTTTCACGCGGTGATCGAAAGCGATAATTTCAGAAGGGCAAACAAAAGTAAAATCTTTAGGCCAAAAAAACAGCACCGCACCGTTTTTGCCCAAATTTTTAGAAAGTTCAAAATCCTCAACCACTTGGTTATTACCTAAAACAGCGGTTGCTTTAAAATTAGGGGCCAACTTAGTTACCAGCATAAAAACTCCTTAAAAATTGATTCTGTGTCCAAAGACACGCAAATATAGTCAAAACAGCCTGAATAATCAAGGGGTGTTTTTGGATATAATCCACGCAAATCACTTCAAGGATTAAAGCCCCCATGCGCCCTAGAAAAAAAAGACGCGTCACTCCTCTTAAAATCTTTTTGCGCTCTCTCTCTCAAATGTTTTTCTTAATCACTAAGAGGGATAAAAAAATTTTAGTTGTGCTCACTTTTATGTCTATTTTGATGTCTTTTATTGAAGTTTTTTCCATTAGCATGATCATGCCCTTTATCACTCTAGCAAGCTCACCCGATCTCATCTTATCACACCGATACGCGCGCATGGTTTATGAATTCCTGCATTTCTCTACACCTCTAAACTTTGCCTTCTTTTTCAGTTTTTTTTTGGTAGGAATGTATCTGTTGAGGATGGGTTATAGCGTGCTCTTTGCCTATGTTAATAGCCGTTTTGCCTGCAAGAAAGCCCACACTTTAGCCCAAAGACTTTTTATGCGCCATCTTAGAATTTCTTATTTGGAACATATTAAAGTGAGTGTAGATAAAATCCGCGACATTGTTATGTCCAAGAGCGGGAGTGTGATGAATAGTTTCAACGCCCTCTTGAACATGTTAGCAGAATTGAGCATAATACTTTTTTTGTATTCTTTACTTTTGATCACTAATTGGAAAATGACTCTAGTTCTGACCGCTATTTTGGGCTTACAAATTTTCTTTGTTACCAAATATATGTCCAAATTCATTCGGAATAGGGGGAAGGTTTCTAGCAATTCGGCTGCTAAATCTTTTAAAGTGTTTTCCAAATTCTTTGGTAATTTTAAAATCACTAAACTCAAAGATAATTATGTTGAAGCGCACACTCTCTTTGCAGAGAACAGTCTCAAAGCTGCCCATGCCAATATTGCCTACCAGACAATACAAGTTATCCCCAATAAACTTTTAGAAACCACAGGTTTTAGTTTGCTTATTTTGGCAGTAGCCTATGTGCTCTACAAATATGGCGAAGCTAAAATGGTATTGCCTATCGTCTCTATGTACGCGCTCTCTCTCTATCGCATGCTCCCCTCAGTCAATAAAATTTTAGATCAATACAACATTATTTTTTATAACCAATATGCGGTGAATAGCGTGTTTAAAGACCTTCATAAGCCCATCCTAGAAGAAGGCAACCTCCCTCTCAAATTTGAACACTCCATCACTCTTAAAAATATCAACTTTTTTTACAAAATGTCTCATCCCGTTTTTGAAGACTTTAATCTTACAATCCAAAAAGGGCAAAGTGTGGCTTTTATCGGCCCTAGCGGGTGTGGTAAATCTACTTTAGTGGACATCATTATGGGCGTTCTCTATCCTAACAAAGGTGAAATTTGGATTGATAATCAACCCCTCAACCCTCAAAATATCCGCAGTTGGCGGCAAAAAATTGGTTATATTCCCCAAAATATCTATTTATTTGATGGGAATGTCGCTGAAAATATTGCCTGTGGAAGTCCCTTAAATGAGGAAAGAGTGATAGAAGTTTGTAAAATGGCGCATATTTATGACTTTTTATCCCAGCACAGAGGGATTGAGACCATCATAGGCGAGGGAGGGATCAATCTAAGTGGGGGGCAAAAGCAACGCCTAGGGATCGCGCGCGCGCTTTACGATAATCCTGAAATCTTGGTTCTGGATGAAGCCACCTCAGCTTTAGACACCCCTACAGAAAGCAAGATTATGGATGAAATCTATGCGATCGCAAAAGATAAAACTTTGCTTGTGATCGCACACCGCTTGAGCACAATCGAGAGATGTGATGTCAGAGTTGACTTAGGCGAGCTTCTTGCACAAAAGCCTGCAAATCCAGCTTCTTAAAATCTGTAATGTAGGCTTTAGGGAGTAGTTTTTGTAAATCTAGGTTATTATAGCCCAAAAAGGGAATTTGATTGGCCCTAGCGCTCTGGTAGTCATTTTTGCTATCCCCGATTAAAACCATTTCTGTGCTAGCGTAGCCATAATTTGCTTTGAGGTTGGCTAAAATTTTTGCCTTAGCGGGGGGGCTACCTTCAATGCTCTTAAAATAGGGCAACAAACCCAAAAACTCGCATAAAATCTGCAATTCATGGTGTAGGGCTGCTGAAGCGATATGAAAAATATATTTCGTGTGGTGCGCCTTGATAAAATCAAGGACTTCAGAGTTTAAATGACTTCTAGAAAAGAGATCTTTGGCAATGATTTGTCCAAATTCAGCAACTAAAGCCTCAACTTTAGCTTCCTCTATGGGTTGTTTTAAGATCTCTGCATAAAAATAAGCAATCTTTTCAAACCGACTGACTCCACCATTTAAGGCGTGGTAGGTATCAAAAGTCTTGAGGGCGTTGTCATCTGCGCTTGTGTGCCGTCTAAAGAGGGTTTTAAACCCCTCTGCTTTCAAATGCATGCTATCAAAGATCACCCCATCAAAATCCCAAACCACTACTTTTAACATGCGCTCTCCTCAAATCTTCCCAAATTTGCGTTGCCGCTGTTTGAAAATTTTAATGATCTCTTGTAAATGTTGAGGTGTAAAATCTGGCCAAAGCACGGGGCTAAAAAACAACTCCGCATAATTAGACTGCCATAACAAAAAGTTAGACAGGCGCATTTCTCCACCCGTGCGCACCAATAAATCCACATCGGGCAAACCAGCGGTGTCCAAATGCCTGCCAATGAGCTCTTGTAAATCCCCTTTAAGTCCTAATTCAAGCACGCGTCCACAAGCGCGCGCAATCTCATCTCTACCTCCATAATTGAGAGCTAAGATTTGTGTTAAGGCGGTGTGTTTAGCAGTTTCTTGCTCTAAATTTAATATGGTCTTTTGCAAGGCGGAGCTGAATTTTTTTAAATTGCCAATGGCTTTAAAGCGGATTTTATGTTCTAAGTAAGTCGGTCTCTCTTGGAGAAGATATTTTTTGAGCATGCGCATCAAAAAGTCAACCTCTGTTTTGGGGCGACTCCAATTTTCCGTTGAAAAAGCATAGAGAGTCAAATAGGCGATGTGGTTTTGGGCGCACCAAATAGTGATCTTGCGCAACGCATTGATACCTTGTTGGTGGCCATGCGTGCGCGGTTTGCCTTGTTGCTTGGCCCATCGGCCATTACCATCCATGATAATTGCTAGGTGTGTTAGAGCATTCATTGCGCGCAGGCATCTACCAAGTAGGCGATGTGTTGGAAAGGAATTTTAGAATGCTGGCTTAAGCCCACTTCGCAAGTGCTAGAGCTACAAAATCCCCGCTTTAACCCCTTATCCTTGTAAAATCTGCTGAAATCTAGCAAGGCATGTTGGTTGAGCTCAGGGGTCAAAAAGCCCTTATTGCCTGCAAAGCCACAACAACCCGTATCAACATGTTCAAACACTTGCGCGTCTACACATGCCCGTGCCAAGGCTAGCATTTTGTCCTGATAACCTAAGCGTTTTGAAGCGCACATCGTATACAAAGCTATATTTTCCTTTAGTGGCTTGAGATGCAAATATTCTAGCAGGATTTTATAGATGAAAATAGGCATGTCATAGATTTGCAGTCCCTCATTTTCTAATTTCTCCATTAAATACGCGCTGCACGCGCTGTGATCAAGCACAATGGGAATGGCACCATTTTGCGACAAGTTTTTTAAGAGTTGGGCGTTTTTTTGCGTATTCTGCTCGCTTAAGTCCTTGTAATTAATAAACGCCTTACCACAGCAAAACTTAGGTAATTCATGCGGATAGAGCACCCCAAAACCCGCCTTTTTACACAGAGATTCAAAGACTTCTTGCAAACTGCGCGGATCGGGCATGCGTTTTGAGGGAGAAAAAGCGCGATTCATGCAAGTGGAGAGATACAGCACATTTTTAATATTTGGTCGACTCATAAGCTTGTAGCTATTTTTTCTGGGCATGTAATTTAAGATGGTGGGCGTGCCTAATTTAGCGTGGAGTTTTTGGCTACATTTGTGGATAACATCCGCTCCCAAAGCCACCTGTCCCACTTGCACTATCCCAAGACCCACCTTAAGCCCCCCAACCATGGTGTCCATGTGCTTTAAAATCTCTTTAGCAAGCAGTGGGGCTTTTTCTTGCGCACGGCTTTTTAGCGCAATGGTCGCACTATCAATGCCTAGTGGACAGAGAGTAGAGCACATATGGCATGCCGCACAAGTTTCATCGCTCAGATATGCATAACCTTCTAGCAATTCCTCCAATAAAATCCGATCGTCTGTATGCCCTTCTTGAACGCGTTTTGTTAAATATGCGATTTCTCTTTGCAAGACAATGCGTTGGCGTGGTGTCAAAGAGAGGTAGCGACTCGGACAAATGCGCTCGCAAAACCCACATTCCATGCAAGGTTCTAACTCAGAGGCGATAGGCGCGCTCTCTTTTAAGTTCTTAGTGTGAATTTGTGAGTCGTCTGAAAGAATCACATCTGGATTTAAAAGCCCCTGTGGATCAAATAAAGCCTTGATGCGCTGGCAAATACTATACGCCTTAGTTCCCCATTCTAACTCAACAAAAGGGGCGACCATACGCCCTGTGCCATGTTCAGCCTTGATCGATCCTTGCAAAGAGACGACCATGTGGGCTAAATCTTCCATCAATGCGCTAAATTGCGCTCTCTCTTTGGGGTTCTCTAGTAGTGGGGTGATGACAAAATGCAAATTCCCACTCAAGGCATGCCCAAAAATCACGCTATGTTCTTTAAAGCCGTGTTTTTCTAATAAATCCTGCAAATGGGCGATCCCCTCTTGCAAATGTTCCATGTCAAAGCATAAATCCTCTGTGATCACGCTCGCCCCCGCACGCCTGCGCCCCGCTACAATGGGAAAAAGTCCTTTGCGGATTTTCCACCATGTGTTGTATTCTTGAGGCTTAGAACTTTGAGCAAGAGGTAAGATTGTGGACACAATCTGTAGTTTTTCTAGCACAAAGGCACTATTTTTCTCTAAGGTAGTTAAATCCGCGCTCTCTAGTTGAACTAAAATGCACGCATACCCGGGCTTCACCTCATTAAGCACGCTGGGCATCCCCTCCACGCCCTGCACGCTGGCCAAACATGCATAGTCCATGAGTTCGGCCGCACTGATTTTATTGGCATGTTGGGCTAAAATCCGCACCGCCTCTAAAGCGTTACTGAGGGTTTCATAAAAGAGCAAAAAGCAAGTTTTAAAGGGCAGGTCAGGGACACAATTTAACTCACAGCTGGCGATAAAGCCTAGCGTGCCCTCTGAGCCAATGAAAAGATGGCTTAAAATCTCCACAGGGTCGTCAAAATCGATGAGAGCGTTTAGACTATAACCTGTGGTGTTTTTGATTTTATATTTCTTGGTAATGAGAGCGTGTAACTCTGTGTCCTCTAAAATTTCTTGGCGCAGAGCTAAAAGTTCCTCCAAAAGGCTGGCATGACTGCCTCTAAAAGCCTGCACGCTCTGAGAGTCTGAAGTGTCTAAAAGCGTACCATCTACTAAAATCACACGGATAGATTTGAGGGTTTTGTAGCTATTTTGCGACACGCCACAACACATGCCACTAGCATTATTGGCTAAAATTCCCCCCACCATCGCTGTAGCAATAGTTGCCGGATCAGGCCCTATTTTTTGTTGGTAGGGTTTTAAAGCATTGTTAGCCTGCACCCCAATCACACCACAGCCCAAGCGCACGCTTTGCCCCTCATTTTGTGGGCAAATTTCTTGCCACCCCAAACTAGCCATCACAAGCACCCCGCTCCCGCATGCCTGCCCTGATAAGGAGCTACCCGCTGCCCTAAAGGTTAGGGGGGTGTTGTGCTTTTTGGCCAGAGAGCAAAGGCGCGTAACTTCGCTCTCACAACAAACTTTGACAACTAGCTTTGGGATGTAACGATAACATGAAGCATCGATGCCATAGACTACACGGCGCAAATAGTCCTTATAGATCCGATCCCCTAGAAATTGCTGGGCTTCTTGGTAAAAACTGGTATAATCGGGCACCATCACAAGCCTTTTTGATAGGATGGAATATTTTAGCACTTTTCATCAAAGGATAAATATGTTTAAAAGCGATTACACCCATCATCTTGTGGATGTAAAGGATGTTAACCTCAAAGATTACTGCATTATCGACATTAGAGATGCCAACGCCTATCGGCAATCGCATTTAAAAGAGGCCCGCCACATGGAAGACATAGAGGCGATCAAGGATTTCGCCCTAGCCCACCCAAAAGAAAAAATTTTATTGCAGTGTCGGCATGGCAATATGGCATCACACTATGCTAGCGCATTGCACAGCGCGGGGGCAGATAATGTCTATTTTCTTAAGGGTAATTTTGAAGAATTTAAAGATTTAGGCTTAGAGTTAGTGGAAAATTAGTGTCTTCCATTGTGGTGGTCAGTCCTACCCCCTATAAGGGGGATTTGGCCACCTCTTTGGTGTGCAATGAGATTGTCTATTTACCTTTGCAATGTGTAGATTTTACCCTTAGTTCCTCTCTGAGCGCGCCCATAGACCTAAAAACTCTCCAAGCCCTTGTTTTCACTTCTAAGCACGCCCCTCTAGCCTTAGAACATTCTCTAGGCAGTAGTTCTGCCTTAGCCTTTTTAAAAACCCTACCCGTCTTTGCATTAGCGATCAAAAGCGCGCAAGTGGCGCAATCCTTAGGTTTTCATGTGATTTTTACAGGGCAGAGTGCTCATGCCTTCAGTTTTGCTAAGGAAATCCAGCCCTATTTACCCTCCAACGCGCTCTTTGTGCGGGCTAAGATCACTGCCTCAAATAGCCTAGATCATTTGCCCTCTTTGATCGTCTATGAGAATCGACCTCTTGTATTGCCTCAAGAGTGTAAGCCAAAACCCTACTCTATTCTTATTTTCACCGCACCTAGTGCCTACCATGCCTTTGTGGCTAATTTTTCGTGGGAGAAGAGTTATCAGGCGATCGCCATTGGTGCGAGCACTTTTAAAGCTTTTGATTCTGCTATCTGTGCCCATCAAAGCCCTAAACCTAGCCTAGAAGCTTGTATTGCATTAGCCAAAACCCTCGCATCTTGTACTAAGATACCCTAAAAAAGGGGTCATATGCACTTTATGTTTTTGTGGGCTGCTTTGGGCGGAGCGTTGGGGGCGAGTTTGCGTTATTTTGTAGGCAAGATTGCGCCTACCAAGTTGTGGATTTGGCAAAGTTTCCCTGTGGGCACTTTTAGTGTGAATGTGATCGGGTGCTTTGTAATCGGCTTTGCGGGGCATTTGGCCCTCAAATCCGTGCTAAGTGATAAAATGAGCGTGTTTTTTATCACGGGGGTTTTAGGGGGCTTTACAACTTTTTCTTCCTTTGGGCTAGATACTCTAAAACTCCTGCAAAAGCAGGCTTTTAGTGAAGCAATCGCCTATGTGCTAGGCACCAATATTCTAGGACTCGTGTGCGTAGCGTTGGGTTGGAGACTGGCTAAGTTAGTGGGCTGATTTTTCCTGCGCCTTGACTTCTAAAAAGTAGCGCGTAAGCACAATGGTTTGCAATAAAGTGGCAAAAAAATTAAACACGGGGATTAGGGAAAAAAGATAGGCTGCAATGGAAATTTTATGGTGGCTGATCTTATGAGTTCTGAGCACTTGGGTGTAGTGGTCTTGATTAAAGATCGAAGTGGCAATGTCAAAAGAGAGTGTGTTCTTAAAAAAGAAGTAATGTGGGATCAAGGAAACAAAAACCCCGATAAAGGGAATGAAATAAAGCGGCGAACACACCAGTAAAAACATACAAAAATAAGCCAGTTGTTTGAGGAAGTGTTGCAAACAAAGTCCCATATCGCCAAAACCCTCTAGGGAGAGATTAGGATAATCTTTCTTGCGCACATATGCGACCACAATCGGGGTGTAGAAAATAGCCATCAAGACATTGCCAATGAGACTTAAAATTAATACAAACAAGCCCAGCAATGCATAGACAAAAAACTTAAAAACCAGTAAAAATAAAGTAGGTGTAAATCCTCCGCTATGGGCGTAACGGTACCAACTTGTAGGCAGGAAGCCCTCTAAGATACGCACAAAGTTATCTCCAAAATGGAGCAACAAAACCCCCCAAAATGCAAATCCAATGAGGAGGGGGCCTAAATTGACAAGTAGCATTTTCCAACTCAAAAAATCTTTCCAACTCTCTTGGATGGTGCGCCATGAACCTTTCATCTGTCCTCTTTGCTTTAAGTTTTGCATGATAGAATTAGAAAATGCTCATTTTACAATACTTTGGAGAAATTAATGGTTAAAAAAAGCGTGATTTTAGCGGGTTTGTTGGGTTTTGGCGTGTTGGGCGCGACAACTTTAGCCACCGTAACCTTTACAGGCAAAAAGGGGGGGAAATCAGAAGTCGTGAATATTACAGAGAGCGATTTTGATGTGCTTAAACAGAGAAATCCAAACTTCAATTTTAATAATTTGCAAGACAAACAAAAAATGGTGCTTTTAGACCAAGCCATTAGCAATCTTTTGATTGAGCGCGAAGCCAAAAAGGAGAATTTAGAAGATAGCCCAGAGTTTAAAAGCAACTTAGCGAGCTATAAAAAACAGCTTTTAGTCGAGGTTTGGGTAAAACATCGCGCTGAGATTATTGGTAAAGAACAAATCCCCGAGGATCAGCTAAAACAGTACTATGACACCAATAAAGATAGGTTTGTGCAACAAGAAGCGCAAGCGCGCCATATTCTTGTAAAAACAGAGGCCGATGCGCGCCGAATTATTTCTGAACTCAACAAAGTGCCTAAAACTAAGGTAGAACATGAGTTTATCAAAATTGCTAATCGCGACTCTATCGATCCCAACACTAAAAACACCAAAAACGGCGGGGATTTGGGCAAATTCCAAAAAAGTCAAATGACTCCTGAGTTTTCAAAAGCTGTTTTTGAACTCCGACCGGGCACCTATACAAAGACCCCTGTTAAAACCGAGTTTGGTTACCATGTGGTTTATCTTATGCACAAAAGCCAACCCGTTACTCCTACCTTTGCACAGGCCAAGCAAAGCATTATTGGCATTCTTAAAGAACAGCAATTTCAAGAATATGTCAAGGGGGAGCTAGAAAAATTGCGCAAGCAAGTTGTAGTAGACATCAAGCCTTTCCCCACATCTAAACATTAAGGATCGTCATGTTAGTCAAAGGAAGTGAAATCCTCAACAAAGCCCACAAGGAAAACTATGGCGTGGGCGCGTTTAATTTTGTGAATGTAGAGATGTTGCGCGCCATTTTCGAGGCAGCTGATAGCGCAAAATCCCCCTTAATTGTGCAAGCTAGTGAAGGGGCGATTAAGTATTTGGGTATTGACATGGTTTTAAGCCTAGTGCACACCATGTCTAAGCGTTACCCTCACATCCCCGTAGCCTTACACCTAGATCACGGAACGACTTTTGAGAGCTGTAAAAAAGCCGTAGATGCGGGCTTTACCTCTGTAATGATTGATGCCTCTCACCACCCCTACAAAGAAAATTTAGAACTCACTAAGCAAGTAGTCGATTACGCCCACTCTAAAGATGTGAGCGTAGAAGCCGAACTAGGCCGTCTGATGGGCATTGAGGATAATATCTCTGTAGATGAAAAAGACGCAGTTTTGGTCAACCCTGATGAAGCCGAAGAATTTGTCGAAGTGAGCAAGGTAGATTATTTGGCCCCTGCTATTGGAACAAGCCACGGGGCGTTTAAATTTAAAGGCGAGCCTAAGCTTGATTTTGAGCGTTTAGTGGAAGTGAAAAAACGCACAAACATCCCCTTAGTTTTGCACGGAGCTAGCTCCATCCCTGAAAATGTCCGCGAAGCCTTTTTATCCACAGGCGGGGATTTAAAAGGGGGCAAGGGCGTGCCCTTTAGCTTTATTGAGGAATCCATCAAGGGTGGGATCAACAAAATCAATATCGATACGGATTTGCGCCTAGCTTTCATCGCACAAGTGCGCAAAATGGCACAAGAAAACCCTGCTGAATTTGACCTGCGCAAGTATTTCAATCCGGGCATTGAAGCGGTAAAAGCGGTGATTATTGAGCGCATGCAGGTTTTAGGCAGCGCGGGTAAAATTTAAGGGGTACATATGGCTATTGGAATGAGTGAACTTAAAAAGAATCTCAAGATTGAAATTCAGGGCGTGCCTTACCGCATTGTCGAATACCAACATGTTAAGCCGGGCAAGGGTGCGGCCTTTGTGCGGGCTAAAATTAAATCTTTCCTAGATGGTAAAGTGATTGAAAAGACTTTCCATGCAGGGGATAAGTGCGAAGAGCCTAATTTAATGCAAAAACCCATGCAGTTTCTCTATCACGATGGCGCGTCTTATCAATTCATGGATGTAGAAAATTATGACCAAGTCGCCTTGAATGAGGATCAAGTGGGAGAAGCATCCAAATGGATGTTAGAGGGCTCACAGGTACAAGTTCTCTTTCACAACGACAAGGCAATTTCTGTGGAAGTTGCCCAAGTTGTGGCGCTAAAAATCACAGAAACACCCCCCAACTTCAAAGGCGACACCTCTAGTGGTAGCAAAAAACCCGCCACTTTAGAAACTGGCGCGGTGGTGCAAGTGCCCTTCCATGTGCTCGAAGGCGAGGTGATCAAGGTTAATACCCAAACCGGAGAGTATTTAGAAAAACTTAAAGCTTAAAAGTTCGCCTAGGTTCTAGGCTTTTGCTATATGGCTTGGCCCATTGTGGCAAACCTTTTTGCAGACAAGGAGCTACCAAGCGACTCCTAAGTCAAACTAGAAATCATCCTTTTGATTTTGTCTTGATACGCCTTACGGGCGCGCAAAGCCTCCTCCATATCAACCTTTTTAAACTGCACCTTTTGGTTGGGCGCAAACTGCCCTAGGCGATCTAAATCACAGCTAATCACCGTGCAATACATCGCAAACCCACCTCCACTAGGCGCGTCTCTTTGCAAGACAATGGGTTCATTCCCTCCGGGAGCTTGCATAGAGCCCACCGGGTAGCACGCATCGGCGATATTGCTAGGGTTGGAGCCCGCACCAAAGGGTTGGGGTAAATCTTTATAAGTGAATTTCTGCCCATTTTTGAAACGATAACCCAATCTATCCGCCTGCGTGGAAACCACAAAGGTATCGCTAAAAAGATTTTCTAAACTCTGTTCTGTGAGTTTATAATCTTGCAACCCCAAGATTACACGCAGGTTTTCGACTTCCTCTAAGTGTAATAAAAACTCCTCTGCCAAGCTTTTAGAACTGGGCTTGCCGGCGGGTCTGCCAATTTGCAAGACATCTCCCTCTTCTAGCTTTCTGCCTTTAAAACCCCCAATGCCTCCTAAAGGGTAGGTAGATTTAGACCCCATCACTACGGGCACATCAATCCCCCCGGCGATGGCAATATAAGCGCGCGCACCCTTTTTAAAATAACTAAAGCCCAGCTTGCCCCCAGCAGGGACTTTTAGGGCGGTGTTGCTGGGCATTTCCTGCCCATTGATTAAGGGCGTGGTGTGCGCCCCGGTAACGGCGATATAGGTTTCTGTTTCAAATTCTAGTTCGGGTGGCATCAAGGCTGCCTCTAGGGCGGCGGCGTTTTTATCATTGCCCACTAAAATATTAGCCGCGATAAAAGAAGCCTGATCGAGCGCGCCCCCGGGAGGGATACCTAAATGGTAATACCCATAACGCCCTAAATCTTCTACATAAGTCGCAATACCCGGTTTAATCACTTTAACAGAGCTCATGCAAGTGCCTTTAAGATTTGTTGGTTATAGCTTTTAGGATCGGCTTTCCATTCCTTTAAAGAAAAGGGCGTTTGGCGGATTTTAAGATCAAAAGTGCCTGCCTCCACCTCTTTAACATAAGTGTCATACTCTGCTTGCGTGCAGGGGGTGAATTTGATAATATCCCCGGGGTTTAAAAACACCATACTCTCCTTAAAATAGGGCAATTTCTGCTCTGGGTCCCACACGGGCGCGGGCGTGATCCCCATCATCTGATACCCCCCGCCTCCACGCACCGCATAGACGCACCCAAAGCACCCCCCATGCCCGATCGTAAGTTTTGGCGTGTCAATGCGCGCCACCGGATATTTGGGCACTTCGATTTGGGCTTTGCGCTCCACGAGTTGATACAACCACGGCAGTCCGGCTACAAAGCCTATCATGCTCACAAACCAAGGGCTCTCTGAATGGGCTTTGATAAAAGCCTCTACACTCTCATAGCCATTGATCTGGCGGGCGTATTCAATGTCGGTAATATTTGGGTCTAAAGTAGAACCCGGTTCGCGGCATTGGTGGTTATTGCGGAAACGCATTTGGCATTCGTGGGTATAAGGATCATTATACAAAACGGGCATTTCAATCAGGCGGGTTTGGATTTCTGTCTGCGCACCCACGACTTCTTTTTCTAAGGATTTTAAGATTTCTAAAGCCTTTTGATAGGGCAACACATCCGGATCAAAGGCGATCATATAAGAGGCGTTAGCCGGGCAAATCTCAGTAATGCCCTCAATCTGCATAACTCTTAGCTTGTTGCAAATTGCCATGGCTAAAAAGAACGCCTCTAAAGACATGCCATCTTCGCTCACCTCTACATATAAAAAGGTATCGCCTCCAAAGCTATATCTAAATGCCATCTCTAGCCTCCTAATTTATATTGCTCTAAAAAGTTAATGTCGTAATCGCCCCTTTGGATATGGGGATTTTCTACAAGAGCTTTAAAAAGTGGGGTTGTGGTTTTCACACCTTCAATTTTAAGCTCATTTAACGCGCGCCTAAGTTTGCTGAGTGCTAACTCACGATCTTGATCATAGACAATGAGTTTAGCGATGAGCGAGTCATAAAAGGGCGGAATAATGCGCCCATTAAAGAGCATGCTATCTAGCCGCACGCCAGAGCCCGTAGGGCATTGCAATTTGGTAATTTCCCCCGGGCTGGGGAAAAAGTTATTATGCGGGTCTTCGGCGTTGATGCGCACTTCAATAGAATGTCCGCGCAAAGAAATATCCTCTTGTTTGTAGCGCAAGGGTTCGCCATCGGCAATACGCAACATTTGGCGCACAATGTCAATGCCAGTTACCATCTCTGTAATGGCATGCTCTACCTGAATGCGCGTATTCATTTCTAAAAAGTAAAATTCTTTACTATTGGTGTCGTATAAAAACTCCAAAGTGCCCGCACCTTTGTAGCCCACATCAGCGGCCATGCGTGCCGCACCCGTGCATAGGGCTTGGCGTGTCTGCGCGTCTAAACTTGGGCTAGGGGCTTCTTCTAGCACCTTTTGTCTGCGCCTTTGCAGGGAGCATTCTCGATCAAAGAGGTGGATCACCCTCTCCCCATCGCCTAGAATTTGCACTTCAATATGTTTAGCATTCTGTAAATATTTTTCTAAATACACGCCCCCATTGCCAAAAGCCGCACGCGCCTCAGAAGTGGCGATATCAAATTGGCTGCGCAAATCTGCCTCGTCTTTGACAAATCTAATTCCCTTCCCTCCGCCTCCTGCGACCGCTTTGATGAGCAAGGGGTAGCCAATTTTAGAGGCTATCTCTAAAGCCATATCTACGCTGTCTAACACAGGACTACTTGGCATGATAGGCACTTGACTTTTTCTAGCCTGCTCTAAAGCCTTAGCCTTATCTCCCATCGTTTCAATGAGCGCGCTAGAAGGTCCTACAAAAATAATCCCCGCTTCCTCCACCCGCGCGGCAAATTTGGGGTTTTCGCTCAAAAATCCATAGCCCGGATGGATGGCATCTACTTGAGCTTGTTTGGCAATCTCTAAGACCTTATCAATGTTCAAATAACTCTTATGCGCTAAGTTTTCCCCTACGCGATAAGTTTCATCAGCCAGTTGGGAGGCTAGATTGCCCTCATCGGCATCGGTGTAGATAGCTACAGCCTTCATGTTGAGCTCATGGGCAGCTTGAATAATCCTAACCGCAATCTCGCCCCTATTGGCGACTAAAACTTTTTTAATTCTTTGAGGAGTGTATCCCATATTCTACTCCACCACAAAGAGCACATCGCCCGGATTGACAAATTGCTCGTTCTCCGCCTTAATTTCTTTGATTGTGCCCGCTACGCCCGCCTTGATCTCATTAAAGGTTTTCATCACCTCCACTAAGCAAAGAGTGGTGTCTGCTTGGACTTTTGAGCCCACTTCCACAAAGGGGGCGGCATCTGGGTTGGGTTTGCGATAAAAGGTTCCCGGAATTGGACTAATCACTTCGTGCATAATCTCTCCTTAAGAGTGGTGGATGGTGGGTTTTTGAATGGCGATGCCATTTTCTTCTAAGAGCTTTTTAGTCGCACTAATCAAAGATAGTGCTCCGGCAGTATCGCTATGAATACACACCGAATCGAAGCCCACCTCAATAGTTTTACCTGTAACTGTCTTAACTGTGCCCTCTTTGCAGGCTTGTAAGACTTTTTGGGCGACTTCTTCGGGCGTGTAGGCGCGCGCACGGCGCACCATCACCAACTGCCCATCATCGCCATAATCGCGATCGCCATAAAATTCGCGCACAAAGGGTTGTTTGAGTTCCTTTGCTACCTCATGCGTGATTGTCCCCTGCATGCAATAAATGGGCAAGTGGGGATCGATTTTATGCAAAGTGCTGATCAACTCTTCAGAGAAAGCCCGATCTTTGCTCGCATGGATATACAAGCTCCCATGGGGCTTAAAATGGTGCAATTTGCCCCCTAAAAAATGCACAAATTCGCGCAATGCGCCCAGTTGATAGAGGCAGTCATTCGTGAGTTCGGTCGGGTTAGCCACAATATGCCTACGCCCAAAACCCACCAAATCCCTAAAACCCGGATGCACCCCAATCTCTACGCCCTGCTTTAGGGCGTTTTGCACAGAGTGGCGCATGATATTAGGATCACTAGCATGGAAACCAGCGGCAATATTGCAACTGCTAATGAGCTTCATGATCTCATCATCTACACCATCTCCAATAATCCATGGACCAAAACATTCCCCCATGTCGCTATTTAAGTCTATATGCTTTTTCATCTCGCTCCTTTTACCATCGTAGTGGCAGTATGGCACAATAAGACTAACGCGCAGTCAGCAGTTATATAAATTCACTTTTAGGTCTTAAATGTAACACTTTGTTTACTTTTCGTGTTACAAAGTTCTACAAAAACCAAGACACCTCGTATAGCAAATGCGTGTTATATGCCCTTGACTTTTATTCTCATTTATCTTATTTCTAAGGTGGACAAAAGTCCTAGGGCACTGGTGAATCAAGCGGGTTTTGGCGCGCAGGATTTTCGCGCCCAAAGCGGGATTGGAATTTCAAGTGCAAACACACATTAGGAGGAAAGCATGGTTTTAGTCAATCTTGTTGCAGAATTAGGTGCAGCCAAACACGGGAGCAGAGTAGGCGTGGAGAAACTCAAAAGCCGTTTGATAGAGTGTTATCCACAAATCACAGAACACATGGCGCTTATCCGTCAGAGGCAGTGCGTGCTGGAGAGGTTTTAGGAGGAAAGCATGGTTTTAGTCAATCTTGTTGCAGAATTAGGTGCAGCCAAACACGGGAGCAGAGTAGGCGTGGAGAAACTCAAAAGCCGTTTGATAGAGTGTTATCCACAAATCACAGAACACATGGCGCTTATCCGTCAGAGGCAGTGCGTGCTGGAGAGGTTTTTTAGATATGCGAAGAATTTCGAGGATTACTACTTTTTTTGTAAAGATAGTTTGATCCCTACAATGCACGCCATCTTTAAAAGGGGAAGTTTCCCTCTCATTTTAAGCGCAGAACACTCTGGAGCCTTTGGGATTGCACAAGCCCTGCGATCTGTGCATCCTGATAAGAAGATAGGTATCCTCTATTTGGACGCGCATGCAGACATCCACACCGCTTATGATAGTGATTCGGGGAATCTGCATGGCATGCCTTTAGGAATGGTGCTCAATAGAATCCATAGCGGTCAAAATGTGCTAAACGATCAAGAAAAACACTACTGGGAAAGTCTTTGTGCGTTGGGCTTGGAGGATGGCGCACTAGATTTTGATCCCAAACACTTAATTTATTTTGGTGTCCGCAGCACTGAAGCGAGCGAGAGGGAGATGATCAAAAAGTATCATATCCCCCTTTTTAGTATAGAGGCGATTCGTGCGGATATGCCCGGTGTGGTGCAGCAGACTCAAGCCCTTTTGGAGGAAGTGGATTTGGTGTATTTGAGCCTAGATGTCGATGTGTTGGATGGTAAAATTTTCAGCTCTACGGGCGTGCGCGAAAATAATGGCCTGCAACCCCAAGAGCTCCAAGCGTTGTTAGATAGTCTCTTAAGGGCGTTTGGTGAGCGTTTGGCGTGTGTAGAAATCACCGAATACAATCCGGAGTTATGGAATGGTGAAGAGGAGGATGAAAAAGTTGTGTGGGGGCTTTTGACACGTGTTGTAGAACACGCGCTAAATAGAGATTCAAATCTAGTAAGGAGAGAAGATGATCGCTTTGCTTAAAGAAAGCATGGATTTAGAAGCGCGTGTGGGGCTTGTGCCCCAAGATGTCGCCCAGTTGACCCCGCATTTTAGCGTATTTGTTGAAGAAGACGCGGGGTTAAAAAGTGGTTATAGCAATGAAGATTATGCCAAAGTCGGGGCGCATGTTGTGAATCAAAAAAAGGCATGGGCACAACCAGTGTTAGTCAAATGCAAAGAACCCCTAGAGGAGGAATATCCGCTTTTACAAGAGGGTGCGGCCTTATTTAGTTACTTAGATTTAGCCTATAACAAACCCCTAGCCTCCATGTTGGTAGAAAAAAAAATTCTCTCCATCTGCACAGAAACCATCGCCGGACCCAAGCACAATTACCCCATTTTAGCCCCTATGAGTGTAGTAGCAGGCAAACTAGCCGCCCATCTGTTACAACATTATTTATTAGGCTTGGAACATTTGCCCGGAGTCTTTGGGCTTGGTGTAATGTTGGGTGGATTGGCTGGGCAAGCGCGCGCTAAGGTGGTGGTTGTGGGTGGGGGCGTGGTAGGGTTGGAGGCGGCTAAAATGCTCAGTTTAGCCGGGGCTAGGGTCGTGGTGTTGGAGCTAGATTATGCCAAATTGCAAAACCACCCCTACACTTCTTTATACCATTTAGAAATTTTAGGGGTGAGTGAGGAAAATATCAATGATGCCCTAGAGGGGGCGGTGGGGCTTGTGGGTGCGGTTTTAATCACAGCCACCAGCACGCCTAAAGTGATTTTAAGACGCCATTTAGCCCGCATGCAAAAGGGTGCAGTGGTGATTGATGTGGCTTGCGATTTAGGTGGGTGTGTGGAAACAATCCGCCAAACCAGCCACTCCAACCCGCTGTATATGCAAGAGGGGCTTTTGCACTATGGCGTGCCCAATATGCCCGGTATTTTGGCTAAAAGCAGTTCAATCGCCTATAGTCAGGCGAGTTTTCCTTATTTGCTCTATTTTCTCCAACATGGGCTTAAAGAGTTTTTGCAAGCTAACACACCATTAGTGGCCAACACTTTAGGGGGACTTAGCGCGTATGAGGGGTATCTCACCCAAGAGGGGATCGCTCAGGCATTCAATCTACCCTTTAAAAGCGCACAAGAGGTGCTTGCTCATCTATAAGCTTAAGGCGCACTGCGCTATATTGGGGCTTTTTAAAGGAAAAAGCATGGGTCGTGTAGGGTGGTGTGTGGGGGTTTTTGCGGTGTTTTCTATGGGTTGTTTTGGAATGTTCCCCTTTTTTCCTATGAGCGCGCTCTCTGAAGATAATCAAAATCAAATGGACGATCAAACCCAAAAGGTGGTCTATTACACCCGCCTCCAACCCCCCGTTTTTGATTCCTCTCCCACACCTCCGCCTAAAGATAGCGCGCTTTCTTCTCAAAATATTCACGGCACGCCTATTAATAATAGCATTGAGATTCGCCGCAGCGATCTATTAGCTGAGGTTCAAAATTCCAAAAAACAAGAGGCTAAAAAACCCCCTCTCTCTAGGCAATCTTTCCATGCCGTGCTCAACAACTGCGCTAAAGACGCGCTTTTTAACGAATTGGGGGCAGGTTTAAGTATCGACCCCCAACAAAAAGCTAAATGTAAAACCCTGCAAGCCCACTACAACAACACCCTAAATAAACATTATGCCCCTCTGCAGAAATCCTACACCACTCTTTTACAGGACATGGTAGGCGCGTGCCACACCCATGCAGATAGAATGGCCCTTTTGCAAAGCGCGTTTTTTAAACGCCTTAGCCCTCACATTAAAAGCCGCCAACAACGCGCTCTATTGAGCGCGCTCAAGCAAAATAAACCCTTAAGCCGTGAAAAGCTTCACGCTTTGCTCCAACAGCCTAATTTGGGTGAGCGATTTTATCGCTGTCAATACTTTATCCATGCTCCTTAAGGCGTTGTTCTCTAAGTTGCCCACAGGCGGCTGCGATGTCCTGCCCCTTAGAGATGCGAATTGTGCAGAGTAGGCCCTTTTGATTGAGAAAATCTGCAAAAGCCTGCACCCTCTCTAATTCTGGGCGTTCAAATTTGGAGTGGGGAGTAGAGTTGTAGGGGATGAGATTGATTTTGGCTTTAAGCCCATTGAGCAGTCTTAATAATTCTTTGGCATGGCTTAACGAATCGTTCACATCTTTAATCATCAAGTATTCAAACATCACCCGCTTGCGTTTGTCTAGGGGGAAGGCTTTAAGCGCGTTAATCAGGGCTTGCAAATTATAGACCTTGTTGATAGGCATCAGTTTGGAGCGCAAGCTGTCATTGACCGCGTGCAAAGAAATAGCCAACTGCACGCCCAAATTGAGCGCGCCCAAAGTCTGAAGGGCGGGCACTACTCCGCTTGTAGAAATAGTGATGCGTCTAGGAGCGATGTTGAGCCCCTCATGGGTGCTTAAAATCTCTAGCGCGTGCACCACCTGCTCAAAATTATGCAAGGGCTCGCCCATACCCATAAAGACTAGATTAATCCCCCTAGTGGGCTCTAGCTGGTGGGCACGCTTAAGAGCGACCACTTGCTCTACAATCTCGCCCGCGTTTAAATTGCGCACAAAGCCCCCCTTAGCGGTCGCACAAAACACACAGCCCACCTTGCACCCAATCTGACAACTCAAACACAGCGTGATTTTCTCTTGTGCTTCTCCCTCCCTAGCTTCTCGCATCACCATATACACACTCTCAAAACTATGCCCATCAAAGGTTTTAAAGAGATATTTTACGCTCTTATCCGCGCTCTGCTGGCACTCTAGCACCTCTAAGGGACGCACCTCAAAATCCGCGCACACAGCTTCCTTAAAAGCGTGGGGGAGATTGTGCATTTGATCTAGACTAGCATAACGCTGATAAAGCCACGCATAAAATTGTTTAGCCACAAAGGGCCTAAAACCATGCTGTGTGCAATAGTTTTGCCACTCTGCAAGAGTGAGCGCATAAAGGGAGGGTTTGCTTTGCATTAAAAACGCCTAAAAAGAAGATTGAAGAGATGTTGGCAAAACCAACGGATTTTTAAGGTGTAATTACAAAGCCGCAATAGCCACGATAGGGCTTTGAGTTTGCCTCTAAAATTTTGGATATTGGCGTGGGGCACTTGAGTGGGGGCGGGCTCTACTAATAAGGCATGGGATTTTAGAGTTAAAGTTTTTACATGATGGGTGTAGTGTGCGTCCATATAAGTGTCCACAGGCAAAATCCATTGAGGGGGGCAGTGCTCCAAGAGCTTTTGCGCACCCTGTGGACTTAAAACATAACCCTGTGTGCCCATCCCTCCATAGGGACTAAAGATCCAATCAAAATCATGGGTCAATGCGCTTTTAATTTGGTGGCGTTTGAAATAAAGTGTATATAAACGCACGACTTGGGCTAACCCCGTGTTAATCGCCTCCAAACCCAAAGCACACTTTTCATAAAAATCAAAGGTGGGCAAGATATCGTCTTCTAACACAATGATAGGTCTTTGCAATTTCACACACTCCTGCCAAAGCAGAAAATGACTTGCAAAACAACCTAGTTGCCCCAAACTTTGGAAGTTAACGCGCATGCGTAATGCAAGGCGCACAAGCTCAAGGACTTGGGTGCGTTTTGGGGTTTGAGGGGCAAAGTCATTGAGCACGGGGTGGGTGTGCTTGAAAGTGATCCCCTTGTTGTGGTAGTCCTTTTGCCCATGCACGGCTTTAAACACCTCAATGTGAAAGTTTTTATGTGCACTTTTTTTTAAGAGATAGTTTAAATGCCATAGCAAAGGAGTGATGTCCCTAGCCGAGTTGTCTAGGTGAATAATGTAAATGGGGGTGGTTTCACTCAACAGTAACACTTTTGGCTAAGTTGCGGGGTTTGTCTACATCTAACCCCTTGAGCTGTGCCATCTCTAGGGCGAAGAGTTGCAAGATCACCAGCATGTGAAAAAACTCGGGCATGAAGTGATCGTAAGATCGGGTTTGGATTTGAAAAGTAGCTTCTTTAAGTTTCGTAGGACTGAGGGCAAAAATGAGCGAATCGCGTGCGCGCAATTCCTCTACATTGCTTAAATTTTTGGCAAATAGGAGATGTTGAGGGAGTAAAGTGGTGCTAAGTAAGCTAGAGTCGGCTAGGGCAATGGGACCATGTTTCATCTCTGCACTAGCATAGCCTTGTGCGTGCACATAGGCGATCTCTTTGAGTTTGAGCGCACCCTCTAGGGCTAGCGGGTAGAAAACTCCCCGTCCCATGAAAAAATACCCCTTTAAATCCCGCTCTAAAATCTGCGCGCTCACTGCGCGCACTTCATCGTGTAATTCTAGCCCCTCTTGCATGGCTTTTAAACTCCCTTGCACGGCTTGGATTTGCGCTTTTAACTCCTCTGCATTCAGGGTATGCCTCTCTTGGGCGAGTTGCAAAGCCAAAAGCCATAAGATCAAAACCTGACTGGTAAAGGCTTTGGTAGAAGCCACGCTACGCTCTAGTCCGGCATGGGTTAAAAGTAGCTCATCAGCCATGTCTGCCATGCTTGAACTTTGAGTATTACATAAACTTAGAGTTTTTAGCCTCAAACTCTTAGCTAATCGCAGAGCCTCTAGGGTATCTGCGCTCTCTCCACTTTGAGAGATTGCAATAAAAAGTTCGTCTTTTTGGGTCGCAAAATGTGCGTAGCGGTATTCGCTGGCGAGTTCTACCTGCACCTTGACCCCGGCTAAACTCTCGATCAAGTATTTGCCCACTAGCCCGGCGTGGTAACTCGTCCCACACGCGCTAATGCTAATACAACTCACCCCCTCTAAAAAACCATCGGGCAATTCCAAATGCACACGATCAGCAGAGAGTCGCCCTAGCAAGCTCAGCACTTTAGGCTGTTCGTAAATCTCTTTTTCCATGTAGGTGTTAAAGCCCTCCTTATCGCTCTGCTGGGTGTCTGTGCTCACCGCTTGCACTTCCCCTAGAGCTTGCAAATCTAAGGGCTTTTGGAAATCCAACACTCCTACACTCCCCTCCTCTAAGCGCACCATCTGCCCTGCGTGCCCTATAAGCGCATTAGGCGCGCTAGCAAAATACACCCCGTTTCTACCGGTGGCAATGAGCAAAGGCGAGTGGTTTTTGGCATAAAAAATACAAGTAGGAAAACGCTCGTTAATGAGCAGAATCGCATACGCGCCCTCCAACTGGGCAATGGTGTCTTTAAAAGCTTGCAGGGCTTGTTCGAGGCTTTTAGCTCCACTCTGTTCTAGGTTTTCCTCAAAGAGATGCACCACCACCTCGCTATCGGTTTGGCTAGAAAAAACATGCCCTTTTTGTTCTAATTGCGTTTTAAGAGGGGCATAATTTTCAATAATTCCATTGTGCACTAACGCGCTGGTTTTATAGGTATGCGGGTGGGCGTTTTGCGTGGTGGGTTGGCCATGCGTGGCCCAGCGCGTGTGGGCGATCCCCACGCCTAAACCCTGTGTGCATACCCCTTGCACCAAGTTTTCTAGCGCGCTGATTTTACCACTGGTTTTAAACACCTGCAAAGGCGCACCCTCTCCCAGTAAGGCTAACCCCGCGCTATCATAGCCCCGATATTCTAGCTCTTTGAGACCTCCTAATAATAGCCCCACTCTCTGCTCAGTGCCCAAATAACCCACAATCCCACACATAAAAATCCTTAAAAAACTAACATTTCTCTTTTGTATTTGTTCAGCGCGTTAATACATTCCTTAAGCTCTTCGACATGTTCGCTAATTTGGGTGTAAAAAGCCATGTCTAAACCCTCTGGAATATCTAAACTCCCGCGCTTCATTAAAATAAAATCGCTCAAACTCACATTGGCTAACTTTAAAAGTAATTCTACTTCCTCTTTGGCGTTTTCAATATCTTTAATCAGTTGGTCTAAGCGTTCAAACATCGCTACTCCTTCAAGTCTTTAAGCCCTAGAGCTAGCAGGGCGTGCAAATGCACCACCCCGAGCACTTTTTTATGCGCATCTAGCACGATGAGTAAAGAAATTTGATGGGTTTCTATGAAATTGAGCGCATCTAGCACCAACATATTAGGGTCTTGAATGGTTTTAGGGTTCAAGGTCGCAAATTCTCTAGCTGGAGCAGAGCGATCAAAATGTGGCTCTAAAAGCGCGCGGCGAATATCCCCATCGCTTAAAACCCCTACAAGTTTTTGATTCTCATCGACCAAAAGCGCATTGCCCAAACCTTGATGGGTGGCTTCTAGCAGGGCTTCATGTAAAGAGGCTTGCGCGCTCACTAGAGGCAAGGCATGGGTGCGATAAATGTCGCGCACGCGCAGGTGCATTTTCTTACCCAGCAAGCCCCCGGGGTGATAGCGCGCAAAATCGCTTTGAGTAAAACCCTTATGCGCCATTAAACACACTGCCAAGACATCGCCTAAAGCCAAACTTAGGGTGGTAGAGGTGGTGGGCACCATGTTAAAACTACAAGCCTCTTTTTTAATGTTGAGACTTAAGTGGTGGTTAGAGAGCTTGCCTAGAGAGCTATTAGGGCTTTTGCTCATGCCTATAATCCCGCCACAAGGGATAAAACGCAGAGCCTCTAAGAGCTCTGCACTCTCCCCCCCATAACTGATCGCCAAGATGACATCTTTTTCCCCCACAATACCCATATCGCCGTGCAGGGCTTCAGTGGGGTGGAGAAACACCGCCTTAGTGCCTGTGCTAGTGAGCGTCGCGGTGATCTTACGCCCGATGTGCGCGCTCTTACCCACCCCCATTACCGCTACCAGCGGAGCGTTGGCTAAACAGGTGATAATGGGTTCTAATTTGGCATGGCTTAAAGACTCTTTAGCGTGTGTGAGCGCGTCTATGGCTAGATGGAGTGTGTTAGAGGCGAGTGCGCCGTAATCTAGGGAGTTCATTAACGCTTAATCTCTTTTTTGAGCATGGCTTTTTTGAGCATGGGAAGCAGATAACCATAGCCCTTAGCCTCCATGTCCTCTAGGGGAATGAATTTGAGTGCCGCGCTGTTGATACAATAGCGTAAACCCCCTAACTCTTTAGGTCCATCCTCAAAGACATGCCCCAAATGCGCCTTACCCACACGGCTACGCACTTCGGTGCGGATCATCGCATGGCTATCATCCTTCTCATACCCCACAACTTCTTTATTGATGGGCTTGCTAAAGGCAGGCCACCCACACCCACTATCAAATTTATCCGTGGAGAGAAATAAAGGTTCACCGGTGGTGATGTCTACATAAATCCCGGGTTTAAAGAGGTGATCATACTCATTTTCAAAGGGGCGTTCTGTATAGCTTTCTTGGGTTACCTTGTATTGTAGGTCTGTGAGTTGTTTTTTGAGCGTGGCTTGATCGGGCTTGTGGTAATCCTTGGGGTCAATCACCACCTCATCGGCTTTTTTTAGATCAATATGGCAATACCCCCCCGGGTTTTTCTTTAGATAGTCTTGGTGGTATTCCTCTGCCACTACGAAGTTTTTCAGCGGTTCTAGCTCGATGCGTACCTTTTGTTGGTAATAGGTCTGTAAATTGGCTAGGGCTTTGGCGATAATGGGCTCATCTTTAGGGTCTGTATAGTAAATCCCGGTGCGATACTGCCGTCCGCGATCATTGCCCTGTTGGTTTAAACTGGTCGGATCGATCACCTTAAAGTAGTAGAGCAAGAGTTTATCTAGGCTAACCTCTTTAGGATCAAACTCCACTTTCACCGTCTCAGCGTGATCGCTATTGTGCAATTCGTGATAAGTGGTCTGATCGCTTTTCCCATTAGCATAACCCACTAAAGCGTCTTTCACCCCATAAATGCGCTCCATATACGCCTCTAATCCCCAAAAACACCCCCCCGCTAGATAAATAGTATGCATTTTCTTCTCCTCTGCGTGTACTAACCCCACCAACACCAATACCCCCAATACCCACGCACGCATGGCTAGCTCACAAAAACATGACTCACAATGGCGGGGTATTTTTTGGTGTGCTTAAATAACGCCTTACGCAAGAAATGCCGCACACTCTCATCTAAGGACTTGTTATTGCCCAGCACATCTTGGCGCAGGGCTTTGATATGCAAACCTAAAGAATCCTGCAAATCCTCCAAGAAGTGGCGTTCTTCCTTGAGATTGACAATCCCCACACTGCTAATTTTAGAATGGGGCATGAGACTCTGCCCCTCTTTAGAGATGAATAACACCGCACTCAGCAAACCAGCACTGGCGATCTCCAAGCGTTCGTCCACGATCTTTTGCTCAATGCTGACATTATTGGTGTTATCCACATAGTGCTTTCCGCTCTTAATGCTCTTGACCTTGCGCATAAAGTTAGGATTGACTTCCACCTGATCCCCATCTTCCATCAAATAGATATTTTTCTCAGGAATCCCGCACGCCATCGCCGTTTCTTTATGCTTGGCAACATGGTTATACTCCCCATGCACGGGTAAAAAGAATTTAGGCTTGATCAGGCGCAACATGAGCTTTTGCTCCTCTTGGGCAGCGTGTCCGCTCACATGGATATCAAAAGCGTGGTGCACCACTTGCGCGTCTTTTTTCATCAAGAGGTTTAAAATGCTCGACACACTCGCCTCATTGCCCGGGATTGCCTTAGCGGAAATGATCACCAAATCGCTAGGCTTAATGCTGATGTGGCGGTGTTCGTCCGTTGCCATGCGATAAAGCGCGCTCATGGTCTCCCCCTGTGAGCCTGTGGTTACAATAAAGACCTCGTGATCGGGAAGTTTTTCGACCTCATGGGCTTCGATAAAAACCTTAGAGGGCAGATGGATATAGCCCAGTTCGCGCGCAATGTCTAGGTTTTTCTCCATAGAGCGTCCGATCACGGCAACTTTGCGGTTGTGGTTTAGGGCGTGCTGGATGGCTTGATACACGCGGTGGATATTGGAAGAAAAGGTGCTCATGATCACGCGTCCTTGAGCACTCTTAAAGAGATTTTCAAACACAGGTCCCACGCTGGTCTCACTAGGAGTAATGCCCGGTTTATAGGAATTGGTGCTATCACTCAGCAACAACATGACCCCCTGTTCGCCATAGTGGGCGAGGCGGTAAAGATCGGTGGGCAAGTTATCTACGGGGGTGTGATCGATTTTAAAATCCCCGGTGTGGATGATTGTGCCCACTTTGGTTTGAATGGCTAACGCGCTCGCGTCAATAATGGAGTGGGTGATATGAATCCACTCCACAATGAACTCGCCAATTTGAATCGGTTGGCGTTTTTGCACGATCTTAAAGAAACTTTTAAACTTCTTGAGTCCGTGTTCATCAAATTTATTCCCGATCATCCCCAAACTTAAGGGCGTGCCATAGAGGGGGAATTGCAATTCTTTAAAGAGATAGGGCACTGCCCCAATATGGTCTTCATGGGCATGGGTGATGAGCACACCTACAATTTTATCTTTAATGCTGTGTAGGTAGTTAAAATCCGGGATTAAAATATCCACCCCATGCATGTCCTCACTAGGAAAACTCATGCCCACATCGATGATGATCGCTTGGTGCATGGTTTCAATGACCATCATATTCCCCCCGATCTCGCCCAAGCCCCCTAAAGGAGTGATTTTAACACGGGCTTTGACATTGAGATCGAGTTTGTAATGAGGGTTGAGGTGGTTGATATGAATCTTGTTATTGGTTTCTACGCCAGCCTTGAGTTCCTTATGGAAGCCCAAATTGCCCCGCTCATTGGCTTTAGTGATGTTTTTGACCCCCGCTTGTTCAGGGTGCTGGGCATGGTGGTGTCCTCTGCCTTGTTTAATACGATTAGGACGAGGGTTTTTAGAAGGGGGGTCTGGGTTTTGGGGGGGTGTTTAGAGGGGGTTGTGCTGTCTATATTGTCTACTTGATCGGGTTTATCCATGATAAGCTCCTATTTTAGATTGTTGGATGAGATCACAAGCTAGGTCTAGGTAGTCTGTAGGGCTCAACTCGTGGGGGCGCGCTTGGGGCTTTAGGCCGTGTCTGCTTAAAAAAGTTTGTAGCACCTCTGGGGAACAAATCCCCTTGAGATTATTACTAAGGGTCTTGCGGTTGGCTTGAAAACACTGCTTGAGCGCAGTTTCTAGTTCTATAACCTCTAAAGAAGGGGCGCAATCTTGTAGGGGGTGTTTGATCAAAGCGATCACGCTAGAGCGCACCTTAGGGGGCGGGTTAAAGGCTTCTTTAGGCACTTCAAAACACAACTCCCGCCTAGTGCATGTAAGTCCAGCGAGCACACTCAGCGCGCCATAATCTTTACTCCCCACATGGGCGCAAAATTTCAAACCGACTTCTAATTGAGTCATCACAACCATTCCCACACAGAGGCTATCTCTGAGTGCACGGGCGATAATGGGCGTGGCGATGTAATAGGGCAAATTAGAGACCAAAAAATAGGGCCTGTCGCACAAAAAGCCCACACGGGGCACTCTAAGCCTCGTATTTGCCAAGACATCGTATGTGCCATTTCCAACCCCTTTGCGTTCCATCACATCGCCTACGACCAGCTCTAAACGCGCCCAAGACGCAGGACTAAGCCTACTTTTCAAACCTATAGCCAACGCCCTATCCACTTCGTAGGCGATCAAAGTCTTAGAGCCTAGCCTATCTAAAAGCCTAGTGGTGAGATCTCCCAAGCCAACCCCTATCTCCACCAACTGCACCTCATTGTTAAAGTGCTCGTAGGGGATGGATTGTAAGATCTGATCTAGATAAAAGGCATCGTGCAAAAAATGTTGCCCTAACAAAGCCATTATTAACCTTGCATTTCTAATTTATTCTAGCATGGGCTAGCTTAAACGCGTGGAAATAGCTATAATGTAAAGCTTTTAAGGAGTGCCTATGATCTTTAGCGATCAAGAATTACAAAAACCCGTAGAAAAAGCCTTAGAAAAAGTGCGTCCAATGTTGCTCAGAGACGGGGGCGATGTGGTCTTACTAGGAATCAAAAACGCTAAGGTGTATGTGAGTTTAGAGGGGGCGTGTAAAGGCTGTGCGAGCAGTGCCAACACGCTTAAATTTGGGATCGAGCGTTGTTTGCAAGAGGAGATTCACCCCGATATGCAGGTGGTGCATGTTTCTAAAGAGCAGTACCAAGCGCTTTTTTCTTAAAGGCAACCCTTGAATAATGACCCCAAAAAACGCTCTTACACCGCGCAGGGCTACAAGGCTTTCTTGCAAAAGCAGTATTTTAAAGCCCTGTTTCTGTGCTCCCAAGCCCTCTTTTTAGACCCCCTAGACGCGCACGCTAAAATTGGCTTGCTCTTAAGTGATATTGCCCTAGATTTTCCCAAAGAGGCGCATAGTTTTTACGAACTCTATCAAAATCTTCTGCATTCTCAACCGCGTCGCTATAAAGCTAGCATTCAGGGGCAGATTTTAGAACTCATCAGCTCCTTTGATGAGAGTTTGAGCAAGATGGCGCAGGCTTTCGGGCATGAAAACCAACTCAAAGCCGAGAGTTTGGATGGAATTTTATACGCCGATTTCAAGGCGATGTGCGTGGGCAAGGATTTTAAAGAAATCTTTGAAAATTTGATGTTCAGCACAAAGGTGATCTTTGAGCGTAAAGAGGATTTTTACGAGTTTTTAGAAAATTTAGTCGATCACCAATTTTATGAGATGTCTATTGCCTACATTGAAAACATGCGCGAACTGCTTTGGTATGACCCGCGCGTGATGGCGTTGTTGCAAAAAGCCCTGCGCTTGGAAAAGGCTCAGGAGGGCAAGCATGATTAATGAACGCGTGCGCTTTCAAAATCGGGTCTATGAAGCCTTGAGCGAAGACACACGCGAGTTAAAAGAGGGCGTGTTGCTGGTAAAGACTCCTACTAACGCGCGTTTTATCCCCCCTCATACGCCCTATATAGAGGCTTCAGAACTTAAACACTATCTCAATGTAAATATCCCTATCATTGGGATCACCGGCACCAATGGCAAAACCACCACCGCCGCGCTGATTGCGCACCTGCTCCAAGCTCTAGGGCATTCTTGCGCTCTGCTGGGCACGCGGGGCTTTTTTATCCATAACGCTCAAGTTAAACCCAAAGGGCTCACCACGCCTAGTCTATTGGAACTCTATAGCGACATTGCGCGCGCGCGCGCAGAGGGGGCAAAATTTTTCGTTATGGAAGTGAGCTCGCATGCCATCGCGCAAGAGCGCATTTTAGGCTTGGAATTTGCCGCCAAAGTGCACACTAATATCACTAGCGATCACTTGGATTATCATGGGGATATAGAAACTTACCGCGCGATCAAAAACCAATTTTTGAGCGATGAGGGTTTAAAGATCGTCAATTTGGATGACCCGCATGTGCGCTTTAATCCCACAAATGCCTATGGCTACGCCTGCGAGCGTAAAACCCATTTGAGCGTGAACGCTTACAGCCTGCAACCTGAAATTAGCGCGCATGTGGAGTTTCACGCCGATCCTAGAGCACGGCGCGATCCTAATAGCAATGCAGAAATGGGGATCGTGCACGCGCCCCTGATGGGCTTACACAATCTGCACAATCTCTTAGGGGCACTGCTGTGTGTGCGCGCCCTCACTAAGCAACCCTTAGAGAGTCTTTGCTCTCTACTGGGCGATTTCCCCGGGGTGGAAGGGCGTATGGAAGTAGTGCACCAAAACCCCCTAGTGGTGGTGGATTTTGCCCATACCGCCGATGGATTTGTACAGATTTTCAACAGCTTTAAGGCACAAAAAATTAAGGTAGTTTTTGGGGCTGGAGGGGATCGAGACAAGAGCAAACGCCCCTTGATGGGACAAGTAGCAAGCACGCACGCGCTTAAAAGCTATATCACTTCAGATAATCCTAGAAGCGAAGAACCTTTAGCCATTATTGAGGACATTTTAAGCGGGATCGCTTCAGAATTGCGCACGCGCGTGGTGGTAGAGCCCGATCGCAAGCGCGCCATTGAGCTAGCCCTCAGCGAGTTACAAAGCGATGAGGTGTTATTAATTTTAGGCAAGGGGGATGAATGCGTGCAGATTATAGGTCAAGCGCATTTGCCCTTTGATGATCGCGCCCTAGTGCGCAACTTTTTTCATAAGGATTGATATGCAAGATTTTTATCTCTGGTGTGATTTTATCGAGCGGGGGTTTTTAGAGGGAGAGTTTCGCACACTCTTAGCGCAGGGGCAGATTGTAGGGGCGACCTCTAACCCCGCACTCTTTGCCCAAGCGATCACGCATTCTCAGGCTTATAAAGATGCCATTAGCGCATTTAAGGGCGAGAGCTCTAAAGCCCTCTATGAATCTCTAGCCATTGAGGATATCCAGCGCGCTGCAGATTTACTTTTACCTCTTTATGAAAAAAATAAGTCTACAGGCTACATTAGTCTAGAAATCGATCCCTTTTTAGAGGGAGATGTGAACGCGTGCGTGCAGGAGGCCAAACGCCTACACCAAGCCCTCGCACGCCCTAATGTGATGATCAAAATCCCAGCTACACTCAGCGGCTTAGAAGCGATGGCGCGCTTAAGCGCGCACATGCCCATCAACGCGACCTTAGTCTTTTCCCCCACACAGGCCAAAGAGTGCGCTCTAGCCTTGAAAAATGCCAAGCACATGGGCGTGATTAGTATCTTTGTCTCTAGGTTGGATGTGGCTCTGGATCGCTTTTTAACACAAGCTTCCATCACTACAGCCCAGCGCACCCAACTCGCCCACCAACTAGGGATAGCCAACGCTTTGGAATGCTACCAACACATCCAAAACCTCAATCTCCCTCATCTCTACCCCCTTTTTGCAAGCACGGGGGTTAAAGAACCTACTCTACCCAAAGATTACTACATCCAAGCCCTTAAAATGCCCCATAGTATCAACACCGCCCCCCTAGAGGCGGTGCATACTTACCACAACGCCCCAAGCCCCGCCCCTAAAATCCTAGAGTTCTCCCCCCTCAAAGATCAACTAGAGAGTCTAGACTTTGATCTCAACCAAGCCTATATCGAATTGCTTAACGCGGGTTTAGTGAGCTTTCAAGAATCATTTAAAGCCCTACTAAATAGTTTTAAATAGATTAATCTGTTTTATAGTCATTGGTTTTATGGGCGATCTGCTGGACGAGGTATTTAGATTCTTGCATGATATTTTTCATGCCCTCCGCATTCTGCAGGGTTTTGCTCGCTAAGGATTGCACAGAAACCACCTTATTAATAATGATTTGAGTGTCTTGGACTAAATTCATAAAGACAGCATTCATTCCTTCGATGCGCCCGATGAGCTGTTTCAAATAGTCGGTGGTTTGCGTAGAGGTGTTTTGCACCGAGTTACTGAGTGTATTCGCCTTTTCGATGCGTGCGGCTTGCTGGTTCATACGGTGGCTGACATCATCGACATTTTGCGTAATGGTGGAGAGTGTGGTGTTCACCTCCATCAAAGCTTTTTGGGTGCGTGTGGCCAAACTGCCCACTTCTTGGGCCACTACGGCAAACCCGCGCCCATGCTCACCCGCGCGCGCGGCCTCAATAGCCGCATTGAGCGCAAGCAAATTGGTTTGTTTGGCGATTTCATCAATACTCTCTAAGATATTTTTAGCGTTATTGGTGCTTTGACTCAGCGCTTCGATCTGAGCAATTAACTCCCTCTCATTATTAACATCCTCGACAATGGACTCGCATAAGGAAATCACACTCCCCCTACTTTGTTCGAGCAAAGTGATAGCTTTAGACAACTCACCCACAACCCCCTGCACATCTTCATTAGCAGAATTGAGATTGCTAGAAAGCTTGATTCCATCATCTCTAATTTGCGTGATGGTTTGGGTGGTTTGCTGGATGGCATCTGTGGTGTGTAGCATCGCGCTCTCTAAGTGCAGAGCAGAATCTTGGCTTTGATGGCTATAGTCCTTGATCTCATTGTTGAAGGCGCACACATGTTCTAAAAAGCTATTGATGTTTTGCGCGCTGGTGCTAATTTCATCATTCCCCTTAATGCGGATACGCGCTGTCAGATCCTTTTGCGCGCTTGCAAAATTGCGCACCACCTCCACCAACGCGCCCAAGCGTTTGAGAATCCAAAAGTGGTTGAGAATAAAGGCGATGATGATGATGCCCAGAGTGATCGTTAAAGTGGCGTATATGAGATTGCGAAAATTGTGATCGGCCAAAGTGTAGGCTTGTTGTTCTGCCTTTTCCATCGTTTTATAAATCGCGCTCACATAACTCACCGCCACCATGACAAGATCGCTGACTGGGTCATGGTAGGCATAACTCACACAATCCTCTGTTGTGGTCTCTGGAGCGGGGCGTTTGAGATGACAACGATAAAAGCCCCCCTTAGAATCGCTCAAAGCCCGGTTGATAAACTCTTTAAAATAGTAATCCCCGCGCGTGCCCTGAAAATCTAACACCTTTTTACCCACTAATTCCGGACGGATATTATCCGTGATCAAAGTGCCATCTTTTTCTAAAGCGATGATATAAAGCCGCCCCTTAGCCGCATTGATCTTTTCAAAATAAGTTTTGCTCATGTGCAAGGCGTCTTGTCTAGAATTGTGCTTAAAATACTCCACAATGCCCGAAACAGCAAGGAATATATTGTATTTGATACCGGACTCGCGTTTGGCCAATGCGTTGGAGTTAAAAGTCTTTAGCGTTCTTTTAAAACTCTCCCTTTCCATGTAATTGCTCAATGAAGCCACAATGATCCCTAGAGTGCACAAAGAACCCAAGATAACAAGAATGATCTTCCAACGCAAATTTAAAGACATTAATTTCCTTATGTAAAAGCCTCTCCCATCCCTCATAAAAGGTTTAGGAATCTAGAAGCATAGACTCTATCAACGCCATGCGCAAATACACACCTAATTTGACCTGCTCTAGCACCAAGCAACGCGGATCGTCTAAAAGCGCATCTTCAATATCAATATTGCGGTGCACGGGTCCGGGGTGTAGAATGGGAATGGGGCGATTTTGCAGGCGCGCGCGCGTCAAGCAGAAATCTTTGGCGTAGTCTTTGAGCGATCCATAGGTTTGTAGGCTATGCCTCTCGGTTTGGGTGCGCAGACCCATCACCACATCAGCAACTTCTAAGGCCTCCGCTAAAGAATGCGTGCTAGGGCAAGAAGTGGGGGGCAAGAAGTGGGGGGGAGCGGCTAAAAGTATCTTCATTCCAAAGCGGGGCAGTAGTTCCATATTGCTATTAGCCACGCGTGAGTTTTTAATATCCCCCACAATGGCGATAGTCTTACCTTCTAGCGCGCCCTCAAAGTGGTTATAAAGCGTGAGCAAATCTAGCAGGGCTTGGGTGGGGTGGGAGAGCGTGCCGCTCCCCGCATTGATAAAGCCACAGCGCAGGTTTTTGGCAAAATAGAGCGCAGAGCTAGAATGGTGGTGGCGCGTGATGATGAGATCTACGCCCATCGCCTCAATATTGTGCAAGGTGTCTAGCAAGCTCTCCCCTTTGCTAGTCGAGCTTTTTTGGACATTGAAGACACTAAAATGGGCTTGCAGACGCGCAGCGGCATTTTGGAAGCTAGCGATCGTGCGGGTGGAGTTTTCAAAGAAAAGGGCGAGGATATTTTTATGGGCTAAATTAGCAGGCGTGGCTTTTTGGTGCAAAAAGGCATTGGCGCGCTGCAGAAGGGCCAAAATTTCGCTATCATTAAGGTTTTGGGTATGGACAAGTTGGGTTAACATAATTGGGATTATAGCATGAGCAGGGTGTTTTTATGCCTCTTGGTGTTAGGGCTAGTTGCTTGTAGTGATAGTTTCATAGAGGCTTACAAACCGGATTTTTTAGCCGAAAAGCGCACACAAGCCACCCGCAAGGGCGAAGTGATTGTGAATCTGCGCCCTGTGGTCAGCGCGCTAGCTACGCATTTAAACGATGTCGATCCCGTTGCTTACCACGCGCGAGAGTTTTTCTTTGTAGAAATTTTTACCGAAGATCAAAGCTTTTTGGATAACGATGCGATCTCTTATAAACTCTATGGATTACACGGATTTGAAACTCCGGCTTGGGTGCGCGAGATTGGTAAAGACGAGTTTGATCGCGTGCTCTACACCACCAATAAATACGCGCGGGGTTTTCTAGTGGCCTTTGACAAACTCAACCACATCGCACAAGAGGAAGCCAAATTAGAAATGGACATTGTAGGTTTAGGAAAAATCATGTTCAACTTTGCCTACAGAGTGCCCGCCCCTGCCTTTTAGATGCGTCTAGATCAATTTTTAGTGCACAAAGGGCTAGCCCAGAGCCGATCACAGGCTAAAGACTTAATCCTGCAGGGCAAGGTGGTCAGTGAGGGACAGCTTTTGAGCAAGCCTAGCTTAGAGGTGTCTGCTTGCCTAGAAGTGCAACTACTCCAAAGGGTGTTTGTGAGTCGGGCCGGAGAAAAATTATGGCATTACTTGGCGCGTTACCCTTTAAATTGTGCAGGTAAGGTGATCTTAGATGTGGGCTCGAGCAAGGGAGGCTTTGCACAAGTCTTACTAGAAAGGGGAGCTAAAAAGGTGGTCTGCGTAGATGTGGGCACCAACCAGCTAGATATGCGCTTAAGAGCACATCCTCGTATTCAAGTCATCGAGCAATGCGATATCCGCCACTTCACCCCAAAAGAGAACTACGACCTACTGACCTGCGATGTGAGTTTTATCTCTTTGAGTAAAATTTTAGGGGTTTTATGCGCTTTGAGCGCGCGGGCTTTGGTGTTGTTCAAGCCCCAGTTTGAGGTGGGCAAAGAGGCTAAGCGCAATAAAGCGGGTGTGGTGTGTGATACAGCGCGTATAGAGGCGCGCCTTCAAGAGTTTGTCGCAGAGATTGAGGCGTTGGGGGGGCGAGTGTGCCACATTTGCCCCTCAGAAATTAAGGGCAAAGCGGGCAATGCAGAATTTTTTATCTACTTTGAACAATAAAGACTTATTGAGCCTAGCCATAGGTAAGTTTGATGGCGTGCATTTGGCGCACCAACGCCTCTTAAGCGCGCTATACCCACAGGCAGGGGTGTTGGTGGTGGATCGCTTTGAGCCACCTAAAGCACTCACCCCTTTAAGAGAGCGCGCATGTTTGCTCGCTTCTTATGCGCAAAATCTCTATTTTTTGCCCCTAGAGCAGGCACGCCATATTAGTGCGCGCGATTTTATCGCTCTGCTCACCCAAAAATTCCCCCGTTTGCAAAAAATCGTAGTGGGCTATGATTTTAAATGCGCACAAGGGCGATCGATGGGAATAGAGGAGTTGCGCGCGATGTTAAGCCCTCAAATCCATTTGGAGGTGATCACAGAGATTAAAATTAAGGGCATTTCTCTACACTCCTACCATATCAAAACCTGCATTGAACGGGGTGATGTGCTCTTAGCGCGCAAATTCTTAGGCCGTCCCTTTGCTCTGCAGGGGGTAGTGATCCCCGGACAACATTTGGGGCATGAGCATCTCTATCCCACTTTAAATATCAATACTCACAGCCTGCAAACCCAACTCTTGCCCTGTGCGGGAGTTTATGCAACCGATGTGCTGTTAGATCAAAAGCGTGTGCGTGCAGTGAGTTTTTTAGGGCATCGTTTGAGCACAGATGGGCAAATGGCCTTTGAAACCCACATTTTAGATCAAGAGATCACCACGCCCCCGCCCTCTTTACGCGTCTTATTCTTAAAGAAAATCCGCGACAACCGCCATTTTACTCATTTAGCTGAACTCAAAGCCCAAATTAGCCAAGACATCGCTCAAGCGCGCGCTCTAGATTCAGAGCAAGTCTGCTAGAATGAGGGCATTTTTTCAAAGGTTTTTGTATGGATAATCGGTTAAAAGAGCAGGATTTACCCCTCTTACAAGAATGCGCCCAAACTCTGCGTTTTTTGAGCGCGGACATGGTGCAAAGGGCCAATAGCGGGCACCCCGGCGTGGCGATGGGCTTGGCAGAGGTGGGGGTGGTGTTGGGGCGGCATGTGCGCCTCAACCCGTCTAACCCGCATTGGCTCAATCGGGATCGTTTGGTCTTTAGTGGGGGGCATGCCAGTGCATTTGTATATGCGCTCTTGCACCTATGGGGTTTTGATCTGAACTTAGAGGATCTAAAGGCTTTTAGACAGCTCGATTCTAAAACCCCCGGGCATTTAGAGTTTAAGCACACTCCGGGCGTGGAGATCACCACAGGGCCCCTAGGACAGGGTTTTGCCAACGCAGTGGGTTTTGCTTTGGGGGCTAAGATCGCCCAAAACTTGCTAGATAGCACAAGCATTAGCCATAAAGTTTATTGCCTCTGTGGAGATGGGGATTTGCAAGAGGGGATCAGCTATGAGAGCGCGTCCTTAGCTGGACATTTGGGACTAGATAATTTGATTGTGATCTATGATAGCAATGCGATCACCATTGAGGGGGACACCAACCTAGCCTTTAGTGAGAATGTGCGCGAACGCTTTAAGGCGCAAAATTGGGAGGTGTTGGAGGGCGATGGGCATAATTTCTTAGAAATCGATCGCTTGTTAACGCGCGCCCAAGCCACCACAAAACCTACTTTAATCATCGCTAAAACCACCATCGGCAAGGGGGCTTTAGGTTTGGAGGGAAGCGCAAAGGTGCATGGCGCGCCTTTGGGGGCAGAGGTTTTAGCGCGCTCTAAGGAGGCTTTGGGTTTGAGCGGGGATTTTGTGATCTCTGAGCGGGTAGCGCACGCGCTCAACATGCAAGAAAAGGGACAACGCCTAGAGTTAGAGTGGCAAAGCTACCTAGAGAGTCAGCCCGATCTAAAGGCACGCATTGCCCACTTGCAGGCTAAAGACTTCTCTAAAGTCCAATACCCCACTTTTGAAGCGGGCAAAATGATCGCCACACGCGCGAGCAATGGGGCGATCTTAAACGCCTTGAGTGAGGCGTATTTAGGCTTTTTGGGGGGGAGTGCCGATCTTGCCCCCTCTAATAACACCCATTTAAAAGATCAAGCCGACTGCCTGCCCCCCCACTTTGGGCGCAATCTGCATTTTGGCATTCGTGAGCACGCTATGGGGGCTATGAGCAACGCCCTAGCTAATTATGGCTTGTTTGTGCCCTTTTGTGCGACCTTTTTTGTCTTTAGCGACTATGTGGCCCCTAGCTTGCGCTTGAGCGCGCTGATGGGCAATCAAATTTTCTACATTTTTACCCATGATAGTATTGGGGTGGGCGAGGATGGTCCTACCCACCAGCCCATCGAACAATTAAGCCATTTAAGGGCGTTGCCAAATTTCTATGTCTTTAGACCCATGGACGCACATGAAAATGTGCGCTGTTGGCAGGTAGCACTCTCTTTAAATAAACCTTGCGCCTTTGTGCTCTCGCGCCAAAACTTGCCCGTGCACCCTAATATGCCCCTAGAGAGTGTGCAAAAAGGGGGGTATGTGGTGCATGCCCACCCTAACCCTCAAATCACTCTAGTGAGTAGTGGGAGCGAGGTTAGCCCCTGCTTAGAGGCGGTGCAAATTTTGCAAAATCAAGGTGTGGGGGTGCAGGTGGTCAGCGTGCCCTGCTTTGATCTGCTTTTAGAGCAGGATAAAACCTATTTAAAAAGCCTGTTTAAAGGTAAGGTGTTGGCAGTAGAGGCAGGACGGGGGCTGGAGTGGGGGCGTTTTGCCCACGATGTGCTAGGCATGGAGAGTTTTGGCAAGTCTGCCCCCGGGGGCGTGCTCTTCGATCATTTTGGCTTTAGCGCGCAAAATATCGCTAAGAGGGCGTGCACGCTCGTAGAAGAGTCATGTTAGATTTAAATACCCCCCCTACTTTGTATGTCTTTAGCAGCCGCCGCGCTTGTAATGCCTTTTATGCTAAACAACTCGAAGGGTTTTTGCCCACCGCGTGGAGTGTGCAGGAGTTTTATAATCAGATCAGTTTTGTGGAAGGGTTGGTTAAAATCCCTGAGAGTGTGCGTCAAGTGCTCTTGATGGAGGCGATTAAAGAGGTGACTAAAAACGCAGAGGAGAGAGAAGCACACCTGATCGTTTTTGAGAAAAGCTTTTTGGGTTATTTGGATGGAAGTAACTTTGTGGCGCGCTTTTTTAACGAGTTGGCCAAGTTTAACATTGACATCGCCCAAATCCCCACTAAAGACATCTACGGAGATTACCAACACCACTTAGAAGTGCTAGAGCGCATCCATAGCCACTATAAAGCCTCTTTGCAAGCGCGGGGCTACTACGATCCCATTTTGGGCATACGCCCCACTCTTATACCTGAAGTTTTATGCAAATTTGAGCGCATTGAATTTTACCTAGAGGGCTTTTTGAGCAAGTTTGAACAAGAGATGCTGTTAGAAATTGCCTCCCATGCGCCCTTGTTTATGCACATCACCAGCGATCGCTATAACCAGTCTTGTTTGCGCTTTTTAGGGGTTAATTTAAAAGAGGAGCATAGCTATATCTTAGACATGCAGGCTTTAAGCAGAGGTGAAAATCCCATTGTGCAAGCCACCCCTCAAACCCCCTTGTGTGCGGATCATATCTCTATTTATGCCTTTAACCAACGCTTAGATCAAGTCGGGTTAGCCTTACAAAGGGTGCAGGAGTGGTTAAGCGAAGGGCTAGACCCTAGCACTCTGGCCATCATCACCCCCAGCGCGGAGATTTTAAGCGCGCTTAAATTATTGGATTTAGGGCACAATCTCAACTTTGCACGCGGAGAAAATGTCCAAGAAGTGTTTGCGCCCCTTTTTAAAGATTTAGAAGCACTCAAAACTACCCTGCAAACTTGCCAAACCTCCAATCCTCTTATCACCCTTCAAGAACACACCCAAGCCCTCCTAGAAAAATACACTGCTCATAAGCTTCAAGATTTTCATCAGGAATTTTTTGAAACCTATCATGCCATTGCTTCTAACTTGCAACAATACAGCGTAGTGGATTTACTAGAACTCTATATGCGCAATTTGCAAGAGGTGCGCCTCGATCACACCACCGGAGGCAAGGTTAAGGTTTTAGATGTCCTGGAGTGCCGTGGTTTGCACTTTGAGCGCATTGTGATTTTGGATTTCAACGATCGCCTAGTCCCCAGCGTGCAAGATAGCGATCTCTTTTTAAACACCTTTACACGCACTGCCTTAGGCATTCCCACCCTAGAGGATAGAGAAAATCTGCAAAAACACTATTATTACCAACTTCTTAAAAACACCTCCCATGTGGACATCGCCTACAGCTGTGCGCAAAATGCTATCCCCTCTAAAATGCTCGCAGAACTAAGCTTAGAAACGCCCTTACCTGAAAAAGAAGAGAACGAGTTTGTGATTTTTCCCCAAGCACGCACATGGGAGTTCGTTCCAGATAAGATCATTGAGCGCATCCCCTCAGATTTTAAATTCAGCGCGACTAAAATTAAGGATTTTATGGCGTGCAAACGGCGTTTTTATCTGCAGTATTTGGCAAAACTTACCCCCGCTCCACAAGAGAGTTTTAACATGGGGTCTTTGTTGCACACCATCTTAGAAGCTTATTACAGCGGATCGCATTATCAAAACACCCATGCCCCCATCACTTTTGATTCTTTCTTAAAGACTGCCCAAAGTTTAGAGAGCTACGCAAATTTGAACGCGCTCCAACGCCTAGAATTGGAAGTGGTCGCCCAAAAGCTCGCCCCTTTCTTTGCTTGTGAGACAGGGAAACTCGCCCGAGCGCAAGTGGTGGCGTGTGAACAACGCTTTGAAACCTCTATTGGAGGCTTTAGCTTTAGTGGGATCATCGATCGCATCGATCAAAACAGCGCAGGCGGTTACGATCTGCTAGACTATAAATTTAAAAGCGCGCTTAAGCCCCAAGAAGAAGGTTATCAGCTAGCTATCTACGCTTTAGGAGCACAATCTCTAGGTTATACCCCTGAACATATTTATTTCTACGATCTTAAAGAGGGCTGTTTGCTAGAAAAATCTCTCTCTGAGTTACAAGAGGATCAAGAGGGGCTATTAGAAGTTTTAGAGAGTTGTCAGCAGACAATCGATTTTGATCAAACAGAGGATCGAAGCGCTTGCACTTATTGCGCCTATGTGGATATGTGTGGGAGAGAAACATCAAATTAATTCTTGGGCTAGTCTATGGTCTCTTGGGATTGTTTTTTCTAGCAATCGTCTTTGGGCCTAGCGGGCTTGCAGGGGCGTGGGGGAGCATGGTGGCGCGAGGGAGTGCCGCTTATTTTGGCGCATGCGCCTACATTCTCCCCCTTTATTTAGCCTTGATGGTGTTTTTAATGCGTAAAGCCACTCTGCGATCTTTAGAGCTGTTGTTGGCTAGTTTGCTGGGGTTTTTAGCCCTAGTGTTAGGGCAGGCCTTAGTGGGGGCGCAAGGCTTGGTGGGTCAAGCCCTCTTGGAAGTGCTAGAGGCGTTTGTGGGGGCAGTGGGAGCGTGGCTTCTCACACTGGGGTTAATTCTCTGTGCGCTTTTTATTATAGCACCGACACAATTTAAGGCTGTGGCTAAAAATCTTTATGACTATCTCCTGCAAACCCCCTCAAGTTTACGCGCTTGGGCGCATAAAAAAGTCCAAGCCTACCCCAAACCCCCGCGCTTCAACCCCCCTTCCCCCTCTTCACCCTCCTTTAAAGTTAAGGTAACCTCCTACCACCCCCCCACACAGCCCCCCCAAAACAACCTAACCCCCTTGCCTCAAAACTACGGCGTAGAGCTCGCACCAAAAACTCCCACCCCCTCTACGCCTATGGGGGCTTATATGGATTTGCTCCAACAACGTCGATCTTTGCAGAGTTCAGAAATCCCTCAAGAATTCCCTCCAACTCCCCAAAATGCCCCCAAAGATTCTAATCCTCCCCAAAATGCCTCTCTGCCTAGCACAAACTTGCTCAATTCTCCCACTCCTCCTAAACACACCCCTGATCAAATCCAAACACAGGCACAAAATCTCTTGAGCAAACTACGCATGTTCAAAATTGAGGGAGAGATTGTGCGCACCTGCGTAGGGCCAGTGGTGAGCACCTTCGAATTTCGCCCCGCCACGCATATTAAAGTGAGTAAAATCATGGGGCTCTCTGACGACTTGGCGATGGCGTTGTGCGCCCAATCCATGCGCATCCATGCCCCCATTCAAGGCAAAGATGTTATGGGATTTGAAATTGCGCGCGATACAAGCGATCCTATTTGTTTGAGAGAAATCCTAGAAGATCCCATTTTTGCCCAAACCTCCCATAAACTCGCCCTAGCTTTGGGTAAGGACACGCGCGGAGAGGTTTTTGTGCTAGATTTAGCCACCTTACCCCATTTGCTCATTGCAGGCACTACCGGGAGTGGGAAGAGTGTGGGTTTGCATACGATGTTGCTCTCATTGCTCTACCAACACACCCCTACAAGTTTACGCCTCTTGCTAGTCGATCCCAAACGCGTAGAATTTAGCGCCTACACAGATATACCCCACCTCATCACGCCCATTCTCACCGACCCTACTCAAGCTATTAATGCGCTCAAATGTGCAGTTGAGGAAATGGAACGGCGTTATAGCGCTATGAGTATCCTGCGGGTGAAAAATTTAGAGGGCTATAACGCTAAAAGCGCGGACAAATTGCCTTTTTTGGTGATTGTGATCGATGAATTAGCCGACTTGATGATGACAGGAGGCAAAGAAGTAGAAGCTCCTATCATTCGCATCGCTCAAATGGGGCGCGCGTGTGGGATTCATCTCATTATTGCCACCCAACGCCCTAGCGTGGAGGTGCTTACAGGACTTCTTAAAACCAATTTGCCTACAAGATTGAGCTTTAAAGTGGGTTCTAAAATCGATTCGCGCATCATTTTAGATAACGATGGAGCGCAAAATCTCTTAGGCAGGGGGGATATGCTGTTAATGCAAAATAGCCAGCTGCAACGCCTGCACGCTCCCTACACTACAGAAGAAGAGATTGATACAGTTACAGAATTTTTGCGCGCCCAACAAGGTGTGTGTTATGATCCAAGTTTTACGCCGTGATTCAAGAGGGAGGTTCAAAATCCGGATGAAGGATTTGTGTCCCAAAATTGCTCTTAATCTCCACTCTTAGAGTTTCATCACAAAAAACTTCATAGCGCATTTTTTCATGCAACATGAGCGTGTAACTAGGCAAAATGGGCAAGAAAGAGCAACGCCCTTCATTGAGGGTTACGCTTTCTACGCGCACCTTATCTGTGATTGCCTCAATCTCTAAGATTCTCTTAGCGCGCCGCACGCCGTATTGTTGTGTCCAAAACACATAGGAAGGGTTTTCTAAATAAATGCTCGCCTTAAAAGGAATAACAGGGGGCTTTTTCTCTTCTCTTAAAAGCTCATCACCTGTAGGGAGTCTTTGCGCATAGAGGCAGATCACACTCAAACATAGAGCTAGAATTTTACTGCCCATTGAGACCCTTGTTTAAAATAGAACTGATTTTATTAATATTCTCAGGATTGGTTGAAAAAAAGATTTCTACGCGATTGTTGCGCATGCGATTTTCAATGCTGTCATTGGGCACAATGGGATTGTTAGCGCCATAGGAAGTAAAAGAGAGTTTTTGCGGGTTGATACCATCAGCGATGAGCTCGCGCATCACCTTGCTAGCACGGCTAGCTGCTAGCGCATAATGATCCTTAAAGGGAATGTGTGCGGGTATGGGCGTGTTGTCTGTATAACCCCTAACATTAATTTGGACTTGGCTTGGAAGGGCGCGGATAATGCTAGCGATGCGCCCAATGTATTCTTGCATGGTGGCGTTGATTGTATCCCCATAGGGTTCTGTGAAAATCAAACTAGAGGGGAGTTTGAGCACGGAGCCTTGATCGGTTTGTTCTAACACACTTCCCTCTCCAATCTTTTTAATAGTGGTCTGCGAAGGGTTGGATTGTTGGGTAGATTCGCGCTCTTCTATAGTGTCTTCTTGGCGACCGCCCGGAGCAGGAGGAATGGGGATCACAGGTTGGAAGGAATCTGGAATAGGGGCGTAGTCAAAAATCTTTAAAAATTCTTTCTTGAGAGCTTTGACTTTAGCCTTATTTACCACAGAGATCGCATATAGAGCAATGAAGAGCGCAAGCAAGAGCGAGAGGAAATCTGCATAAGGAACCGCCCAGCGTTCCCCTGCTGGACACTCTACTTTTTTAGCTTTTTTAGACATTATTCAAACTGCGATTTTTTAGGTTCGCCCGGAGCGATGTAGTTGAGTAATTTCATTTCCAAGTCCCTTGGGTTGTCCCCATTAGCAATTCCGATCACGCCCTCTAAAATCAAAATCTTCTCCTTGAGAATGTCTTTAGATTTATTTTTTAGTTTGTTTCCAAAAGGACCAAAGAGCGCATAGGAACACATAATCCCGGTAACGGTCGCGGTAAATGCCCCCGCGATCCCTAGTGCCATCTCTTGGGGATTGTCTAGTTTTTGAAGTGCCAGCATCAACCCTAAAACCGCTCCAACCAGTCCAAAAGTAGGCGCGCTCTCCCCTGCTGTGATCCAGTAATGCGCTGCGCCATGATAATGCTCTTCTAATTCCTCAATGGCCACCTCTAAACTATCTTGCACGGATTTAATATCCTTACCATCCACGATCATAGAAAATCCATTGCGGGTAAAATCATCTTCAATTTGGGCGACTTTGGACTCCAAAGACAGCACCCCATCCTTACGCGCCTGTGTGGATAGTTCAACAATGGTTTTAATGGTCTCTTGCAAATTGATCTTGGGATTGAGAAAAACAATCTTGATCTCTTTATAAGCTGCTTTGACATGGCGTGCGTGCGTGCTCACCATCGCCGCACAGAGGGTTGTAGGGATAATGATGATGAGCGAACTTAAGTGCACTACATGGGCGGGGTTACCCCCTTCCATAATGTCGCCCACACTAATAGCAAGAATCGCAAAAACCACACCAAGTACAGATGATAAATCCATAGAACGCCCTTTTTAAAATTATTGCTGTGGGTAGTCTTCTAGGCTTTTGATCCCATGCTCTCCACACACACGGCATTTAGGATTGCGTTGCACGCTGACATGCCTAAAATTCATGGTTTTTATATCCACGCCCAGTAAGGTATTTGTCAGCAAGGGAAAACCTAAGAAATACTTAATAGCCTCAGCCGCTTGGATACAACCCAACAAGCCGGGCACCACTCCAAAAAGGCCGGCCTTAAAAGTGGGGTTAAGTTTAGGATCGGGCGGGGTGTCAAAAACACAGGAAAAACACGCGCTCTTTTTAGGTAAAATCGTCATAACTTGCCCGCGGTATTTCAGCACACCAGCATGACTATAAGGCTTATGGCTTAACACACAAGCATCATTGATTAAAAATTTACTCGCAAAATTATCGGTCGCATCGATGATAAAGTCGTAACGATTGATGATTTCTAACGCATTCTTAGCATCAAGAGTGATAAAATGAGTCTCCACTTCCACTTCTGGGTTGAGGGCAAACATCTTGCGTGCAGCGGATTTGACCTTAGCACCATTGATTTCTTCGGTAGTGTGGATAACTTGGCGCTGGAGATTGCTCAGTTCTATAATATCAAAATCCAAAATCCCGATGCGCCCGATCCCAGCTGCAGCAAGATAAAGGGCATTAGGAGAACCCAAACCCCCCGCACCTACAATCAACACGCTGGCGTTTAAAAGCTTTTTTTGCCCCTCTTCACCCACATCTTCTAACATCAAATGGCGTTGGTAGCGTTCCTTTTGGGTGTCGCTTAACATAGGTATCCTTGTCGATAAAATAAATTAGAGATGGGCAATCCACGCCTTCATATGGGGTTGCTCACTTTTAAGGGTAGTCGGTTGCCCGTGTCCGGGATAAATGGGTTTATCCTGAGAGCTTTCTAAGGCTTCAAAACGCTTTAAAGACTCTTTCATGTCTGCAGGGTTGGAATAAGGGAAGTCATAACGCCCGATACTGCGCTGAAAAATAAAATCCCCACTGAAGAACACCCCTCCTAATTCGATCATCGAGCACCCCGGTGTGTGTCCGGGGAAGTGCCAGTAAGTAATGGGGACATTACCAATTTCAAAAGTAAAGGTATCCTTGTGGCAAGCTATGGGGTGAATGTCTTTTTCTAGGCAAGGGGTCAGCCCTAGAGAAAAACAATCTGAGGTGAGCATAAAAATATCCTCACTAGGGGCATACAAAGGCACAGAGGGCAGGGCATTTTTAAGCGCGTGCGCATCCCAAATGTGATCGTAGTGCCCATGTGTGATGAGGATTGCTAAGGGCTTTTGGGTATTCTCTAGCACCCACTCTAATGCTCCAAAACCCGGGTCGATGATAAAATCCCCCTGCTCTAAGCTAGCGATATAACAATTTGTTTGGGTGTTTCCAAAAGCCTTCACTTTGATCTGCATCACAATCCTTTGCCCTATTCTAGCAGATTTTTACTAAAGCTACTAACCCCAAATTTTCAAAATATCTTTTAAAGTTTTGGGGTTTGCGGGTGTGGCATTTAGGTTTCGATTTCTATGTAAGTTAGGGGGATATTAGAGTAATAATTTCCACTTGTGATTTCTACCGCTCCCTTGAAGAGGTAAAAGTTTCTAGCATAGGCAATCTCAAGGGGTTCAGTGGCGTTGATTTCTCTCATTAGCCTTAACTCTCTCTCATGCCCCCTAGAGTCTAGCTATGCGCATACAAACCTCCTCATTAAGTGAGAATACACACCTCTTCTTGCAAGATGATCCCAAAAGCGTTAAAAACCCGCTCTTTGGCTAGTTCGATCAAATCTAGAGCTTCTTCAAAATGCGCCCCTCCTAGATTGATGAGGAAGTTAGCATGCGCGCTAGAAAAACCCACCCGCCCCAAACTAAACCCCTTCATCCCTACCGCCTCTAACAGCCTGCCGGCAAAATCCCCCGGGGGGTTTTTAAAACAACTCCCAAAGCTGGGTTTTTTAGGGTGAAAACGCATGCTTTGGCATTCTTGCAGAACGCTTTTTCTAAAACCCTGTATCTTTTGCAAACGCACCCCAAAGACCACACCCTCAAATACGCTCGTGCGATAGCCTAGACCTAGTGCCTCCAAATCTAGCCATGTCCCATTGATATTAGCTTGTAAGATCACATCGCTCATCTGATAGGCTTTCATCCCCGCGTTCATCTTAAGCAGTCCGCCCACACTTCCGGGCAGGGCGCTTAAAAACTCCAAACCCCCTAAATTGTGATCCCTGAAATAGCTAAAGAGTTTTTGCGCGTTGGTTTTAGCCCCCACCTCTATAAAACTTCCCTTATCCTCTATAGTGTCAAAACAGCGATCTAAAATCGCCAAATTGCGCGCGTGGGGGGACACTAACAAATTATTGCCCAAGCCCACCATCTGCACCTCATAGCTCCCATAAGTGCGCAGGAGTGCCACCTGCACCTTGCCTCCGATTTCCACACTAGAATATTTGGAAAAATCTAAAACAAGGCTCAAGAAACCAGCTTAGGGATGAGCTTAAAGAGCATGCTAGTGTAATCTAAGAGCATGTTGAGCATCCAAGGCATGGTGATCACAATCACGGCGATCACAGCTAAGATTTTAGGCACAAAAGAGAGGGTCATTTCATTAATTTGTGTAGTGGCTTGGAAAATGCTTACCAAGAGCCCCACCACCAAGCCCACCAAGAGCACGGGCAAGGAAATCATCAAGGTGATCTTGTAGGTTTCAATGGCAAGTTTCATTAACTGGGCTTCCATAGTTACCCCCCTACATAAATTCTTGCAAGCGGTTGGCTTGTTGCATCCATGTTTGCAGTTTCTCCCACTCTTGGGCTTCTAGCCAACCTTTCACTTGTTGCATTTCTGTAATGAAAAGCTCTAACGCCTCCAAGATGCGCCCTTGATTTTGCGCAAAAATCCCCCGCCACATATCCGGCGCACTCTTAGAGAGACGACTCATATCCCTAAAGCCCCCTGCAGCTAGGGATAAGATATTTTGAGGGCTCTCTTGGGCTAAGACTACATTAGCTAGAGCGTAGCTAATAGCATGGGGGAGATGGCTTACAAAGGCGACATGGCGATCGTGTTCGTCCGCGCGCATTTTGACCATTTGCATACCAATCGCACTAAAGAGTTCTCTAGCGCGCTCTGTGTGCATAGACGCGCTCTGTTCTGTGTCCACCAACACCACGATTTTATGTTTATACAGGCCTTTTAACGCGGCTTTAGGACCATGAAACTCTGTGCCACACATCGGGTGTGTAGCGACCACTTGAGGGCGGATAGTTGGGGGAATGGCGCGCACAATCTCCCCCTTAGCCCCGCCGATCTCAATAATTGTGGTTGTTTTGGGGGGTTGTAACTGCTTGAGAATATCTATAATGCCCTGCAAAGGGGTCGCTAAGATGAGAACATCACATGTTTGCATGTGCTCAAAATCTAGGCATTCCTCCACTAGTCCTAAACTCAAGGCCATTTGGGCATGTATGGGGTTACTATCAAAACCTAACAAGCTTTTAATGCCTAGCTGGGCGCGCACCTCCTGCAAGGCTAGCCCCATCGAACCCCCCATCAGACCTAGCCCAATAATGCCTACGCGCATTAGGGCACCAAGGCAATTTCTAGCACATCCTCAATATGGCGCACAGCTTTAATTTCCATATTTTCTTGCACCTCTGTAGGAATGTCTTTTAAATCTCTTTGGTAGTTCTTCTCAGGGATCAAAGCGGTTTTAATGCCCGCTTTATAACTAGCAATAAGCTTTTCTTTTAATCCGCCAATGGGCAAAACCCGTCCGCTCAAAGTGAGTTCGCCCGTCATCGCCACATCAGCGCGCACTTTTTTATCACATAAAATAGAGGCGATGCTAGTGGCCATAGTGATCCCTGCACTAGGACCATCTTTAGGAGTCGCCCCTTCGGGCACATGCAAATGAATATCATAGAGATTATAGATTTTGCCCTCTTTAGATTTTTTCTTTTTGGGGGTGAGCATGTCCTCATCAATGAGCAATTTCACTACAGAATGCGCAATATGGGCGGATTCTTTCATCACCTCGCCCAAAGACCCCGTGAGCTTTAAATTCCCCTTGCCCTTGAGTTTGATCGCCTCGATTTTGAGCACATCCCCGCCTACACTTGTCCACGCTAGACCATTGACAATTCCTAGCGCGTCTTCCTTGTCGATGGGATCGATTTCAAAAACGATTTTGTCTAAAAATTCGGGGATATTTTCAGGGGTGATATGGAGTTTACGGCTAGGGCGACCCCGCTTGCGCGCGTTGGGTTGTTCTTGGGTTTTAGACGATTTTTCTTCTTTGGGGGTCTTTTCCTCTTGATCGTGCAAGATTTTTTTAGCGCATTTGCGCATGATGGTCGCAACAGCGCGTCTAAGCCCACGCACCCCTGCCTCTCTAGTGTATTTTTCAATGATGAGTTGCACCGCTTCGGGGGTGAAAGAGACTTCAGTGCTTTTAAGGGCATGCTTTTTGAGCTCTTGAGGGATGAGGTAGTTGCGCGCGATTTGCTCTTTTTCTTGAGGGGTGTAACTGGACACGCTGATAAACTCCATGCGATCTCTTAGGGGAGGGGGGATGGTAGCGGTGTCATTAGCGGTAGCAATGAAGATGATCTTAGAGAGGTCAATATTAAAATTGGTGTAATAATCCCTAAAGCTGGTATTTTGCTCAGGGTCTAAAATTTCTAAAAGCGCGCTAGCTGGATCGCCACGCATGCTCTTATCCACCTTATCAATCTCATCGAGCACCATCACGCAATCCATTTTCTTAGCCTCGATCAAGCCCTGCACAATGCGCCCGGGCATAGAACCTAAATAAGTGCGGCGGTGTCCTCTAAGTTCGTTGACATCTTCTAGCCCGCCCAAAGCGATGCGCACAAGCGGACGGCTAATCGCCTTAGCAATGGAGTTAGCTAGGCTGGTTTTGCCCACTCCGGGGGGACCATAGAAACATAGAATTGTGCCCTTAGTTTCTTTATTCTCCTGTTTGCGCAAGCGCATTAGCTCCATCGTAGCAAAATATTCTACAATGCGCTCTTTAGGCTTTTCTAGGCTGTAATGATCGACATCTAGCTGTTTTTCCACTTCTTTGACGGAGAGATGTTTTTGACTATATTGTCCAAAAGGGATTTCAAGCACCCACTCGATGTAATTTTGCAAAATCCCCACATCCGAGCTATCTTGATGGATGCGACTCAAGCGCTCGATCTGTTTTTTAATCTCTTTATGGATTTCTTTGGTGATAAAAGGCTCAATAGCACTTAGTTTTTGGAAGTACTCTTGGATTTCCTCATCGCGTTGTTTGTCAATGCCCAATTCTTTTTGGATTTGCTTAAGTTGTTCTTTAAGAAAGTATTCCTTATTGACGCGCTCCATTTTGCTATGGACTTTGCTTTTGATCTCTTTTTGGAGTTTTTGGGTTTTGGTTTCCTCCATCACTAGATCGATGAGGTCTAAAAGTCTCTCCTCCGTGTTGTCATTAGCAAAGAGCTTGTAAGATTGTTCTTTTTTGATGCGCAACGCAGAGGCAATCAAATCCACAATACGGTTAGGATCGCTATTATCATCAATGGCGCGCAACAAATCTGGAGGAAAAAACTGGCTAATATTAGCTAAATTGCCCACCTTCTCTTTGAGAATCTCTAAAATAGCGCGTATTTTGTCATGGTCATAATCCTTATAGGTGATCACCTCTACCATCGCCTCTAAAGGGTCGTGGGATTGGATATTGACAATGCGTCCCTTGCAAATCCCTTGAAAGAGAATTTTCATGCGATTGTCAGGTAAAACCACCTTGCGTACAATACTCCCAATCACACCCACATCATAAAATTTGTCCGCTTCCTGTTCCCCATTTTTAGCACAACTTACAAAAATCAAATCGTTTTTGTCTTGAGTAGCTTTGTTGGCTGCCTTGATATTAGCCTCACTGTTGATAAAAATAGGCGCGATCATGAAAGGGTACATAAAAGTTTCTTCCTCCACGATCACGGGCACTACACTTGGAAATTTTTCAATCATCTGTTCCCTTACCAATTAAATATCGCCACATACCAGGGCATATAAGATTTTTTAGGATGCGTTTCTTTTTCTAAAACCTCATCCACGCGATCTAAATAGCGTTTCACACCCTCTTTTTGGTGGCGTTTTTTATAGACATTAGCGATCGCGCGGTTGAGCTCATTTTGTCCTAAAATGAATTTAACCTGCATGTATTCTACTTGGTTAATAAAACGGCTATTGGGATATTTGTCCACAAAATCGTTCAACATCCCAATGGTGTTAGACATAAACTCTTGATCCTTGCTGTGGTTTTTAAAGGAATAGTAGCGCGCTTGGAGCTTGAGGTATTTCAAATAGTCCACATTGCTCTCATTCCCAAAGCGTTTGATGTATTCATCAAAATAATACTCGGCCAACACAAATTCCTTTTTCTTTAAATGCGCCTGCCCTAGAGCCAGCATGGCCACAGGCACAAGGGGCGAGTTAATGTGTTCGCTTTGCAAGGAAGAATAGTAATTGTCCGCAGTCTCTAAATTCATAAATAAAATTTCGCGCAAAATTCCTTGATACCAAAAGATTGCCGGGCGGTTGTAAATAGCATCCTTATTTTTCTTGGCACAGCCCAACCACAACAGCGCACACGCCAAAGAAAGCCACAAAACCCGCATTCTAGAACCTTTCATGCTCAAAGGTTGTCATTATACCAAAAATCCCCCGCTAGATTGATTTTTAGAGTGGATTGTAGTAAAATTGGAGCTTTTACATTATGTGCAAGGGTTGGAATGTTATTTAGTGTCAAATCCCCCATTTTAGGATTTGAGCAGGTCTCTAAAATGGAGTTAGAAAAAATTGATGAAGTGTTTATGCGCCTACGCAACGCCGATGACATCGCTCCCACCTTTACCCTTGTAAATCCCTTTGCCTTGCGCAATTACGAGTTTGACATTCCACTCGGTCTACAGGTTTTGCTCAACCTCGATCAGGCTCAGAATATTTTGATTGCTAATATTGTGGTGCTCCAAAAGCCTCTTAAAGAATCTACCATTAACTTTTTAGCCCCGCTAGTCTTTAACTTCGATCACCAACTCATGGCGCAGGTGGTGCTGGATAGTGCCAAGTACCCCCAATACCACATCTCTGAACGCATTGCTCAATTTTATCAGGAGGATCAGGAGTCCTAATGAAAACGCGTTTACTCATTGTGGGTTATGGCAACATGGCGCGTGCCATATTAAAGGGCTTTGCTAAAAACGCCTCTAAACTCCAAGATCACCACATCCAAATCACGGGGCGTGATCCGGAGAAAATCCGCCCTTTTTTGGAGACTTTGCCCCTTGAGGTGGAAATTGTGCCTGCACATAAGCATGTTGAGAAATATTGTGAAGAGGTAGAGTCAGCAAACGCACAAAGATATGAGATACAAGAATACGCTGTTGGCGGTCCTTATGGGTGGGGAAAGCTTGTGCCAGAAGCCACATGCGAATCTGGGTATCGATCTGTAAATGATGTCAATGTGGAAAAGGCGGTTGTGCTCCTGACTATGAAACCCCATGCTTTAGAGAGTTTCTCCTATCAGGGCACAGCTCTTTTAGTGCTGAGTGTCTTAGCGGGGGTAAGTGTGGATGCGCTTAAAGAGCGCATTAAAAGCCATGCCTATGTGCGTTGCATGCCCAATGTTGCTGCCGAGTATGGGCTGTCTGCAACAAGCTATTATGTGGATACTGCGTATCATCCCAAATATTTAAAAGTTCAAGATCATGACTCATATAATAAACCCAACGAACAAGAGGAAGACTTTGAATGGTTGTCTGAGTGGCTATCCAGAAAATTCCCCCATGATTTTTTAGAGGGGGTAGGGTATCTTCTAGGTATCGATCCTAGCATGGTAGATGTTGACGCATTTGTCAGCAACACTATAGATAAGGTGATGGGTGAAGTCAAAAATAATTTTCCTGAGGCTTCCAAAACATGTGCTGAATTTGAAGAATATGTGCTAAACCATATGCACTCTCTAAACAATGTTGCCTTTGAATCTGAGTTGCAATCTTATCTCAAAAAGCAACACCAACATGTTGTGAGGTGGATCAAAAAAGCCTACAAATCAATACTGGCTAACTACGATCAAAATTACGATCTAAGGCGTCAATTAATCTACAGGCATCGAGAAGACCTGAAGAAGCAAATTAGTTCCTACGCTCAAACAATTTTAGAATGCTTTGGAAGTTGTGTAGAGGTGCAAAGCGAAGCCCTCATTGACGCTTCTCTAGCCACCAATGGGAGTTCTTTGGCTTTTTTAAGCATGGCAGCTCAGGCTCTAGTGAGTGCGGGCGTGCGGGAGGGTTTAAGTGTGGATCAAGCCTCAGAGCTTGTAGAGCAGAGTTTTAAGGGTTTTGCCCAACTCTTGCAAGAGAGCGACCCCCAAGAGATCATCGATTCCATCTGCACCCCCGGGGGCGCGACCATCGCGGGTTTAAGCGTGCTGGAAGAAAAGGCGTTCAAGGGTATTTTAATGCAGGCGTGCCATATCGCTGTGCGCAAAGGGCGCACCAAGTTTAAATCATCTTAGGAGTAAGACATGGAGCATCGGTTATTCACTTTTGCAGGGTTGTTGAGTTCAGATCACAGCTTTATTGTTGGGTTTTACACCATCGTGTGCGCGCTAGCCACTCTCATTATTGGCAAGATAGCCGCGAGCAAATTACAAATGGTGCCCTTTGGTTTGCAAAATGTCTATGAGGCGACCATTGAGGGCATTTTACATGTGGCTAAAGATGTGATCGGGGAGGATTTAGCCCGTAAATATTTCCCCCTAGCGGGCACTATTGCGCTTTTTGTGTTCTATTGCAACATGATAGGTATTATCCCCGGGTTTGAAGCCCCTACGGCTAATTGGAGTTTTACCCTCGTGCTCGCCCTCATTGTCTTTTTTTACTATCACTTTGAGGGGATTCGCACCCAAGGACTCATCAAATACTTTAGTCATTTTCTAGGCCCAGTGAAATGGCTCATTCCTATCATGTTGCCCGTAGAAATCGTTTCTCACCTCTCTAGGATCATCTCGCTCTCTTTCCGTCTCTTTGGAAATATCAAGGGCGATGACATGTTTTTGCTCATCATGCTCTTATTAGTCCCATGGGTCATTCCCATCGCGCCCTTTATGGTGCTCTTTTTCATGGGAATCTTGCAAGCTTTTGTCTTTATGATCTTGACCTATGTCTACTTAGCCGGTGCGGTCATCGTGGATGAAGATCACTAGGCGATGGAAAAAGCCACTCTCATCGCCCTTTTAGATTTCTTTGCCGGTCTTTTTGTAGGGATCGCGCTGACCTGCGGAGGGTTGAGCCTTTTTATCTTTAGAGATTGGGATATGAAGGTAGCGATCTTTGTTGCTCTCTTTGTCTTTGGACTTTTTAGCTTTTTTGCTCTGCTTTCTAAATCCATCGCTGCCTTGCTCAAAGACAGCCCACGCGAGCGCATTTGATCGAATCTTATTGCATCACCCCGCCTTTTTTAAGCACACGCAACCTAGAGGATTTTAAAACCACCCTTTTTAAAAGCTTTAGCACCCACCGCCCTAGTCGCGCCTGTTTGCGCGCCCCGTGCGCGCCCCCCGATTTACTTGCCTGTTTTGTGGAACTCTGTAAAACTTTTGCAATAACTAGCTATCTTAATCTCCCCCTTCTCTCTAGCAGTATTGATCAAGCCCTCCAATACGGCTTTTTTGGTGTGCATGCTAAGGGGCACGCGCTTGCAGAATTGCCTAGCATTCCTCCCACTCTCTCTAGTTTTTACAGCGCGCATAGCGCACAAGAGGTGCAACAAGCCCTAGATTTAGGGGCGCATTTTTGCACCCTAAGCCCCATTTTTCCCACTCCTCACAAATCCCCTCCTTTAGGTTTAGATTATTTGGATCAACTCACCCCCTTACAAAAAAATCGCCTCTTTGCTTTGGGTGGGATTGTGAGGATCGAGCAAGTTAAACTCATCGCCTCAAAGGGTTTAAGAGGGTTTGCTAGTGTGCGCTATTTTTTATAGGCATCTTGTGCCCTCTTTTGCCACCAGAGAATCCCAAAGAGTAAAACAAAGCTCACACCAGAAAGCACTAAGGCGTATTGATTAGCCAGTGTATCGTTATTGGCTTCTGAGGCAATAAAGATCGCCACGCTAGCCACGCGTGTTTTTCCCTCAATATCCCCTCCTAACATGATGACTACGCCAAACTCCCCGATAGTGTGCGTAAAGGTAGTGGTGATGGCCAGCCACAAACTGGGTTTAATATTGGGCAAAAGCACTCTAAAAAAGGTGAAAAGTTTGCCCTTACCCAAAGCGTAACTAGCTTCCTTGAGCGAGGGGGGCAAATTAGCTAGGGCGTGTTGGATGGGGTTAACCATGAAGGGCAGAGAAAAGATCACGCTGCCCAAGATTAGCCCCTCAAAGCTAAAGACTAGGCGCAGGTGTAAGTATTTGTCTAAGAAAAGTCCTAGTGGGCTGGTGGGAGATAAAAGCAATAAGAGATAAAAACCTAGCACTGTGGGAGGGAGCACTAAAGGCATCCAAGTAAGGGTTTCTAAGAAAGTTTTAAGTAAACCCTGCCTGTGCGCTAAATAAGCTCCTAAAGCTAACCCTATGGGGAGTAAGATGAGAGTCGTGCAGGCGGCTAGAGTAAAGGTGAGCTTGAGAGTGGTGAAAAAGGTGTGATCCACTAATCCACAATATAGCCGTAATTTTTCAAAATCGCGCGCCCTGTTTGCCCAAGGATAAATTGTTCAAACTCTCTAGCAAGAGGGTTTTTTCCCCCTGCCTTGGTGAGCACTAAAGCCTGTTCAATGGGTTGGTAATACTCTTTGGGCACAATGTAGTAGTGCTTAGAATCGCGGCGATCCATCAAAGAGAGCGCGCTAAAGCCCAGCTCAGCCCCTCCGCTGGCGACATATTGGTTAGCTTGGGCGATGGAGTTGCCTAGTAAAATCCTAGATTTAAGAGTTTGGGCGAGCTGAAGTTTTTCAAGCACTTCCATGCTAGCCTTACCATAGGGGGCTAAAGTGGGGTTAGCTATAGAAAGGTGTTCAAAAGAGCCTTTTAAGACCTCTAAAGAAGGCACTAAGCGCGTTTTGCTCCATAGCACAAGCACACCCTTTGCGTAAACTTTGGGGGTGTAGGGGGTGATCTTGTCCTCACTCAAGCGTAAGGGTCGTTTCTTATCCGCGCTCACAAAGAGATCAAAGGGCGCGCCTTGTCGGATTTGATTATACAGCTTGCCCGAAGAACCAAAGCTCAAAGACACCTTAACATTTGGATGTTCTTTTAAAAAAGCTCGCTTAATCTCTTCTAGTGCTTGAGTAAGATTAGCTGCCCCAGCGGCATGAACCTCTTTGGCCTCTTTGGCTACACCTACAGAGAAAACCAACAATATCATTCTTAAAAATCGCCATGCAGATTGCAACACTGTCCACTCCCTCATGATGTGAGATTATAACATAAACCCCCCGCCACCAGTTTAAGTTAAAATTAATGCGTGTAGGGGTAAGATAAGAGCTTTTGAAACGGAGTATGGCGCAGCCTGATTAGCGCGCACCCTTGGGGTGGGTGAGGTCGTGGGTTTGAATCCCGCTACTCCGACCATTCTCTTCTTTTTAACCTTTTTCTTGCAATGAAGTTTTTTAATCCGGACTGTGGCTAGCACGAGACTTTTATCCTCTATGTGTCTTTTTGCGCGTTTGGGTGGTGATAAGTATCCCTGAAATCACAATAAGCCCCATCCCCACTCCCTCTCCAATGCCCAGCCATGGGTCTCCAAGCAATATTCCAAAGAGACTGCTCCAAATTAGGCGCGTGTAGTTCATTGGGGAGATAATCCCCACTGGCGCGCTCATATAGGCTTTAGTGAGGAAAAATTGCCCTAACATGCCCGTGAACCCAATCCCCATAAAAACCCATAGATCCCACTGCCACCAGCTCCCATCAAAGCGTAAGGGATGGTAGCCTGAAGCAAAGGGAGACAGATGTATAAATAGTCCTATAAAACCCAAAACACTTAGACACAAACTAAAAACAAAAACCACAAAGCCTTCATCATAATATTCTTTTAGGCGGTTTAAACTGCTGTAAGCGATGGCCACCAATAAGCCATTGAGCACACCACAGACAATCTGTCCCCATGAGAGACCGCTAGTATATGGATTAGCAACCAAGATCACACCCATCACTCCTAATAAACCTGCCAGTAGCAAGCGCGGACTTATGGGTTCTTTAAAGATAAAAAAGGCGATGGCGATTGAATATAGGGGCGCACTTTGATTAAAGGCAGAAGCGGTGCTCAAAGACATAATATAAATGTTATGGCACATTAAAATCATGCTAGTCGATCCAATCACCATGCGCCAACCTAATAAAAAAGCCCCTCCTTTTTTGTGCGCTTTAAAACTAAAGGGTTTGGCGTAGTAAAGCAGAGTTAGAAATAAGAGCATAAAAAAGGAGCGATAAAAGATATTTTCTAGGGGCGAGTAATAGTGGCTCATCATTTTAATCAATGCCCCCATGACTCCCAAATTCAAGGCACTCAACGCCATATAAAACAAACCCAACTTGACATTCATGCGAGAACTCCAAATGGCAAGCACGCTCGCTCTAATTAAAATTTAAAGCATGAGTTTACGTGGAGATCTTACAACAAGCAGGCCAAACAAGCTTTGCAAGGAAACCTTAGAGTAGAAATCTAGCGCACAATCACTTCGTAGCCCAAACCTTGTTTGGTGAGTTCTTCTAAGAAAGGATCGGGGTCGAGTTGTTCTAAGTTAAAGACTCCCTTAGAGTTTTCTCCGCCCCAAATGCCCTTGCAAATCATCATCGCCCCAACCACAGCAGGCACGCCAGTCGTGTAGCTGATGGCTTGCGATCCCACCTCATCATAGCATTTCTGATGATCGCAGACATTGTAAATATAGAGCTTTTTCTCCTGCTTGTTTTGACTACCGCGGATATAGCACCCGATATTAGTTTTACCCGTTGTTTTACCTGCAAGACTAGCTGGATCGGGCAAGAGTTGTTTTAAAACTTGGATGGGCACTACTTGCGCGCGTCCCCCCTGTGCGGTAGGCACTTCCACCGGATCGATATGGAGCATACCCACATTGGCCAAACAACGCATATGGTTTAAGTAGTTTTCTGAGAAAGTCATAAAGAAGCGAATCCGCTTTAAACCCTTGATATGTTTGACCAGCGACTCTAACTCCTCATGGTAGAGCAAGTAGGAATCGCGCTCACCAATGCCCGGATACGCCCATGTTTGCTTAATTTCCAAGGGCTTGGTCTCTACCCAAGAACCATTTTCATAGTAACGCCCCGGTGCGCTCACTTCTCTTAAATTGATCTCAGGATTAAAATTGGTCGCAAAGGGGTAGGGGTGGTTGCCTGCATTGCAATCTAAAATATCAATATCGTAAATCTCATCAAAGTGGTGTTTTTGCGCGAAGGCACAAAAGACATTGGTAACCCCGGGATCAAAACCACTTCCTAGCAAACCAAAAATCTGGGCTTCTTTATACGCCTTGTCAAAGGCCCATTGCTCTTTATACTCGAATTTAGCGACATCGGGATGTTCATAGTTAGCCGTGTCTAGGTAATTGGTCTTAGTCTGCAAACACGCCTGCATGATGGCCAAATCCTGATAGGGCAGAGCGACATTGATCACCACTTTAGGGCGGTATTTCTCAATGAGGGCGACCACTTCCTGCACACTATCCGCATTGACCTGCTCACAAACCACCTCGCCCAAACCTCTCGCTTTGACTTCTTTGGCGATTTGTTGGCATTTGGAAAGCGTGCGGCTAGCCAACACCACTTGGCTAAAAACTTGGCGATTTTGGCACAGCTTATGGGCAACTACGTTACCAACCCCCCCAGCCCCAATTTGCAAGACAACGGACATCTCTTCCCTTTTATGATAACACGATGATATGTGCTATTATAAGCTAAATATTTTAACGCTTTAATTAAATGGGGTTAGCAATGCAAACGATCACTCTTGATGTTTATGGGACTTTGGTGTGCATGGTAGGGGTGTTGTTGCTAGGGCGTTGGATTATTTCTAAAATTAAATTCTTGCGCGATTACGACATCCCTGAGCCCGTTGTAGGGGGTGTTTTAGTCGCCATTGCCATTATGATCGCCCACAAATTCTACGACTTTAAATTGGTGCTCGATTCGGGGCTGAAAACCCCTCTCATGCTGACTTTCTTTATCACTATTGGTTTAAGCGCGGATTTTGCCTCTCTAAAAAAAGGGGGGAAAATGTTGGGCATTTTTGTCGCGGTGGTGGGAGTGTTTGTGGTGATTCAAAACGCCGTAGGGGTAGGCATTGCTAGCTTGATTGGTGCTAATCCTCTCATGGGGCTTTTAGGAGGCTCAATCTCACTTATTGGCGGGCATGGCACCAGTGCGGCGTGGTCAGATGTCTTTATCAAACCCCCTTATGGCTTTGCTGAGAGCCTAGAGGTGTCCATCACTTGCGCAACCTTTGGGTTAGTGAGCGGGGGGCTCATCGGCGGGCCTGTGGCGCGCTACCTGATTAAAAAATACAAACTAGAACCCAGCCAGCAAGATAAAGAGCGCATGGAGCAAGAGCCTCCTAGTGCGTTTGAAACCCCTAGAAAAGAGCGCCTCATCACGGCAAGCAGTTTTATAGAAAGCTTGGCTTTGGTGAGCATTGCCCTGTTGGTAGGCACTCTGATCTCCAAAATGGCGCATGTCAAGGTGGGCGGGGTTACTTTGCCGACCTTTGTATGGTGCTTATTTGTGGGGGTGCTCTTGCGCAATCTGCTTTCTTATTTTAAAATCCACAAGGTCTTTGATCGCGAGGTGAGCGTGATTGGGAATGTAAGCCTCAACCTCTTTTTGGCCTATGCTTTAATGAGTATTGATTTGGTCAAACTTGCCCATTTAGCTCTGCCCATTATCGTCATTTTGAGCGTGCAGGTGGTGGTGATGATCCTCTATAGCATTTTTGTAACCTTTAGAGTCTGTGGCAAAAACTACGATGCGGCGGTTTTGAGCGCGGGGCATTGTGGTTTTGGTTTGGGCGCGACCCCTACAGCGATGGTGAACATGCAAACCATCACCACCCACTACGGGCATAGCCATGTCGCTTTTCTAGTTGTGCCCTTAGTGGGAGCGTTTTTTGTAGACATCATCAACGCTGTGGTGATCAAAAGCTTCTTAGCCCTGCCCTTCTTCTCTTAGGCACGCCATGTTTGAACTCTTAATGCAATCTTGCCTTGATAAGGCTTGGGAGGTGCAAACTTTAGCTTTGCCTAATCCTAGTGTAGCCTGCATGGTGCTAGATCAAAATTACCGCCTTTTGAGTCTGCAGACCCACACCAAAGCCCATACCCCACACGCCGAAGTGCGCGCTTTAGCAGAAGCATTTAACGCGCTCTCTGCTGTGCCTTTCCCTAAAGACATCGACCCCCTAGACAAGCAAGCTAATTACAACTTTTTAGCCCAAAATCATAGCGATCTTTTTAAAGAGTGCACCCTTCTAGTAACCCTAGAGCCTTGTAATCATTTTGGCAAAACCCCCCCCTGTGCGGCTCTGTTGTGCGCGCTCAAGCCTAAACGCGTGATCGTGGGCGCACTAGAACAACACCCTCCAGCTCAAGGGGGCTTAAAACGCCTGCAAGAGGCCGGTATTGAAGTGATCGTGCTGGATTTGCCCGCCTGCTACGATCTGCTCTATCCCTTTAAGTGTTTGTCTAAGAGAGGAGTTTTTAATCTCTTTAAAATCGCCACAAGACTAGATGGCAATTATCAGGGCAAAATTTCCGGGACCAAAAGCCTTAATTTCACCCATAATCAGCGTGGGGTTGCCCAAACTCTCATTATCTCAGGGCAGAGCGCGCGCACCGATCGCCCTCTGCTCGATCACCGCTTTGCTGACCCACTCTATCAAGATAGGCTTTGTGATGTCGCCATTTTAAGCCGTAACCCCGTGATCGATCGCTCTTTACCCCTCTTTGGCGTGGCTGGGCGTGAAGTCCGACTCTATACCCGCGTGCAGGATTTACCCCTGCATACCGGCTTTAATATCATTGAGGGGGGTTGGCATCTGCTCGCTAGTCTGCAAGATCATATTGATATGCTCTTAACCCATACCAACACCTCCCTAGAGCCCCACCAACCCATCCCCCACCACGCCAAAGCCCACTTCACCCCCCACCACGCCCAGATTTTAGATCACGACCTGCTCACATGGCACTCTTGCGGCTCTACCAACCTTTAGGGGGGTATGCCTACAATAGCGACAGCCTCTTTTTGGTCCATTTCGCCCGTCCCTTTATCAAAAAACGCGCCAAACTCTTAGATGTGGGCGCAGGCTGTGGGGTGGTGGGCTTGCTGTGCGCTAGAGAGTTTGCTAACCCCCTAGATTTGATCGAGATCGATCCCAACCTAGCCTTTTTTGCCCAAAAAAACAGCGCACACGCCCCCCATGCGCGCGTGATCTGCGCAGATTTTCTACATGCCAACTTAGATACTTATCACTGCATTATTTCTAACCCCCCCTACTATCACCTCAACAGCCCCCAAAGTCCTAACCCCCAGATCGCGCGCGCCACCAACCAAAGCTTTTTACCCTTAAGTGCGTTGTGCGCTAAAGCCTACCGCCTTTTAAAACCCCAAGGCTATTTCATTCTCTGCTACCATGCCAACTTAGCAGATAGCCTGCTTTTTGCCCTGCAAAATGCCAAGCTTAACCCCGTATGTGTGCGCTTTGTGCACCCTTTTGCACACAAAAAGGCGACTTTAGTGCTCTGCTGTGCGCGCAAGAGTTCTAAAAGTCTGCTAGAAGTGCAAGCCCCCTTAATCACACACAACTCCAAAGATCAGCGCGATGTAACTCCTGAGGTGGCGCGCATTTACGCCCACGCTCAAACCTACAGCATTAAGGCAACACTTGGATAAAATCCCCTGCGCGCATTGCCAGTTGCTCTACCCCCCCCACGCTCTCAAAAAAGCCCCCAAGCAAGACCTCTATTTTTGCTGTGCGGGCTGTGAGAGTGTGTATTTTTTACTGCATTCTTTAGAATTAGAGAACTTCTATGACAAATTAGGAGATAAAACCCTCCAGCCCATACAAGCCCAAAACCCCATCTCTACCCACTACGACACCCCTCAATTCTTAGCAGACTTTACCACACCCACCAAAGAAGGCCTAGAGGTAGCGCTCATTTTAGAAAATATCCATTGTGCGGCCTGTGTGTGGCTCATCGAACATGTGCTTTTAAAACAAGAGGGGGTGAATAGCGTGCAGGTCAACTACACCACGCACCGCGCTTATATTGACTTTGAACCTCAGAAAATCCCCTTATCAAAGGTGCTAAACACTATTGAGGCGATCGGGTATCGTGCGCGCGTCTTTGATCCTAAAGTTGAGAGCGGGGGCAAGAGAGCGCATTATCGCCATTATGTCGCCCTCGTGGTGGGCATTTTTGCAACCATGAATGTGATGTGGATTGCTATTGCCAATTATGCGGGCTATTTTTCCGGGATGGATGCGAGTATGGCCTTCAAGCTCAATATCGCCTCGTGGATTTTGAGCAGTTTGACCCTCTTTATCACGGGGGCAGCGTTTTTAAAGGGCGCGTTTTATGGGCTCAAAAATGGCTTTTTTGGCATGGATTTGAGTGTGAGCTTGGGCGCGCTCACCACCTATATTTACTCCATTTATGCCACTTTCCATGCCCAAGAGCCCTATTTTGAATCGGTGAGTATGATCATCACCCTCGTGTTTATCTCCAAATTCTTAGAACTCAAGGCCACTTTGCGCGCCAACGCCCTGCTAGATGGTCTGCAGGGCGCACTGCCCTCTCAGGTCTTGCTCTTGCGTGAGGGGAAACGCGTTTTAATCTCTCCCTCTGAGGTGCAAATAGGGGATCGCATTGAAGTTTTAAGCGGGGAGTGTGTGGCCTTAGATGGGGAGCTAGAGAGCGCGCACGCGCAGGTGAATAGCCAAATTGTCAATGGAGAGATCACCCCCCTAGACTTGCACGCCGGGCAGAGTGTGCTCTCAGGTTATAGCAATGTAGGGGCGAGTTTTATTTACCGCGTGAACACCCCCTTTAAGCAGTCCTTTTTAAGCCAAATGGTGCGCTTGGTCCAAAAGAGTTTTACCCAAAAGCCCCAAATCCAACTCCAAGCAGATAAACTTGCCCACCGCTTCACCCAAGTAGTTTTGTTCATCACTCTAGCCAGCTTGTTGGGCTGGGGGTTTATAGGCGGGGTGTGGGAGCGCGCGCTGGTAATTAGTGTGAGCGTGCTCATCATCGCCTGCCCCTGCGCTTTTGCTCTGGCCACGCCTATTGCCCTTGTGCTAGCAAGCAATCGGGCGTTAAAGCAGGGGATTTTGTGCAAACAAGCCGCTAGTCTAGAAACTTTGGCCAAAGTGCAAAGGCTCTTTTTGGATAAGACCGGCACGCTCACCACGCCAGCACTCCAAGTGCAAGAGTATCAAACATACGGGGATTTTAACCCCTCTTGGCTCTTAAGCTTGGTGTTACACAACCCCCACCCTATTTCTAGGGGGGTGAGTGCGTGGTTGCAAGAACACTACAACGCCCAAAGCACACCCCTAGAATCTCTATCTCAAGAGGTGGGAGGCTTGAGGGGAGTAGTTGATGGGCATGTTTTGTTTGGGGGGAGTGTAGAGTATTTGCGCGCGCAGGGGGTAGAGGTTGTGGAACAATCTTTAGAAAGCCATTTTGCCTATAGTGTGGATGGGGAATTAAAAGCTCTTTTTAGCCTGCACGCCCCCCTAAAACCTGACAGCACGCAGAGTGTGCGCGCCCTGCAAGAAATGGGGCTAGAGATAGAAATTTTAAGCGGGGATTCTAGTCCACAGGTGCAACACATCGCCCAAAACTTAAGGGTTGCCTGCCACGCCCCCCTAAGTCCGGAGCAGAAATTAGAGCATATCCAAAGGGCGTTAGCGCGTGGGGAAGTGGTGGGCATGGTGGGCGATGGGATGAATGATGCGCCCGCTTTGGCTCAAAGTCAGGTGTCTTTGTGCATGTATGAGGGGCATGATCTAAGCTTGTTGCATAGCGATGTGATTTTGCTCAACACCTCCTTTAAAAGCGTGTGCAACACCTTTAAAATCGCCAAACAAGCCCATAGGCGCGTGCGCCAAAATCTCCTCATTAGCGCGCTTTATAACGCCCTGCTCATCCCCTGCGCGGTGTGTGGACTCATCAACCCCCCCCTAGCAGCTCTAAGCATGAGCCTAAGCTCGCTTTTGGTGGTGGGGAATAGTTTTAGGAAATTTTAGAAGTAGTGAGGAGCTACCTTTAAACCTTGATAGGTAAGTTACAATCCTTGCATTTTTTGTACCCATTGACAGCTGGCATGTCATTGCCCGTGAGAGGATTTTTGATAAAATTGTGTTTGGTGCTCCCCAGTTCTTTTAGTTGACAACGGCTACAAACTTTGATTATCCGACACTGTTCATCCTTACCCTTTTCATCAAAAGAATGCCACACTTCCGTTTTAGTTTCTTTACAACGCGCACAAACGCTTACTTGCGTACAACTTTGATCTGCATAACTCCAGCCACCAAATTGGTGTTCTACTCTAGTTTCTGCTTTTTTGCAGTGCGCACAAGTACGCGCCTGAGTGCAATCCTGATCCTTTTGATAGTCCCAATCGCCAAATTCGTGTTTTTGGGTGGTAATATATTTCTTACAATCCGGACAAGTTTTTCCTAGAAAACACTTAGGTTTGCCCTTTACATGTGCATATTCCCCCGCATGCACCCCAACTCCGCATTTAACACTCTTAGCTACACTTTTAATAGCATCCCATAATCCCATCATATTTCCTTTAAATGACTATTTCTAATTTCTAACACATTCAAGTGCCGCTTGAGCCAATTGACTCACCTCTTCATCACCAATCTCGATAGCTTTTTGGTAATGAGCAACGGCCTGAGCAGGATTTTTTGGCACACCCCTGCCTAGTTCATAAAGACTGCCTAAATGGTAGTAGCCCCAAGCACATCCCATTGAGCTAGCTCTCAAGTAGCACGCTCGGGCCTTTGAATAGTCTTGCACAACGCCTTTGCCAAGTTCATAGATTAGACCCAGCCCATCAAAGGCCCTCGCATATCCCATAGTGGCCGATTTTTCTAGGCATTGCCTAAACTTAATCTCATCTTTTGGTACGCCCTGTCCACTATAATACATCTGCCCCAATGTGTAGTAAGCTTCTGCACTTTGGGCATCTTCTTGTTGAATCGCCTCGTGCAAATACTCTAGTGCTTTAGCATAATCGCCATTTTCACGAGCTCGTTTGGCTATTTGGCATAAGGTTGCCTCTTCGCTTTGTTCTTTGTCTTGTTGTTTAAGAAGGTCAAGCATTTCTTGAGCATCAACATCTCCCATATCAACCGCTTTTTGTAAATATTCTTTAGCTTTAGAATAATCTTCTTTAAGACCACATGCAGCACTTTTTGAATAAAAATTCCTAACGCTGTGTAGGCCTCTGCGTACCCTCCTTCTCCTGCTTCTTGATAATATTCCATCGCTTTAGTAATGTCTTGTTCTACACCCTTTCCACTTTCATAGATATAGCCTAAAATAAAATAAGCTACTGGAAATCCCGTATTGCCTGATTGTTTATAACATTCCACCGCAGTATCATAATCTCCTTGCTTTTGCGCTTCTATAGCAATATCAAAATACAATTTAGACGCCTTTTTGAGATATTCTGAGGCCATTTGTTTATCTCCATTTTCATGGGCATCATATGCACTAATAAATAGCGCATCTGCTCCAATGACTGCCTCTTCCAAGCTTTCATAAGAATCCATGCCAACCTCCATTTTTCTGCAAAATCCAGTGTTTATATAACCAACACCGGTTTTAGCATTCTAGCAAGAGAGAGAGAGAGAGAGAGTCAACTTACTATCTCATAATAGTTTAACTATGAGATTAAAGCCTCTTTTAGGGCGTTTACTCTAAAATTGAACCCTACAATTCATTTTAAAGGGTCTTTGATGTTGTTGCAAAAAAGTTTAGCTGTTGTGGGTCTGGTGGGTGCGTTGGGTTTGGCTATTTCACCTTTGCACGCGGAAAGAGATGGGTTTTATGTGAGTGGGGGCGTGCAATACGCGTATTTCACCACTAAATGGAATGGAAGTGGCAACATCGGAGGGATAGATATCCGCGGGGGTTATCAACAATTCTTTAACAAGAGAAAGACTTTTGGAGCGCGCTATTATGGCAACTTTAGCGTGAGCGGGGGGAGTGGTCTGAGTAATTTTAGCTATGGCGTGGGCGCAGACGCGCTCTATGACTTTTATGGCACTAAAAAATATGTCGTAGGGGTTTATGGTGGGCTAATGTTGCTTGGGAGTAGCTGGGTGTTCCAACATGGATCTGTGTCTAACTTCCAACTGCCTATTAATGTGGGGGTTCGGGCTAATTTTCTCTACCACCATGGCGTAGAGGTGGGGATGCTCATCCCTATCATCCCTGCTTACAATGGTTTACGCCGCGCGGTAGCCATCTATGCTAACTATGTGTGGCGTTTTTAAAGCAACTTAAAATTTAAAGGCTAGGGCATGGCCATTTTGATGGTTAGCATGCCCTCTTGCTAGTGGGCATGGGGATTAATATCGGAGTGGGAACGGCGCTAGGGGTTTTTGGCTAGTTTGGCCTAATCTCCGCTCATAACTAAGCCATAAATAATCGCCTTGCACGCATCTGCTTTGGGATCGAGAAGACTATTGGGATCCACCTTGGGTTTAACTTTGCTTTTACGGCAAAGAGCTAAGTAATGCGCCACCTTTTTCTTACTCTGAGGCACACCCGCCCCATCATGATACATTTGACCTAGAGTAGCATAGCCCTCACCCCAGCCCATTTGGCCTGCCTTTTCGTAGTTTTGGATGGCTTTTTGAGTGTCCTTTTTCACGACCTTTTCACAACCTGATTGATACAGCTCGCCCAAACCAGCATAACCTGCAAAGTCTTTTTCTTGGATAGCTTGTTTGAAGTATTTGAGGGCTTGTTTACAATCCGTAGTGGGATCTGTGGAAGTATCCATCCCGCTACTCGCACCAAAATGGGCCATCGATGCTGCTTGACCATTTTTATAAGCTTGACTCTCGCCCAACTTGGCCGCTTGCAAGGATATACTTGTAAGCAACACCGCCACAGACACACGCCACATAGATTTAGTCATCACCTTTATCCTTTATATGGATTTTAAGGCAGGCAGTTTAGCACACTTAGACAAAGGGCAAATAAGTTTAAGCATTAATGTTCTTGAAGGGCTAATAGGGAGCTATTTCCATAAAACGGCGCGCGGCCTTGAGCTGGCGCATTTGTACACCCAAATGTTGCTGGGCTTCCTGCAAACGCGCGATCGTTTGGGCGATAAGCTCTCTGGCTATTTGCAGGGTTTCTAAATCTGCTTGTTGGGCATTCTCTAAGAAGGGACAATTTTCAACCAAAGCCCCCGCCTTCTCCAAGTTATTTTCTAAAAGAGCGATCTTGAGTTCATCGACCCAATTCATGTTGGTGAATCTCCCGCCATGCCTCTAAAAGTCCACGCGCGACCCGTATCACAAGATTGATCTTTTCTGCGTCATTTTCCATATTTGCTTGAGTGAGCACTTTAATTTGATGGGTGTAGAGACCTGTCAGATAAACAGCGACCTCGCCTCCTCTCTCATAATCCAAAACATTTAAAAGCTCGGTAAAAATATCCGTAACCTTGTTAATGTAGAGAATCTTCTTTTCAATATCACCCATTTCAATGTGCCTTTGGGCTTGAGCGCAGAACTTCAAAATACCCTCATAAAGCATCTCAATGAGCTTGGCAGGCGACTCCACAGTAACAGAATTTTGTTGGTACAAATTGTAGGCGTTGGCTCGAAACATCTTATCCCTTCTTAACATTAGTTTTTCTTAGCAGCAGCTTGATCGATCATCATCTGCACAGCGTTAAATGATCGGTTAGCCTTAGAAATCTGCTCGTCATAGGCAGCAAAACGCTCTGCCATGATGTCATAGCGGGTTTTTAATAACTCCATAGCGTTCTCTTTATCTTTTTTGAGGCTTTTGGCATCTTGATCTAGAGAGTCTTCATAGAGCTTCAAACGCGCATGACCACCATCGACCAAATTAGCCAAAACTTTATCCACGCGCTCAAAGATTCCATCTTGGTGGGTTTCCTTGCCCCCCATACTCTTCACATCGCTTCCATAAAAGAAGTCTTGGGTGCCTTGCGGATCGGCGTTGATTGCGCTAGCAAGACGGCTTTCGTCTAAACTCATCTTGCCATGGTCATCTAGCATGATCCCATACTTCATCAAGCTAGCCACGCCCTTGCTATTAGTGATTGTAAAAGTAACTGCACTGATAAGTGAAGAGCGGATAGTGCGGATATCGCTCACTCCATTAAAGATCCCGGCAATTCTTGTGTCCGGATCGTAACGGGTGGTCTCATCTAATTTTGGCATCAACTCATTATAGGCTTTGACAAACTCTTTGACATTATCGATGATCGCCTTGTCATCTCGTGTGATGCTCACAACAGCCCCCTTGCCCGGCTCTGTTGTGCCTAGCAAACTTAAAGACACGCCATTAATTACATCATTAACTTCATTGGTAGGGCGCGTGATACTAGCCCCATTGTAGGTAAATTTAGCATCGCTAGCACTCTGTAAGTTTTTAACAGAAAAGAGTTCTTGAGCATTAGCATAAGAGCGGCTAAACCCCTCTGAGAGGCCTAAATCTTTGAGAGCCTTTTTACCCTCTGCATTAGCTCCGGTTAAGCGTAATTGCCCGCTGGCACTATTGAGCACTAACTTCCCATCCGCGCCCACAGACGCGCTCAAACCTGCAATGCCATTGACAGCTTTAATCAGAGCGTTAGCGTTGTCTTGACTAGAATTATGTTCAGCTGTGATCGCCCCCATGTCAATGTTTTGTCCATTCAGACTAATAATGCCTTTGATCTTGCCAGATTGCGGGGCGGTGAGGGCTTTTAGTAAATCACCCTCAGCTTGGGATTTATCTTGGATGAAACCTAGTTCGCGCGCCTTAGCCCCCCCTACCTCTACGCTCAAACCTCGTTTATCATTGATCACCAAAGATTTACCCTCATTGATGACCCCCACATTTAACTGCCCATTGTCTGCTAAAGATTTTGTAGCGGGATTATCCTCTAAGGCTTTTTGGATGGCTGCACGCAGAGCCGCGTTTTTACTCTCAATAGAGCCCTGCAACTTGAGAGCGATAGGAATTTCTATCACATTTTGTTCGTCATGCACTTTGATAAAAAAATCATCCTCAGGCTTTGTCTCGCTCTTGGCTTCTAAATTAATGGTCGCATCATTGCTCAAATGGGAGATGACACTAGAACCAAAAAAGATACGATTATCCGCGCCCGTGCCCTTACTATTGATCATTAGCTGATAGGGTTTATTCCCCCCGGTTTTCATCACAATCCCCATCACCTTGCCATCAGTAGCATCCGTGATTGCCTGAGCGACATCGCTTAAGGTCATCCCAGCTTTAATTTTAACCGCGTAATCCTGATGATTGGTATAAAAATGCAAAGTAGTATCAAACTGCGCAAACGAGTCGTCTCTGGAGCTAAAATGAGTGCCCACCTCATTAATATCCCCCTGTGCTAAACTCTCTACATCCACTTTGATATTTTGAATGGGGATACCCGGACTCACACTCACTTTAAGCGCATCCCCGGTTACATTGCTATGTCTAGCTGTATAAGTGGAATAATCGCTTAGAGCTCTGACAGGTGTGCGCAAATTCCCAAGCAAAGTTTGGATTTCTACAAGGGCTTTTTGTTTTTCTAAATTGGCCTCCATCTTTCTCTCGATGGGTTTAACCATCGTGTTTTCGTCCGCTTTTTTAAGCTTATCGATCACATCGTAGTTTAAAACTTTGCTACCAATTCCCAAAGAACTTAATTGCCCTACTGCCATTGTCTTTAACCCTTCTTATCAAAGAGAATCCCCACAATATCGCGCATTTTCTTGCTCAACTCGATCACCGCTTGGGGTGGGATTTCACGAATCACCCTATTGCCCCGATCGTCCTTGATGGTTACTACCAAGCCTCCAATATCTTCATTGTAGCTAAAGGTAATGTCCGAATGCATGCGCTTCATCTTCTCATTGAGTTCCTTACTAAGCTTCTGCAAATCTCGTTCCGTTAACTCTTGTTTTAAAGACTCGACTTCAGTTTTTTGATGTTCTGAGGGATTGGTCTGTAGGGACACATGTTTATTATCGGGAGTGGATTGAGACAGGAAGTGATTTAAGTTAGAAACATCTGAAACACCCATAATATTGCCGGACATGGATTCTCCTTAAATACACCAAGATCGGCAAGGGTTGGTTGTTTTTGATAAACAATTAGGGATTTTGCGCGATAAGTTCTAGGGGATTGATGTGTTTGTCTTTAAGAGTTACTTCAAAACTCAATCTTTGATCGATGCGCCCAATCACATAGCCCTTTTGTACATGCAGGCCATGCTTGATCGTGGGGGCGATTTTATCTAATTGGGAATAAATGGTGTGCATCCCATCTTTATGTTCGATGATAATGACTTTTTTTAAGATCGGGACTTCTTTAGCATAAACCACCCGTCCATCAAAAACACTGCGCACTACAGCATTGGGTCTTGTAGGCACAAGCGTGATCGACTCATTAAACACTTTAAGCCGGTAAACAGGATCAAAATAAGGTCCAAATTTTTGCACTATTTTATAACTACTCAGGGGAGAAATGGTTTTGGGTCCGTGATAGGCAATAGTAACAATATCACGATAAGAACTGGCCACTTGTCTAACTTCAATGGGAGCTTCTATGCCTCCAAGTGCAGATTTTGACCCTTCTTCATTATTGCTTGCTTTTTTATTCTCCATCTCCTTTTGTTTGGCAAGTTTGACAATATTGAGCGAGGCCAAGAGCTGATCTAGCCCTCTGCGTTCCTTATCCAAAGTCTCTAGTTTCTTGTTGTAGACTTGAAGTTCGGCGCGCATGCTCTCAATTAATTTTTGTTGCGCTTCTACTATGAGTTGTAGATCGTGTTTCCTATCTTTTTGAACATCGATGGTGGCACTAATTTTGGCAATGCTATCAGAGATTTTGGCGATTTTGGCGTTGACCTGCTCCTCTTGAATGCTTAAATTTTCTAAGCGATTTTTAGAACTCTGACTTAGCCGCTTAAAGAGTTCTTGAAGCATCAGATCCTCTGTGCTGACAAGGTCTTGACTCTCCAAAACCATGACAAATACAATGTCTTTTAGTAGTAGGGTTGTTACCTCATCTTGTATCTTTAGACGATTTTTTTTGAGACTGTTTAAATAAGTGCGGTATTCGCCTAAGGTCTTTTCTTGAGCTTGGTTTTGGGCTTGGTTTTTATCGATATTTTTTTGAATATCGCGAATTTGCCTGGCGAGCTCCTGACTTTGCTTGTATTTTTGGTTAATCGCATTGCCCAAAGTATTAAGATGATTGCTAAGTTTAGTTTTCTGCGCCGTGGCTTCTTGTAATTTGTTGGTATTAAGATGGATATTGCGCTCGATCTCCTCGATTCCCTCTTCTTTAGAGGCAGCACAAAGCAAGCCTATCAGGAGAGCGAGCACACATTTTCTCATGCCCCTCTCCTTTGAATCACCACCACCCATACGCAAGTTAGAGAAATGGCGAGCGAAGCTCCTAAAAAGATCGCTAAATCTTCCTGCCACAAAAATAAACCATTTTCTAAACCAAGAGTGTTTAAAATCGTTTGGAATTTTTGCTGTGAGATCAAATACGCCCCACCCAACAACACCCCCACACTTGCCAACACCGAATCAATCAAAGCCAATCGGAATAAAAAACCATGCTTGATTCGCATAGGCGCGCCCAAGAGGTCCATAATCTCAATACGCTTAGAATATTGTAAATTCCACACCCGAACCTGTTTGATCAAGAGCAAGACAGAGAGCAATCCTATTAGCAACGCAAAAATTAAAGTGCTCTCCTTGAGTAAAAGCAAAAGGCGGTATTCTTGATCATGGGTTTTGCTAAAGACCTCTACCCTAGAAACCCCGGGTATTTTTAACAACCGATGGTGGATTTGTTGCAATTCCTCAGAAGTAGGAAATTGGCGGAGCTTTAGGGAATAGAAAAAGGGCAAACTCTTTTTAAGATTAGCAAGACTGCTAGGGCTAAGATTTTGTTGCAATCTTTGCAAAATAGAATCGGGGTTAAGCTGCTCTAAGGAAATGCTCGCGCGGATATTTTGGCGCACAAACTCTAGTGTCAAAGGCTGTTGACTCACTATAGTAATGGTGTAGTTTTTGGAAAGTTGTTTCTCACGCACATCTACAGCGCGCAGAGTCCACAGCACACTCTCCAACCCAAAGAGAAGCGCCATTAAAGGCAACAAAAACGCTAAATGTTCCTTAAGTGTATTCATGCACCTCTCCATCCTTGATATAAATCTTGCGGTAAGGCACATTGAAATTACTGGGGATGCGGTGTGTAACCACCACAATCGTGATGTCTAATTGTTTGTTGGCCCCTTTGAGCAAACTCCAAATCATATCACTAGAATAATCATCCAAGTTACCCGTAGGCTCATCTGCCAAAATCAAAAAGGGTTTGTGCGCGATAGCGCGCGCCATCGCCACGCGTTGTTGTTCTCCCCCACTTAACTCTAAGGGATAGCGGTTAGATTTATAGAGTAAATCCACATGGGCTAAGAGTTTTTCTGCTTGGATATTGCATTCCTCTTTTTTATAGCCATTGATGAGCATGGGCAATTTGATATTTTGCTCCACCGTCCACTCTTCAATGAGCTTATAATCCTGAAACACCACACCAATATGGCGGCGCAATTCATTAATAAAAGCCTTTGAAGCGCGATTCACATTAATGTTACACACTTCTAAATTCCCTCCTAATAGGGGGAGATCGCCATATAAAGATCGCAATAGCGTGCTTTTACCACATCCGCTAGGCCCTGAGATAAAAACAAAATCTTTGCGCTCCACTTTCAAATTTGCCCCGCGAATCACCCACTCGTCTTTTTTATAGCCTAGAGATAAATCTCTTGCTAGCACAATACTGCTCACAATACCTCCCTAAGAGTTTCTAATAGTTTTCGTTGCGCCCATCTATTTGCCTCCGTGTTGTAAGGCATGCCTCCTACATAGCTTAAATTTTGTCCATCCCACAGAGCAATTTTATTTGTAGGGGCTATAAAATCCCCAAAACTGAGCACCAAGACCCAAAGTTTGTTGCACTCCAACACATCTTGGATGTGCAAAAAATAATTCTCCCCCTTAAAATGCCTTTGATTTAACACTTCTTGTAGAGTTTTGGGTGCGCCTTGCAACGACTCATTTCCTAAAAGGATAGTTTTAGAAGATGAGAAATGATTTTGAGGCGCACACACTCTTAAATCATAAATATTGCGATCCTGCTTAAGCCAGCGTTGTTCATACTTACTAGGCACGGCCACAGAGGCATTTGTGTCTGTGCTGTAGGCACAATTCTCTTGTTGGGCAAGGCGCAAACTCTCTTGAAAATAGTTCCAACTATCCGTGCGTAACCACAAAGTGGCCCCTTCTTTGAGAACTCTGAGCATATTCTTAAGGGTCTGAGTCCCCATCACTCTTCTTGTAGGGTTTTTATCCCAAGGCACGGGAAAATGCAAATCCAAACTAAGGCACACATTAGAGGGAAGCACCTCTAAGAGAGCGCGCGCATCCGTGCGCGCCACATAAAGGTTTTTAAGCCCTAAAAGCTCTATTTGCCTTAAAACTTGCTCTAAGCTAGGGGTGTGGACCTCTAGGCCTATGTAAATCTCTTGTGGGTGGTTTTTGGCCTTTTGTAACAAATGCCTCCCTGATCCAAATCCAATTTCTAAATGGAAGGCATCAAACTTTAAAAAATCTTCTCCCTCTAATAAAAATGGGCTTGTTTGAGAATACTTAGCCTCTGCCAAATTACCCACCACTCCCTCGCAATGGCGCGCCAAGATGGATAAAGCCTTTTGCAAGATTGCTACAGGAACAGGCCGCGTAGATTTTTCACCCTTAAAAAGATAGCCTTCTTGGCGCGCGATTTTATGAAGACAAAAATCATGTGTGGGACTTTGCACATGGATGAGGCTTTTATGCGGGTAAAGACAACTCTTTGCCTCGTAGAGAAAATGCAAACCCTCCTCTTGAAAAGGAAAGGAGGTAAAAACTCTAGTCGCGTTAAAATGGGGCATCAACTAACGATCCAAGCGCAATTCGACCTCTTTACTTGGACGCGACTCCAACCCATCCCCATCCACACTCACCACCTGATAGCGGTATTTTGTCCCGGTTTCCATCGCCTTATCGACAAATTGTGTGCCTATGATGGAGCCGTAGCGCAAGGGTTTGGAGTGGGAGTTATTTTCAAAACGATACACTGCATAATCGCGCACCCTTGTCCCCTTAATCGCCTCCCAAGTGATGATGGCGCGCCCATCTTCAATCGTGCCTTTTGTGATAACGGGTGTAGGAGGTCTTGGCAAGGTCGCTCCCTTGATCGCCTCTTGAGGCATATTGCCCTCAATCCCATCTTTGTCTACAGCCACAATCTTATAAAATCTATCTGTCCCATCTGTATTCACATTGTCGATATACTCGGTGGCGCGGGTTTGGGCAATTTCTTTATACTTGCCATTGAGATCATCGGCGGCATAAATCCTATAACCCACAACATCCTTTTGTTCAGCAGGACTCCATTTGAGTTGCACGCGCCGTGTGAGAGCTGTGCTGGCTTGAGTGCCATTTACTAGAGGTGGGGGGTTTTTTGTCTTGCCTATTACAACAGCACTGGGCAAAGACTTTGCGCCCTCAAAATCCTCAGCAATCACACGGTAGCGGTGGGTTTGCCCATCCCCTAGCTTGCGATCAAAATATTCCACAAAAAGGCGGTTTCTCACTGCCCCAATATTGACAAATTTCCCTTGATCGTCCTCTCTTTGGATGATGTATTTAGCAATGCTAGGATTAGGATGGGGAGTCCAAAAAACTTTGATTTCCCTAGGTGTGGTCATGCTCGCAAAGACATTTTCCACAGGGTTAATAAACGAAGTGCGCACATTGATGGTTTTAGACATCTGGGAAAGCTCGCCATTTTTCCCTATCGTGGCGATTTGGTAGTAATACTGGGTTTGGGGCGTGAGATTGTCATCGTAGTAATGCGTAGCAAAGGGGTTGCGGACCACACCTACGCGCTTAAAATTTTGGTCCTGCTGGGTGCGGTAAATCACAAAACCATCGATGCGCTCAGGGTGGCTAATGGGCAACCATTCAAAACCTACAGATTGCACATCGTTGATAGTTTTAATTCCCTGCACGACTGGAAGACTTGTATTCATCGCCTCCATTTCTGAGTGATCGGCAAAAGAGAGAGTGTTATTTTTTTTTGAGGACGCACAATTAGACAAAAAGAGTGCTAAAACGCTCAAGAAAACTAGCTTCTTGGAGACACCCATACCAATTATTTCCTTGCAAGTGGGATTGTGCGCATTCTACCATGTCCTTTAAAAGTTCGGCTTTAAAGAGGTGTTGGTGGCCGGTTCTAGGGTGAATAAGATAAAGAATATAGGCATGCAACATCGTGCGCTTTGCGCTCCCCTCTTTGGCCCCATAAAGTCTATCCCCCAAAATGGGCCGCCCTAGACTTTCTAAGTGTGCGCGCACTTGATGGGTGCGTCCGCTATAAAGGCGCGCGCCCACAAGTTGGCATTTGAGTCCATCAAAAAGAGGGACAAAAAAGGTTTTAGAGGGTTTCCCTCCTTTGACTTTAAGCGCATCTAAATTCGCCCTTTTGAGGCGGTTTTTAGGGTGTCTGCCCAAATGGCATTCTACAAATAGAGGTTCGCGCAAATGCCCCTGTATCAATGCCACATAATAACGCCCCATTTGGCGGCTCTGTAGTTGCGCGCTCAAGTGGGCATGGCAGGCGTTGTTCTTGGCTATCACTAACGCCCCGCTGGTCTCCTTATCCAAGCGGTGCACAATCCCGCAACGACTTGTGCCATTAAGATTTGAGAGTTGATAACCCTTAGCCACCAAATAATCCACTAAGCTCTCTTCTTTGAGGCTGGGGGCAGGGTGCACGGCTAAGTGAGGGGGTTTGTTGATCACTAATAAATCCTCATCTTCATAGAGGCATTCAATGTTAAGAGTTGTGGGCAAAGGTGTTATTTCTGCCGTTGGGGGTTCTTGCACACACACATAACTTCCGGGTTTGACTTCCACCCCCCCTTTTTGACATATTTTTCCATCCATAGACACCAAGCCCGCCTTGATACACCCCAAAACTTGACTTCTAGAGATATTTAACTCTTGGGCGAGGAGCTGATCGAGTCGCCCACTCTGCCAAATCACCCACTCTTTCATAATCCTAAATAACGCTCCAAAAGAATACAAGCTGCCAAGCTATCTAGGATTCCATTCTTGCGCGCCTTTTGGCGTTGTTTGTAAGGAAGATGAAAAATGCGCTCTTGAGCTTGTGCACTGCTATCATCTTCATCCACATAAAAAATAGGTGCAAAGTCCAAGCCCTCTATAAAATGTTGCACGCGCGCGCGCGTGTCGGTGTAGCAGGCGTTGGGCAAACCTACAACCAAACCTACAGCGCGCTTATTCTCTAAAAAAATTTTAAGATCATGGCGGGCTTGATCGCGGTTATGGCGCAAGATAGCAGGCATGGGCAAAATGGTTTCTTGGGTGTAGAGGGCTAACCCGATGCGCTTTAAACCCACATCACAGCCAACCAAGATTTGTCCGCTCACGCCAACACCATGCGCCCATGTCGGCGCGTGATCAAGCCCTGCAATTCGTATTCATCTATTAAAGTCCCATAACGGGCATAGGCTTGCTCACAAGTGGGGTTTGTTTTAAAAAAGCTGAGGTGATCCTCAAGGGGTGGGGTGCTAGGAGGGTTGAGCTTATAAGTTTGGCATAGTGTTTGGCAAAACGCCTCTATATCGTAAATGCTCTGCGCTTTGCCCTCTGCTAAAAGTACCTGTGTGCCCGGGCTCTCTGCTAGTCTATGGGGCAATACAAACAGGGGTTTTTGGGCATGCAGGGCGTATTTAGCACTGGACATCGATCCGCTGTGTAGATTTGCCTCTGGGATGATCACTACATCGCTTAGAGCAATCACCAAACGATTGCGCTCTAAAAAAGAATATCTATGTGGAGTGGTATTTTGAGCGTATTCGCTTAAAATAAGCCCCTCTGTAGCGATTTGCTCAATAACGCGCGCATTGCTGGGGGGGTAGAGATAATCTAGGCTACAGGGGGCGATCATGATTGTGTGGGGCAGGGCGTGTTGTTGGGCAATAATATCCACGCCCAACGCGCCCCCGCTCACCACCACCGCGCCTAATTTGGCGATCTCTTTAGCCAACCATGCCGTGTGTTGTTGGGTGTATTGGCTAGGTTGGCGTGTGCCCACGATGGCAACTTTTAAAGGGGTTTGTAACAATTCTTGATTGCCGGTGTAATAGAGTTCTTTGGGAGGGTTTTTGACACGCCCCAATGCAAGAGGAAGAGCTTTTAGCTTGGAGTAAGAAAAATGGCTAACTCTCAGGATTACCCTTTGAGTTGCGCTCAAGGATGATTTCAACCTCTAGGGTATCCATCTCTTGGTTGGAGCTTGTGCGCACATCAATTTTAGTGGTGGCGATATATTTTTGCACAACCGCTAGGATTTCTTTTTTCATCTCCTCCATGTAGGGGATGCGCATGCTTCTCTCATAGGCTAGCACCAAAGTTAGCCGATCCCTAGCCCGCGCGCTCGATCCCCCCTTAAACCACTTCATGCAAACCAACCCTTGATAGTCCCTACCAGACCTCTTTTAGTTCTAAACTCTGCAAATTCCACTTCCTCGCCCAAAACACGCCTTGTGATTCTTTGAAAAGCTAGCGCGCTAGGGCTTTGGGTGTAGATCACTGGCTCGCCGGTGTTGGTGGCTGAAACAATTTTATCATCTTCGGGCACTAGACCAATGAGAGGCAGAGCTAGGATTTTGAGCACATCCTCATTAGAAAGCATTTCTTGTTTTTCAACCAAGTCGGGCTTGATACGATTGATAAGAATGTGTTTGACCATCTCTTGCCCCTTGCAACTCTTGGCATCGATGATACCGATCACGCGATCGCTATCGCGCACACTGCTAACCTCTGGGGTTACTACAATGATGGCGCGATCGGCAAAGAGCACGGCGTGCTCAAATCCGCTCTCAATCCCAGCTGGAGAGTCGATGAGCACAAAATCAAATTGGGCATTGAGCTGTGCTATGAGAGCCTGCACTTTGGCTTTATCTAGGATATTTTTATCCTTGCTTTGAGAAGCGGGCAAAAAATAGAGATTTTTATTTTTCTTATCGTTGATCAAGGCTTGGGGTAATTTACAATTCCCCTCCATCACATCGATCACATCATAGACAATGCGATTTTCCAAGCCCAAAATCATGTCCAAATTGCGCAAGCCGATGTCAAAATCCACAGCCACGACTTTTTTATTTTGCAAGGCTAACCCTATGGCTAGATTAGCGGTAGTAGTGCTTTTGCCTACTCCGCCCTTGCCTGAAGTAATGGTGATAACCATCAATTTCCCTTAAAAAGATAACTGCGTAAATGCGCCCCCACTTCTTCTAGGGGGTGCTGTGCTAGTTGTGCACGCTGATGATGCATTTGGGCAAAACCGCGCGTTTTTTCCTCAAGAAACTTTTGGGCAAAACCCCCCCCTTCAATTTGCTTTAAAATCTCTTGCATGCGCGCTTTCATTGAGCTGTCCACAAGATAGCCCCCACTGAGCAACCCGCCATATTCTGCCGTGTTGGAAATGTGCTCTTGCATCATAGCCACCCCCTTAGAATAGATCAAATCGGCGATGAGCTTGATCTCATGCACGCACTCAAAATACGCCAACTCTTTAGGATAACCCGCCTCTACCAACACCTCAAAGGCATGGCGCAACAAATGCACTAGCCCCCCACAAAGCACCGCCTGCTCTCCAAAGAGATCGCTACAAGCTTCGTGTTTAAAAGTGGTTTGCAAAATCCCCACGCGTCCACAACCCAAAGCGCAGGCATAGGCTAGGGCGATTTCTTTAGCGTTGTGGGTGCTATTTTCCTGCTCTACGCCCACCAGCGCAAAAAGACCGCTATTATTTTGATAATTTTCTCTAAGAGCTCTCCCTGGACCCTTAGGGGCTACCAAAGCCACACCCACCCCCTCAGGCACGCAAATCTGTTTAAAGTGCACGCTAAAGCCATGCGCAAAGATCAAAGTTTGACCGGGCTTTAAATAAGGGGCGATTTCTTGGGTATACACCTCTTGGTGCAATTCATCGGGCAGTAAAATCGCTAGGACATCTTGACTCTGCGCGCAAGAAGCCACGCTGTGCACCTCAAAGCCCTCCTCTCTAGCCAGCGATGCGCTCTTGCTTGTTTCATGCAAGCCCACCACGACCTTAACCCCACTATCGCGCAAATTGAGCGCGTGCGCGCGCCCTTGTGCCCCATAACCTAGCACCCCTACGCTTCTTTTTACGATGTGCTCCACACTCCCATCTGTGTCCGTATAGATAGGCAAGAAACCATCAGAAACCCTAGACATCGATTTCCTTTTGTATTATAATTTAGATATGGATTTTAAGAAAAAATAACTTAAACTTGTGCAGGGGAAGCGATGCGCCAACACCCGCAGGTAGAACGAGAACTCGAGTTTCTCCACGACTTGGTCGTAAATGTTTTAGACACTTTCAGCCCCACCATCACAAACCACTTTTTGCGCCTTAAAAACCTCTTTGAAAATACGGAGCACTCCCAAGAACAGATAGAGATAGCTTTCAGGGAGATCGCCGCCTCTGAGCAGATCTTAGGCGTGATCAAGGCTTTTTCTCTCTACAATATCCTAATTAATATCGTAGAAGAACGGCATAAAAACCAACAACCCGCGCGCTTGCAAGAAACCTACCAAGAATTGCTAGATACCGGTTTTGAGGCAAAAAAGTTAAAAGGCGTGTTAGAGAATATCCAGTTTTACCCCGTTTTCACTGCCCACCCCACCGAGTCGATGCGCCGCACTTTCTTAGAAGCTATTCAAGAGATGTATCATGACCTTTCTTTAGTCTTTGACAATGCGTGTAACCAAGACATGGTCACACATGCCAAAAAACATCTAAATTACCGCTTAGGTCTTTTGTGGAAGAGCCACTTAATACGCCAAGAGAGACTAGAAGTTCTCTTTGAGTTGGACAATCTACTCTATATTTTGCAACATTCGATTTTGCCTAGCTGTCGCGATCTTTTGGGGACAATTCAAAAAATGCTAGATAAACCTCTTGAACATTGCCCTTTATGCTTAGGGAGTTGGATCGGGGGCGATCGAGATGGCAATCCCTTTGTGAGCAACGCCCTTTTACAGCAGGTGGTCAGTATCCAGCATGAGTTCATTATCAAGACCTACTTAGAATATACCGCCAAACTCCAAAGAGAACTCTCCATCGCCCTAGATTTCTGCCCCATCTCAGAGGCTTTAAAGATCGATCTGCAAGACTCTTACCACCAACTTGATCCCACCAGCGCGCGCCTGCATGTCAAAGAGCCTTTTCGCGCAAAGCTGATTTTAATGGAGCAAAAACTCAAAAACCGCCTCATCGCTTTGAGTGCGCCCCTAGAGATCGAATTTGCTTATAAAAATCCACGCGAACTCTTAGAGGACATCGATCTTTTGTTAGAAAACCTAGAGCCTAGTCTGTCTCAACCCTTATTGGATTTTAGACATCTTGTTCTCTTGGCTGGATTTCATCTCTTGTCTTTGGATTTTAGAGAACATAGAGATGTTTTTCTTTATGCCATTAGCGAGGTGTTTTGCCATTTGGGCTTGGCAACTAGCGATTTTTACGCCTTAGAAGAGGAGGCTAAATTAGAGATTCTTAGCCACGCCCTAAGCCAAGAGCCCACCACTCTACAATCTTTGATGGTGAGTCCGGAGTGTAAGCGTCTCTTAGAAGCCTTTAGCCACATCGTGTGGGCTAAGAGTCGTATCGGTGCTGAAATTTTTCACTCCATCATTGTTTCCATGACCACGCAAGCAAGCGATCTGCTCTGTGTGCTGTGGTTGGCTAAACAAAGCCGCCTAGTCAGTAAAAATCTCAAAATTTATATCACGCCCCTTTTTGAAACCATCGCCGATCTCCAGCACGCCCAAGTAATCATGCGCACTCTTAGCCAAAACCCCCATTACCGCGCTTATTTGGAGATTATGGAGTTTAAACAGGCGATCATGGTGGGTTATTCGGATTCGAGCAAGGATGGGGGTATTTTTGCGAGCAATTATAATCTTCATAACGCCATCAGCGCGCTTGTAGATTTAGAACAAGAATTAGGGATTAAATTTATTCTTTTCCATGGACGCGGGGGGAGTGTGAGTCGGGGTGGGGGGGATTTACAAAACGCCCTTTTGAGCGCGCCCGCACACAGCGTTAAAACCACCCTAAAGCTCACCGAACAAGGGGAGACCATTAGCTCACGCTACCTCAACCCAGCTAGCGCGCACTCTAATTTAGCCAATGTCATGGGCGCGCTTTTAAAAAAGAACACTTTGGATCGTTATTCTCCCCTGCCCAAAGTCCCCTTGCACTCCTCTTTAAAAACCATCTCAGAAGTTTCTTATACTACTTATCGCGATCTCATTTACCACACCCCGGGCTTTTTAGACTACTTTAAACAGGCAACTCCCATTGCCTTTATTCAAGAACTTAATTTAGGTTCGCGCCCCTCTAAGCGCAAAGAGAGTAGTAAGATCGAGGATTTGCGCGCCATCCCTTGGGTCTTTGCATGGACACAAAACCGCAGTTTGTTGCCCGCGTGGTATGGGGTGGGGAGTGGTTTAGAGAGTGTGGGGGATTTTGAGGCGTTGCGATCGCTTTATGGCAAAGATGGTTTTTTTAAAGCGGTGTTAGATAACATTGCCCAAGCCCTCTTAAAAGTGGATTTAAGCATTGCTAAAGAGTATCACAAATTCGCTATCCATAACCCCAGTGCTCTAAATATTTGGGAGCGCATTGAAAAAGAGTTTGTAAAAACCATGCGCGCGGTTTTGATCATCCGCTCAGAAGACAAATTGCTGGATAAAGACCCTAGTGTGCAAGAAGGTATTCTTTTGCGCACCCCCTACATTAACGCCCTCAATCACTTACAAATTGCTCTCATCTCTGCTTTTAAGCAACAAGAGGGGGATTTAGAGCAGCTTAAAATTTACATCCATAGCACCATTGTAGGAATCGCTCAAGGCATGCGCAACACGGGCTGACATGAAAAAATGCTTAATTCTAGTTCTTTTTCTCTGCGCTCAGGCGCAAGCCCTGCAAATCCAGCTTTTAGAAAACCTCAATCTACACGCCCGCGGGGGCAAATTTAGAGGGTATGTTCTTTATAAAAATGCCCCTCAAAAACATCTAATAGTGCATGGACACTTCCAACTCTTGGGGCGCGATCTGCTCTTAGAGGCCACCTCTTTGCAAAAACTCAAACCCCACACAAAAACTCTACGCCTCTCTAAAGTGCAGGCTAAACAACGCCTAGAAAAAATCCCCGCTACAATCCCTAAGAGAAGCCGCGTGTTTTTTAAAGATGCCAACCCCCAGCAAATGGCACTTTTATTAGGTCTCAACCCTAAACAATACGCCCAGGATCAAAATTCTATCTTGGGACAAAATCGCACCGATTCTATGGGTTTGACACACACCACACAAGATAATTTGAATCAAAATGCGCGCGCCTCTAACACCAAATCCTACAGGCGTTCTAGTGCACGCACGCGCTCCTACCGCTCTAAGAGTGTTCGTTCTAGCTCTAAGCGTTCTAGCAGGTCTGCCACTTCACGCGCCCACTCTGCACGCGCACCCCGCATCGCGCACCCCACCCGATCGCGCGCTTCTAGCACGCGCTCTACGCGTTCATCAAGCCGATCCAATCGTAGCTCTAACTACACTTCACGCACAAACCCTACCCCTCAAACGACCCTTTCTCAATCCCATAATTCTAGCACCCCTCAAGTCTTACAGCCTCAAAATTCCTACACGGCTCCTAACCCCTACACTCCAACCCCTCCACTAATGCCCATCCCTAATTCCTACATCCCACCCCAAGCCCATAATGCCTCCCCTAGCGCATCTGCGCCCACTTCCACCTCTCCAAAAAACCCCACCACGCTACCAAGTCCAAGCACTTCTCCAAACCCCACCCAAACTCCTCCAACAACTCCTAAGAACTTAGCTAGTGTGCCCCAAACCACCTCTCCTACACCTAGCCCCGGTATGGGGAGTTTTGAGGAAGTGCCTTGTGGGAATTGGACCTATGATGATGAAAAATTAGAGGCTAGTCGCCCTACCGTGTTAAGATCGCTAGATAAAGCCAGTGGGCAGTATTTGAGCATGGGAGCATGCGATTTTAGTGCCGATGCCTCTAGTGGCAAAACTGGTAAAATCACTCTAGCCTACACTCAACTCCCCGATAAGATTGAGGTTTTAGGTCCTACAAAAACCACGCACACTTTTAGTCTAACCCGGGCTTCTGTAGCGACTAGGCGTTGTTATAAAGCCCGCACGCGCCAATGTTTTTGGCCTGAGCAAACCAAACAAGAATGGAGCAGCACCTACTCCACCACCACCACTAAAACCACCAAGACTTATCAACGCCCCGTGCAAGTGGGAGCTTCTGCTCCTACGGAATTGGTGCGCCTCCTTGTCGAACACAAAGCCGAGCGCAAAACAGATGTCAAGATCAAAGATTTAGGCTTGAGCGAGGATTTTATGAAATTTGTAGAGGTTTATGAAAAACAATATTTAGAAGATAGCCTTAAAAACTCGCCTGAATACACCCAATGGGAAAAAGATTTTGCCCGCCCCGGGCAAGGAAGTTGCGCAGAATACAAAGTTGAAGAGCCGGCTAAGAGCCTTAAAGTCCTCCCTAGTATCAAAAATACTAGCGTTATCTGTGTGCGTAGAGGGGATTACTTGTTGGAAAAACCCCAGTCATAGAGCAAGAGCTGGCGCGCTCGCGCCAAAGCAGAGTTTTAAAAATTCACCACATAATTAGCAAAGAACACGATCAAGCGTCTAAACTCCAAACTACCAATGGATTGACTTTTATCAACGAAATAAGGTGTGGTGATCACAGGCGCGCGCACCCCTATCTCAAACCCATTGTGTTTGCTTATATTGCCACGCACTCCAAAGTTAAAGGCAAATTGCACATAATTAGGGGAATAACTGGCTTGTTTGCCCAGTTTTTTAGCTCTTTGTTCATAAGAAGTTTTTGTAGAAGTGCAGGCCACCCCATTTTTGTCTGCACTTACATTGTAGTTGACAGTAGCGCATGAGTTGTTGCCCTCGCCCAAGAACCAAGAAGTGCCCCCTAGCATGATACCTCCAAAAATCCCAAAAGAGCGCGTGTCGCTTTGAAAGAAATCAATGAGCACATCCCACCCCGCGCCATAAAAAAGATTGGTGAGCGCGCCATTTGTTAGAGTGTAAGAAATAGTATTAACACTGCCATCGCTATTAAGCGTAACATTATAGTCTTGCGGGTAGCTGTAAGCCCCCCCCTGCGCGCTAAACATGGCGTAATAGCGCATCCCAAAGCGTTTTTTCTTGCCAAAGAATTGTTTATAACCTAACTGCACATCGCCCCCAAAGAGATTTCCTGAAGTGGCATCGGTAGTCGCACTATCCAATCCTTTACTAGAAAAAACACTATTAGCACTCCCCCCAGCGCCCATATTGGAATACTGGAATCCAATAGAAAAATACCCGCCATTATTCCCAGCACTCAAAGGTGCTAAAGCGCAACACATCCACGCGCCCATTGTAAAAAATTTCCTGCGTATGAATTTATGAACTAACATAACACTTCCTAATAATACAAAAATATGTTTAGTATTCTAAAGAAAACTAAAAGTGTTGTCAAGGTGTTTAATATTTTCTAAATATACACCAAAAATTAAAAATTAGACACTCTTTGGATGGAAAACTAAGGGCCGTGGCATGGATTTTAAGACTTGAAAAAAAGAATTTAGGTTAGAATAAACCACTCCAATACAAAGGCTAGTTATGCTACGATCTCTTTATAGCGCGACCACCGGGATGTTAGGCCAACAAACCCATATCGACACCACCTCTAACAACATCGCCAATGTCAACACTGTGGGCTTTAAAAAACAGCGCGCTGATTTTAATGACCTCTTTTACCAAGCTTTGCAATACGCGGGCACTTCTACCTCTGATACCACCAAGTCCCCCAATGGAATTGAGGTGGGCTTGGGCGTGCGCACTTCCAGTGTTACCAAAATGTTTTCACAAGGCAGTCCCAAAGAAACTGAAAATAACCTAGACATTGCTATCACGGGTAAGGGTTTTTTCCAGATCCAAATGCCCGATGGCTCGACTGCTTACACGCGCGCGGGCAATTTTAAAATTGACGATCAGGGCAATATGGTTACCACTGAGGGGTATTTGCTCATCCCTCAAATCACTTTTCCCCAAGACACCACCCAAATTAGTATCGGGGTCGATGGCACGGTGAGCGTAACACAAGGCAATGCGAGCACTTCCAATGTGATTGGACAGATCACTTTGGCCAATTTTATCAATCCGGCCGGCTTGCATGCTTTGGGAGATAATCTTTTGGCTGTAACTTCGGCAAGTGGTCCAGCTATCGTGGGGAATCCTAATGGAGATGGCTATGGACAATTGCGCCAAGGCTTCTTAGAACTTAGCAATGTGCGTCTTGTTGAGGAGATGACTGACTTAATCACCGCCCAGCGCGCCTATGAAGCTAATTCTAAGACTATCCAAACAGCAGATAACATGCTCCAAACAGTCAATAGCCTGAAACGCTAGGGCATACTTCCTTTTGTAGAGAGTATTTTCTCATTGCTTGAATACAAGCTAGACTTGGTCTGGCTTGTTATGTGTTCCTAAAATCCTTGCAGCTTAAAGCCAATTTTCAACACTCTATTGAGGAGTGTGTTACCTAGATCATCGATTTTTTAAGCCATGTTATCATTGTAGAAAACAACTAGAGGAGATTTTATGTTTTTCAAATGGAGTAAAAATCGCCAATTAGAACCATCAGCCCCCACTCGCACCACAAACTTCTTTATCTCTCAGCAAGAGTTAGCACACCTAAAAATAGAGGCAATGGCCCTAATTGCCTTTGTGCCCGCCTCCATAGATTTTAAGGCAACGGTAGATACGCTTGAGAGGCAGTGTGCCAATGTCCGCGTGCGTTTAGCACTCCAAACAGCTGGACAAATTGGTTGCAACCCGAATAATCTTTACAATCTTAACTGCCCAGATCAAATTCTTATCCATCTTTTGAGTCCCGATCTGTTTGTAGCTATTGAGACTTTTATGGTGGACACACTTTGTGCAGATCTGCAAAGAGGGGAAATTAGCATGGATTTAGACACGCGCAAACATAAGATCAAAGAGCAGATCGAACAGCATGTGCGCCCTTCCATGCATGTCGGACCTAGTGATACCTTTATTTTGAGCTATTTTCCAGGTTTGACCTCTTCGGAGAGCTTTTTCTTAGAGGGTTTGATCAGTTCCAATGTGCCCTTAAGCAATCTAGTTGGGGGGAGTGCGGGGGGTAAATTGGATTTTAAAGAATCTTTGCTCTCTTTTAATGGACAAATCAGTGGCCAAAAAGCAGTGTTAACTTATTGTAAGTTACGACCGGGTTATCATTACGACATTTTTACCACACATAATTTTGCAAAGACTTCTACTTCTTTTATCATTGGAGAGTGTATTCCAGAACTCAGACAAGTTAAATCTTTCCTTATCAATAAGGAGCTCGTGAGCGCAGCTGATGTCCTTTGCGCACATTTCAAATGCTCACAAGAGGAATTGACTCAAGCGTTGGTGGGTTATACTTTTGCAGTGGAAATGTATGGGCAAATCTTTGTGCGCTCTGTGGGCACCATCAATGCAGATAAGAGCATCACATTTTTCTGCGACCTTTATTTTGGCGAGCGACTCTTTTTGGTCAAATCTGGGAATTTTGTACAAGACACGCAACAAGCCTACACAAAATTTTTAAGGGGACGCAAACCATTAAGTATTTTGCTCAATGACTGCATCCTACGGCGACTCAACAACCAGACAGCCTTAGATCAATTTAAAGAGTTGGATAATTGCCCCATTAGTGGCTTTTCTACCTTTGGAGAAATTTCCTTTAGCCTGCACCAAAACCAAACCCTTACGGCTCTTTGTATCTTTAAGGGCGAACCAGATAAAGTCGCTCCACGCAACTTTTTCACCCATTTTAGGGATACTCTTTTGCACTATGAACGAATCAAGAGCAATCGTCTTAAAGCAAATGTTGTCATCAAAAATACTTTACTAGAGCAATACGCGGGCTATAATCAGATCATGAGCACAAATCAAACCCATCTAAGAGACATTGCGACCAAAGCAACTGCCAACAATGAATATGTCCGCACAGTGCGCCAAGAAGCCTTAAAACTCCATGATTCCATGAGCAGTCTCAAAGAACTTTCTGCAACTCTATCGCACACTGTAGATACGATCAATCAACATACGATAGAAGTTTCAGAAGCACTGCAAAAAATCGATCGCGTGTCTTACCAGACGAACCTACTCGCACTCAATGCTTCTATTGAGGCTGCGCGTGCAGGATCGCATGGACGCGGGTTTGCAGTGGTGGCTGATGAGGTGGGCAATCTGGCCAATGGAGTCCAGCAACGCCTAGAAGAGATTCAAAGCACCTTCGCTTCGATGGGCAAGGCGGTGAAAAATATCGAAAATGCTGCCAAAGCAGTTCTTAATGCCTCTGATGAGAACAACGCGAGTTTAGACTCTTTGCATGGAGCTATGACATCTTTAGAAACGCAATCCCAAGAGATGGAGAAAATAGCCCAACAAAGCCTAGTAGATCTTGCTCATGTGCAAGAGCAGATCGAGGATGTGAAAACTAATATCCAACAAAACCAAGAGTTAGTGAAAAAATTGCACCTCTCTTAGAGGGCTTGTTTAAGTATTTGCTATACAATTCCTACATCAAAGAAGTAAGGAGTCAACATGGATGATTTGCGCGCGCGCAGAATGGCTGCCACACCTAGAGGCATCGGGATTGTGTGTGATTGGTTTATCAAAGAAGCGCAGAATGCCACGCTCACTAGCACGGATGGGCGCGAGTTTATCGACTTTGCGGCTGGAATTGCGGTTTTAAATGTGGGGCATCGCCACCCGCGCGTGATCAAAGCCGTGCAAGAGCAGTTAGAACACTTTACCCATAGTGCTTACCAAGTTACCCCCTATGAAAGTTATGTAGAATTGGCTGAAAAAATCAACGATCTAGCTCCCATCAGCGGGGCTAAGAAAACTTGCTTTTTTACCACAGGGGGCGAGGCGACAGAAAACGCCATCAAAATTGCCAAAGGGCACACCAAACGCTATGGAGTGATTGCCTTTGGGGGCGCGTTTCACGGGCGCACTTCTATGGCAGTGAGCATGACTGGCAAAGTTTCTCCCTATAAGGCTGAGATTGGCGCAGGAATGCCCGGGGTTTATCACGCCTATTATCCCAACGCCTTGCATGGGGTGAGCACCAAAGACGCGCTAAAAAGTTTAGAGTTCATTTGTAAAGCCTCTATCTCTGCTTTAGATGTGGCAGCCATCATTTTTGAGCCCGTGCAAGGAGAAGGAGGCTTTAACCCCGCCCCCCTAGATTTCGTGCAAGGCTTGCGAGAGTTTTGCAACACGCATGGGATTGTTTTAATCGCTGATGAGGTGCAAACTGGCTTTGCGCGCACGGGGAAAACTTTTGCAATGGAGTATTTTAGTGCCCAAGCCGACCTAATTTGTATGGCTAAGAGTTTAGGCGGAGGGTTGCCCATTTCAGGCGTAGTGGGGCGCGCGGATTTGATGGATTCTTTGAGCGCAGGAGGGATGGGGGGCACTTATGCGGGCAACCCATTAGCTACCAGTGCTGCCCTAGAAGTGCTTAAAATTATCCATGATGAAAAATTGAACGCGCGCGCGTTGGAGCTAGGTCAAGAGCTTATGGACTTTTTAAACCATCTCAAAAAAGAGGAAAATATCCCCCAAATGGCGCAAGTGCGGGGCTTGGGCTCTATGGTCGCCCTAGAACTCTTTGAGGGGGATCATCCCAGCTCTGAGCTAGCCAAAGCCATTCAAAAAGAAGCGATGGATCGCGGGCTTTTATTGCTCACATGCGGATCGTATGCCAATGTGATTCGCTTCCTCTACCCACTCACTATCCCCCATGCCCAATTTAAAAAAGGTTTGGACATTTTGGCCCAATCCATTAAGCAAGCTATCAAATCTTCCAAAAAGGCTATTTCATGAATTTTGACCTCCTTAAACACCCCTTTGTGAGCGCGACTCCTAAAGAGGGTTTTATTCCTGTAGTCAACCCGGCCACTCTTCAAGAGATTGCCTATGTTAAAAGTGTCTCTCAAGAACAAGTTGAGCAGATCATCTCTCAAGCCTACAGGGCGCAAAAAGAATGGGCGGGCAAACTCGCCCTAGAGAGGGCCAATATTTTGCTCCAATGGCGCGCCTTGCTCTTAGAAAATTTAGAAGATTTAGCCCGCATTCTCACCCAAGAGATGGGCAAGCCCCTCAAAGAGGCGCGCTCTGAAATTACCTATGGGGCGAATTATCTGCGCTGGTTTGCCGAAGAGGCGCGCCGTGTGGATGGGGACATTCTGCCTAGCGTGGTGGAGGGGCAAAAAATCTTAGTGCTCAAACAGCCTATTGGGGTGTGTGCAGCCATCACCCCCTGGAACTTCCCCTCAGGGATGATCGCGCGCAAGGCCGCCCCTGCGCTGGCTTGTGGGTGTAGTATGGTGGTCAAACCGGCAAGCCAAACCCCCCTAAGTGCGTACGCGCTCGAAGTTCTAGCCCTGCGTGCGGGTGTGCCTGAGGGGGTGATTAGCGTCATAACAGGGGACACGCGTATGATCTCTGAGGTGCTTTGTCAAAGCGAATGGGTGCGTAAACTCAGCTTCACAGGCTCTACAGAAGTGGGCAAGATTTTAGTTAGACAGAGTGCTAACACGCTTAAAAAGCTCTCTTTGGAGCTAGGGGGTAATGCGCCCTTTATTGTCTTTGAAGACGCGAATTTAGAAAAGGCGGCTGAGGGGATTTTGCATTCCAAATTTAGAAATAGTGGGCAAACTTGCGTATGCGCCAATCGTATTTATGTGCAAAAAAGTGTGTATGAGCCCTTGAGCAGTATTTTAAAACGCAAAGTAGAAGCCTTGAAACTAGGCAATGGCTTAGAAGAATCCACCACACAAGGACCTCTTATTGACTCTAAAGCGGTGGTTAAAGTGCAAGAACATATCATGGACGCCACTAGCAAGGGCGCGCAGATTTTAAGCGGAGGCAAGCCTAGCACGCTAGGGGCAAGTTTTTTTGAGCCTACCATTTTGACCGGGGTTACTCAAAGCATGGCGGTGGCTAAAGAAGAAACTTTTGGACCTCTAGCCCCGCTTTTTAGCTTCGAGCATGAAGAAGAGGTGTTAGCATGGGCAAATGATACCCAATACGGGTTGGCGGCCTATTTTTACACCCAAAACCTTGCGCGCGTCTTTAGAGTGGGTGAGGCGTTAGAATATGGCATGGTTGGGGTAAACTCGGGGCATATTTCCACAGAAACCGCGCCCTTTGGAGGGGTGAAGCAAAGCGGCATGGGGCGTGAGGGTTCTAAATATGGCATAGAGGATTACTTAGAAATCAAATACATGGGTGTCAAGTTAGATTAAAGGGAAGGTGGAGAGGGTTTACTTGCTTAAGTGGCGTAGCAAGAGCCTTTTGCTACGCATCAATTTATCTAGAAGTTATAAACATAGTTCCAGTACAGGGCTACATTGCGTCTAAAGGCGAGTGTAGCTTTTGAGTTTTTTCCCCCTCCGATCAAGGCATTCAGATGACGCGTGTTTGTGATTGTGAAATAAGGGGCATCGATGGTAGGGATGCGCACACCAAACTCAAAGCCTTGATGTTTGCTTAGATTAGTCCTAAAGCCCATATTGATGATAAACTGCACAAAAGTAGGGGAAAATTTGGCACTAGCCCCAGTATTCATACCGTTGATATAATAAGCCAATGAACTCCAAGATTTATCCATAGTTGTGCCACAAGAATGCTCGGTAATTTTAGGCGCACGAGAATAAGCAGGCCATCTACAACTGGCATTTCCTGTAGCCTTGCCCATAATCCATGAGCTTCCTCCAATCATCACACCGGCAAAAACTCCTAGAGTGCGTTCGTTTTTCTCATAGAAGTTAAAAAGAGCGTCTAGACCCGCTCCATAAAAGAGATTGCTAGCAGGCTGATTAACAAACCCACTACTAATACCACTAAACTCCCCCCCCTGTCCGCTAAATATGCCATAGTAGCGTAAGCCAAAATGTTTTTTTTGACCAAAAAATTGCCTGTAGCCAAATTGAATATCTACCCCAAAAAGATTGCCATTCATAGCAGTTGGCATAGCATATGGTAAGAGCTTGTCATTTTCAACGGTCTGTAAACCCAGTGTATTTGCCCCAGGAAGACTTCCATCAGGCATTACAATAGCTGTTTTATCTGTGCTCGTTCTTCCAGCAAAATTTGAATATTGAAACCCACCCTGCACATACAAACCGCTCTCTTCAGCACCCAACAGACACGCGCCACACAAACTGCCAACTAACACCGCTTTTTTCAAAACCACAAGCCACCTTTTCTTAAAAATTTATGCAGTATCCGTTAAGTTGTCTAAAGCGATGCTTAAAATTATGCACCCTTTAATGCAGTGGCTAGAGCACCACATCTAGCTTAAATTTAAACATTTTGTTGATTGGATGATATTTAAGGGCGCAAATTTGAGAGTTTATCCCCCTTGTTGAAATTTTGCGCGCTTTTAATCACAAAATACGCGCTAGGGATGATAAAGAGGGTCAAAACCACGCTAGTGATCATCCCCCCTAGCATGGGCGCGGCGATGGCGTGCATGATCTCAGAGCCTACCCCGTGCGAATACATGATAGGGATCAAAGAGACCAAGATACTAAAAAAGGTCATCAATTTAGGGCGCACGCGTTGCACCGCTCCGTGCATGATCGCCTCTTTGAGTCTAGCGCGGGTGTGCTCACCCTCTTTTAAGAAATGTTGGTAAGCGTCCTCCAAATAGATGATCATCACAATTGCGGTTTCAGAGGCGACACCCAAGAGGGCTAAAAAGCCCACTAGAGCGGCGATACTCAAGTTAAGCCCCATGAGCTGCATAAACACCAGCCCCCCCAAAAAGGCAAAGGGCAGAGTAAGAAAGCAGAGTAAGGAATTGGTAGTATTCTTGAGCGCAAAGACGATGAGAATAAAAATCACAAAGATGCTCAAGGGCACAATGTAGCGCAAAGTGGCAAAGGCTTCATCTAAATATTGGCTCTCCCCGGAAAACTCGTAATAGTAGCCGCTGGGGAGCTTGAAACTCTCTAAGGCTTTAAGCGCGGCTTGGCGGTAAGTCTCTGAACTCACCCCATTTTTAGGCACGATGTAAATAAAATGCACTCCTAGCCCCTTTTCGCTTTTGAGCACGGCCGGGGCATTTTCATAGTAAATATTAGCAAAGGTGCGCAGAGGCACAAAACTATAGGGGGTTTTGATGTAAAGATTTTCTAAACTCTCAATATTGTTGCGTTGCACATCTTTAAGGCGCACAGAGATAGGGTAACTCTCTACCCCGTCTAAAAGGGTACTAATGGCAGAACCTCCCATGCCAAAATTCACCATATCTAGCACATTCTGCTTAGTGATATTGTATTCAGCAAGCTTTTCAGGGCGCAGATCCACATTAAGATAATAGCCATTATTAGACTTCTCAGCAAAGACAGAGAGAGACTCGGGGAGATTTTTGAGTTGTTGCTCCATGCTAATGGCGAGGCTTTGCAAGAGCGCGGGGTCTTTGCCATAGAGTTTAATGCCTAAGGGGGTGCGAATCCCAGTTAAGAGCATGTCAATGCGGCCGCGAATGGGGTAGGTCCAAGAATTAACCAAGCCTTTCACCTGTAGGGCGTGCTCAAGCTTTTCTCTAAGTTGCTTGTAGGTGATTTGCTCCTTCCACTCCGATCTAGGCTTGAGCTCAATATAGGTTTCTAGCATGGAGAGTGCGGCCGGATCGGTGCTGGTATTTGCCCGCCCGGCTTTGCCAAAGACCTGTTTGACCTCATCTAGGCTTTTGATAATGGCGTTAGTTTTTTCTAAATATGTTTTAGCCGTGTCAATGCCTACCGCATTCGTGGTTACGGGCATGTACATCACCACGCCCTCATTGATGGCCGGGATAAACTCCCAGTTGAGCTTTTTATAGGCAAAGTAAAGCCCCCCTAAGCCTAGCACGCTTAGGGCTAAAAAGAGAAATCTAAAGCGCAACACAAAGGAGAGCATCGCCCCATAGGTGCTAATAAAAAACGCGTTGATGGGGTTTTTAGCCTCTTCGCGGATTTTACCCTTGATAAAAAAGATCATCAAAATAGGCACAATGCTAATAGAAAGCAACGCCCCAATCAACATCGCAAAGGTTTTAGTATAAGCTAGGGGGGAGAAAAGCCGCTCTTCTTGCCCGCTTAAGTTGAAAATGGGCAAGAAGGACACCACAATGATCATCAGGGCAAAGAAGATCGCCGGTCCGACTTGTTGCACGCCCTTAATGATCGCACTTTGGCGCGCGCGCTCATCTTGCATATTGGTGTGTTGCAAATACTTATGCGCGTTTTCTACCATTACAATCGCCGCATCCACCATCGCCCCAATGGCAATAGCAATCCCCCCCAAGCTCATAATGCTCGCCTCAATATTAAAAAAGTGCATCAGCAAAAAGCTCAAGCACACACATAAGGGCAGAGTGATGATCACCACTAGCGCGCTTCGTAGGTGCAATAAGAAGAGCGCGATGATGACTAAGACGATGACACTTTCTTCTATGAGTGTGTGGATGAGATTAGCCACCCCCTTTTCAATGAGTTCGCTACGATCATAGACGGGCACGATCTGCACATCTGGGTTACTCTCTTGCAAAGTGGCGATCTTTTCTTTAATGCGCCCTAAAATGCTATAGGTATCGGCATGGTAGCGCACCATCACCACCCCGCCTACTACTTCGTCCGTGCCATTGAGATTTGCCACCGAGCGGCGCGGCTTGGGGGTTAAGTTGAGCGTGGCGATGTCTTTGAGCTTGATGGGGGTGAGATTGGGGGTTTTGAGCACAATCTCCCCCAAATCTTTTAAGCTCTTGGTGTAGCCTTGCGCGTGGATGATCTTCTCAAAGCCATTTTCTAAGATCACCCCCCCGCCCATGTCCGCGTTGGATTTTTTAATGGCTTGCACCACATCGGCGACACTTAGATCGTATTTGATCAATGCGTCATTATTCAGCGTAACCTCGTAGTTTTTCTCAAAACCCCCAATACTGGCGACCTCGCTCACCCCATCTACCCCCAACAAGGCGTAGCGAAAATAGAAATCCTGTAAGGTTTTCAACTCAGCTAGATTCTTAGTTTTACTTTTGAGCGCGTATTGATACGCCCAACCAATGGAAGTGGCATCGCTGCCCATCTCTACCTTGACCTCTGCGGGTAGGCGCACGCGCGCCATCTGCTCGGATACGCGATCGCGCGCAAAGTATAAATCTACCTTGTCTTTAAAGATGATGTAAATCAAACCCGTTTCATAGCTAGAAATCCCACGCACGGTTTCAATATCAGCAATCCCCATAAAATTAGACACCAAAGGATAAACTGCCTGTTCTTGCACCACTTGGGGGCTTTGGTTGGGGTAGCTCACCTGCACGACCACCTGCGTGGGCGAGAGATCGGGCAGGGCGTCTAGGCGGGTGTTCTTGATGGCCCATAGCGAGAGCAAGAAGAGCAACACCACCGTCAAGATGACAATGAGCTTATTTTTTAAACTCCATGAAATGATCGTATTGATCATCACTCATCTCCGTTATTGATCGCGTCCGCATCTAAAATAAAGAGGGCGTTTTTAGCCACCTCATCCCCTTGAGCCAACCCCTCTAAAATGGTGTAACTCCCATCGCTATTGCGCTTGACCTTGACCTCTGTGAGTTCAAACTCTCCATCCTCTTTTTTAAAGACGATGGTTTTATCATTTTTGACTAACACCGCCTCTTTGGGCAAGACTAGACCTTTTTGGGCTTTTTGATACAGAGTTACCTTAGCAAACATGTTGGGGAAAAAGAGATTTTGCGGGTTAGTCAGCACAAAGCGCACCTGTAACATTTTAGTTTGAGGGTTGATGAGTGGGTTGATATTGTCTAGTTGTAGGCTAAAATCCCCCTTGATGCCCTCTATGCGTGCGCGTGCGCTGTCCATATGACGCACAAAGTCTAAATCCTCTTGATTGACTTGGGCGATCACATAGAGCGCGCTCAAATCTACAATTTCATAGAGAGTTGCCCCACTCTTGACAAAGCCCCCCTCTTGGATATTCTTAGCAAAGATCACCCCATTAAACTGGGAGCGCATGGGAATGCGGTTGTGGATTTTTTTATCTTTGATGATATTGGCGATTTCTCCCTCTCCTACCCCCAGTAAGCGTAATTTTTCTTTGATCTCTTCGACCTGTCTGTTGAAATGCAGGGCTGAAAGTAGTTCGCTTTGCACCCCTATGAGCGCGGGCGCATACACACTAAAGAGTTTCTGCCCTGCCTTGATGGGCTTGTAGGTTTGATTGGCATAGAGTTTTTCTACATAGCCATCAAAGCGCAGGGTATAGGTGAAGCTCTTTTGTTCGTCTGCTTGCAAGCTGGCATAATACTGCCTAAAGGGGGCGATTTCTTTAAGGGTAACCTTAATAGTGTCCTGTGCGCCCCATAACATGCCAAGTAGAGCTACACATAATCCAATAACTCTCATGGAAGTCCTTTTAAATTTTCTAAAGCCAAATAGGTCGTATTGAGCTCGCTAAGGGTGTCGATCTTAGAGAGCTTGATATTAATGGCATCGTTAAAGGCGTTGTAATAGGTGTTGTAATCCCCGCTAGCAGAGATCAAATTCTTTTCATAAATCTGCACAATGCGCCCACTTGCCTTTAAAATGGTTTCAATGCTAGAGAGATTCTTTTGGAGTTGCGCCATTTTTTTAAACAATTTCTTAGCGCGGTGGCGCACTTGGTTAATGGTGTTATCAATATTATTCAGTGCGACTAAGTGCTCTTGTTTGCGCTGTTGCAAGGTATTGCTCTGTTTGCCATAGATGGGTAGAGGAATGGCTACCCCAATGGTGAACATGTCAAAAATGCGCTGTCTGAAGAGATAATTAGCCGTAACATTGATGTCCTCTAAAAAACTCTTTTTGGCTAGAGTGATATTTTTGCGCGCCTGAGTGTCTTGCAAGCGGGCGATTTTGATGTCATAATTGCTTGCCATGATATTTTGCAATTCCTGCGCGTTGTCTAAAGCCATGTTTTGGGGTGCTAGAGAGAGTAGATCGCTTTGGCTAAAAGTGAGTTCGCTGATATTGATCTTATTGTCTTCTAGTGCGTCTTGTAAATCGTTTTGTTTGATCTCTAGCTGGGATTTAAGCACTTCAATTTTGGCAATAGCGATTAAATCCGGGTTGCTCGCATGTTGGGCGTTGTAGAGTAGGTTCTCTAGGTTATTTAAGGCTTCTTTTAATAGGGCTATTTTTTGGGTGTTCTTATAGACCTGGATCGCGTTGGTGAGCACGCCAATAGCGATCTCTTGCTTGAGTTTTTGCAGTTCCAAGAGCTTTTTTTGGCGTTCTAAATCTAGCACTTGGGCTTGGGTGTGCCTCTTAGTATTCACATCAAATTTTTGGCTCAAACCAACACTAATACTTTGCATGAAGCTAGAATCGAGGATAAAGAAATTAGACACATCGGCGTTGTTATAGCCCACATACAAAATCGGATTATCCCAGCGCGCGGTAGCTCTAGCTTGGGCGCGCAAACTCTCAATCTGGGCTTGTAAGCTGGCAATTTTAGCGTTCTTGTGCAAAAATTTATTGTAAATGCTGGGCAAGTCTAGGCGTTTGTTTGGCAGGGACGCACTCACACTCACAGACTCTAGACTAGTGTCTGAGTGCCACGCCTTTAGCCCCCCCAACGTAAAAAGCACCCCCCAGATCAAAGCCCTTAACTTCATAGATCGATACTGCCCTTGCCTCTGTAGGTTTTTCCTTCTTTGGTTTTAATATCTACTTTAATTTGCCAAGTACCCCCCATAGGTAGATTAACTTTGACATCATAAACCCCATCTTTTTCTTTCACTTGGGCGTTTTCGTGCATGGCGGGCATACCGGGCATTTCAGGCATGCTAAATTTCACCTTGACATGCGCGCCTTTGAGGGGTTTGCCCTTGAGAGTGGGACTTAAAGTAAAATGGTTATTGCCACTCACGGGCTTTTGATCGGATTTTAAAAGGGTGTCCACCTCTTTAGCCTTGATCTTTAAATCCCACGCTTGTAAGCTCCCCAAACTCAAGGCGCACGCTAACGCCAACACATGCCATTTTTTCATCTAAACTCCTTACAAAATAAGATGACACTATGATAGTGTGTTTCTGTGGATCATTTGTGGAAATTAAAGTTAGGCGTGTTAAAATTTCTAATCTTATTGCCAAAGGAGTAACATGTCTTATCGCACTGAACACGACACTATGGGCGAGGTGAAGGTAGAGGATAGCAAGTATTGGGGTGCGCAAACCCAAAGGAGTTTTGAGAACTTTAAAATCGGTGTAGAAAAAATGCCCCCCGCGCTCATTAGAGCCTTTGCTAAATTAAAGCGTTCTGTAGCGGTGGTGAATGCACAACTGGGCAAATTGGATACGCAAAAATCCCAAGCGATCGTGCAAGCCTGCGATGAGGTGATCGCTGGGCAATTAGCCGACATGTTTCCCTTAGCCATTTGGCAAACCGGGAGTGGGACACAGACTAATATGAATGTGAATGAAGTGATTGCCAATCGCGCCACCGAGATTTTAGGTGGGAATTTTAGAGAAAAAAAGCTCATCCACCCCAATGACCATGTGAATATGTCCCAAAGCTCTAATGACACTTTCCCCACAGCTATGCACATTGTGAGCGTGCTAGAATTGCATAAAACCCTTTTGCCCGCGCTAGACAAACTGCACGCCACTTTGCAAGCCAAAAGCCAAGAATTTAAAGACATTATTAAAATCGGACGCACCCATCTGCAAGACGCCACTCCCCTAACTCTAGGGCAGGAATTTAGCGGGTATGTGAGCATGTTGGAGCATTCTAAAGCGCAAATTATGCAGAGTTTGGAGCATTTAAGCGAGCTAGCTATCGGGGGCACAGCGGTGGGCACAGGGCTAAATGCCCACCCCCAACTCTCTGAAAAAGTCGCCGCCGAGTTAAGCCAACTTACCGGCTACACTTTCAAAAGCGCGCCTAATAAATTCCACGCACTCACTAGCCATGACGGCCTCACCTTTGCACATGGTGCGCTTAAAGGTTTGGCGGCTAATTTGATGAAAATTGCCAATGACATTCGATGGCTAGCCAGTGGTCCGCGCTGTGGTTTGGGCGAGATCAATATCCCTGAGAATGAACCGGGGAGCTCCATAATGCCGGGCAAAGTCAATCCTACTCAGTGCGAGGCTTTGACGATGGTGGCTGTGCAGGTGATGGGTAATGACGCAGCAATCGGCTTTGCGGCCTCTCAGGGCAATTTTGAGCTCAATGTCTTTAAACCTGTGATCATCTATAATTTCTTGCAAAGCTTGGAGTTGCTTGCCGATGGCATGGAGAGTTTTAACGCCCATTGCGCGGTGGGAATCACGCCCAATAAAGAAAAAATTGATCACTATTTGCACTACTCTTTAATGTTAGTAACCGCGCTCAATCCTCATATCGGCTATGAAAACGCCGCGAAAGTAGCCAAAAACGCCCATAAAAAACACATCAGCCTCAAAGAATCCGCAGAGGAGCTAGGATTAGTCAAGCCAGAAGATTTTGACAAATTCGTCAATCCGGCCAACATGATCGCGCCTAAGGCGTGAGTTGTATCACCAAGAGTTTTTAAGTTATTTGGAGCGGGCTACGCCCCGCGTGGCGTTGCTCTATGGCGAACCTTTTTATATCGATCACTATGTTAGTGAACTTTTAAAACGCTATGCTCAAGCAGAGCAATACCGCTATTACTTTGGCGATTATGATTTTAAAGCAGTATTGGAGGTCCTAAGCCAAGATTCGCTTTTTGGAGAGGGAAGCGTGGTCTTACTAAAGTTAGATAAAAAACCCGCTAGCAAAGAAATTACCGCCTTGCTAGAAGCTGTGGCTACCTGTCCCAAAAGCGCGCTCATTATTGGTTTCTATCCTCTTAACAAAAATACTTACACTCAAGAATGCAAGCAATTTAGCAGTCAATTCAAGCACCCTAAGCTGATGGAAACGCTTGTAGAAGTGCGCTTTTTCCCTCCTAAGCCCTCTGAATTTTTGGAATTATTGCAAAAAAGGGCGCAGGCACTCAAATTGAATGTCGATTCTCAGGCGTTATCTCTCTTGCTTGAATATAACGACATAGGCATGGCTTACCAAGAACTTGACAAATTGGCCCTTTTGGGGCGACCTATCAACACCGCCGATGTGCAAACACACATGCATGGAGGGGGGGCTATAGAAGCAGAAAGGCTTTTTGAAGCGTTGTTTGAGCGCAAGGGGGATAGTTTAGCGATCTTAAATCGCTTGCAACAAGAAGGTTTAGATGGAGTGGAGTTAGCGCGCGTTGTGGGGCGTTATTTCTACCAACTCGCACTATTTGCTATGCACTTAAAAATGCATGGGGGCGTGCAGGCTAAGGAAATTTTGGGCTTTAACCCTCCGCCCGCTGTATCTGCGCAATTGCGCCAACGCTGCACTCAGCTCAAAGCTCCTATCGAGACTTTTGAAGCGATCAGAGATTGGCATGTGCAAAGTATGCGGGGCGATACAGAAGCAGGGTGGCGTTTTTTAATTAAAATACAAGATTATATTAGTTAGGATAGCGGGCTTAGACCTTGCTCTTCTGTGTTGCAGAAGGGCGTTAACCAAAAGGAGATTTTTTGAAGCACTATGAGACGATGTTTATCCTCAAATCTACGATGGTAGAAGAGGAGATTAAGGAAAAATTAGCTTTTTATCAAGAAGCGATTAATAAGCAAGGTGGAGTGATAGAAGCCACTTTGGATATGGGAATCCGCCAACTTGCCTATGAGATCAAAAAACAGAAGCGCGGTTATTACTTTGTAATCTACTTTAAAGCCCAAGCGCATGCGGTCTTGGAGCTAGAGAGGTTATACCGCATTAATGAGGATGTTCTCCGATTTATTATTCTCAAATACGAGAGCAAAAAAGAACAAAAAGCTTGGCAAACTTTAGTCGATCGCGCCTTGAAAAAACCCGGCACAGAAACCAAACAACGCCTTAAAGAACAGGCCCCTGAGAGCACTAAGGCCACAGAAACTCCCAAGAACGATGTACAATAAGGTTACCTTAGTGGGGCACTTCACACGCGATGTGGAGTTGCGCCATCTACCCAGTGGAAGCCCTTTGGGCAAAACAGGGATTGCAAGCAATCATGTTTTTAAACGCCAAGATGGGAGCAGGGGTGAGGAAACTTGTTTTATAGATTTGGAGCTATGGGGGCGCACTGCAGAGATTGCTAGTCAGTACCTACATAGAGGTTCTAAGGTGCTCATTGAGGGGCGTTTAAAATTTGAAACATGGAGCGATCAGCAAGGCAACAAGAAAAGCAAGCATGCGATTGTGGTAGAAAACCTTGTGATGCTGGATTCTAAACGCGAGAGTCAAGGGGGAGGGGCTTGGGAGCAAAAACCCCCTTTGACAAACAATTACAACTCTGCGCCCAAAAGGGAGACAGAGCCAATCCCTGAGATTAATATCAGTGATGACATGCCATTTTAAGAAAGGATAACTATGGAAAAAAAAAGATACTCTAAACGCTATTGCAAATACACAGAGGCCAAGATCGAGTTTATTGACTATAAGGATCTCGAACTACTCCGCTATTCTCTCTCAGAGCGCTATAAAATTATGCCTAGGCGTTTGACTGGCAATAGTAAGAAGTGGCAAGAGCGCGTAGAGGTGGCGATCAAGCGTGCGCGGCATATGGCTTTGATTCCCTATGTGGTGGATCGCAAAAAAGTGGTAGAAAACCCTTTTAGAGTGTGATTAAGAGTTAAAATTGGTCTAATATGCTAGACTTCGCACTGTCTTTTGAATCTTTGACAAGGAGTTTAAATGGTTTCTCAAAAGCTTAAGTGGGCGTTTTTGGCAGGTAGCATTGTAGCCGCTTTGGTTATCGCGGGGTGCGGTGAGCCTGAGTCGGGCGTGAGCAAGGCCAACAAAGAATATAGTGCTCAAACTAAAGGTGCGCCTAAGTGGGTTAATGGCGATCTTAACGATGTCAATATGCACAGCAAAGAATATAGCTCTACATTCTTAGGAAGAGGTGAATCCGAAATTTTAGAAGGGGATGTGAGTTACGCTACAGAACAGGCTGCACTCTTAGCGAGGGCTAATTTAGCCACAAATCTTAAATCTACATTAACTAAAGATGTGCAAAATCAGAAAAGCAGTAGTGGCAAAGCGATGGAAAAAAACACTAGTGCTATGATCAGCGAAAAGGTGGATCGCGAGCTCACGGCAACTAAGCAAATTGCTCGTTGGGTCGGTAAAGATAGAGTGTGGGTTTTGGTTGGCCTAGATCAAGACATTGTTTATAAAATCCGTGCGGAACTAGGATTAAAGCCTAAGCAATAATGCTCAAAAAGGTATGGGGGGTTTTGGGATTGTGCCTTTTGGGGTGCGCGAGCGGTGCTCCTAAGTGGATTACTCGGTGTGCTGATCCTGCGGCTGTCTATAAAGATAGCGTTTTGGCTTGCGGAGTGTCTGAAATTTTGGAGGGGGCTAGCGATGATGCTTTGAATCTTGCAGCTATGCAGGCGCGTTCTAAGTTGGCAGATTTTGTCCTTTTAAAACACAAAAGCGACTCTTCTAAGGCAAGCGTAGAACTTCGGGGGACACGAATCAAAGCCGAGTGGGTAGCGCAAGAGAGAGCTTATGTGTTAGTGGAGATGGACTCTCAGGCGTTGGCGGCTTCTAGCATTGTTCCAAAACACAAATATCCAACTCAGGAAGATCCTAAAGAACAAATTAAACAGAAGGCAGAAGAAGATGATAAAAAATAAAAAAGTTTGGGCAAGTTGCGTAGTGGGTGCCTTGGTATTGGCAGGGTGTGGGGGCAATAATGTAAGCTATATTGCTCCTCAAGATCAGGCCAAATATGCGACAGCAGGCTTAGATTATCATGACATTGAAGCGGCTGCAAAAACGGCTGTAACCTCTATGTTGCAAAGTCCAGATGTTCAGGGTCTTAGCAAACCTAAGTATGTGATTGCAGTTTCAGATGTGATTAATGACACCATGCAACATTTTGATACCCAGCAACTCACACAACTTGTAATCCAAACTCTTAAAGATCAAATTCATGGTAAATTCTATGTAACCAAGGCGATTGCAGGGAGTGGGGGCAGTGAGGATGCGATGATCAATCGGGCGCGCCAATTACGCAACAACGATGAGTTTAACCAAGAAACTACCAAAGAGAAAGGCACTTTAGATGCCCCCGATCTTTCTTTGAGTGGAAAAGTGATCCAAAGAAATGCTAAAGTGAGTTCGAGCAAACAACGCATTGACTATATTTTTATCCTCTCTTTGACTAGCATTGGCAATGGTTTAGAGGTGTGGAGTCGAGAATTCCCTATTTCTAAATTGGGTAGCAACAAGTCTGTGTCTTGGTAACTGTCTTTTAGAGTTTTTTAAGAGTGCCACTGGGCGGTGGCGCGTTTTTCTTTTTAATTCAGTCTTTTTATGTTCTTGCAGGGTTTTGTGCTATAATAAAGACTTCTAATTTTCTGTTTTAAGGGGTTTTTATGGTGTCTTTTGTGGTGGCACAGAGAGCTAAGCGTTTTTCCTTACACCTTAGCGATCTGATGTGTATGGGCGATTTTTTTTCTTATCCCCATTCTACACATAAAGGACATGCATGCAAGAGTTTAAACAGGAGACTTACCACACCCAACCTAGCGCGCTAGGACTTATTCCTTTCTTTGTTTTTATTGTTGTCTATTTGGGCACAGGAATCTATTTAGAATTGGTGGGGGTTAACATGGGTTTTTACCAACTCCCCGGGCCCGTGGCTGCAAGTGTGGGGGTGGCTAGTGCTTTTTTGCTCTTTAAAAGCGATCTTAATCAAAAATTTGATGACTTTCTGACTGGTTGTGGAGATAAGAATATTATGACCATGTGTGTGGTCTATCTCTTGGCCGGGGCTTTTGCTGTTGTGAGTAAAGTGATGGGGGGTGTGGATTCTACGGTGAATTTAGGATTGACTTACATTCCCGTGGAATACCTTGCTGCAGGCTTGTTTGTGATCGCTTCTTTCATTTCTACGGCGATTGGCACGAGTGTGGGCGCAATTGTTGCCCTGGGACCCATTGGGGTGGGTTTGGCCGAACAAAGCGGGCTCTCCATAGCACTAGCTTTAGCCGCCGTGATGGGAGGGGCCATGTTTGGCGATAATCTCTCCATCATCTCAGACACCACCATTGCTAGCACACGCACTCAAGATGTGGCCATGAAAGATAAGTTTAAAATCAATCTCTACATCGCTTTGCCTGCAAGTCTGTTCACTATCGCGTTACTCCTCATTTATGGACGACCTGTTAATGTTGTGCCTCTGCACCCTCATGATTTCCAGTTTGTCAAAACTTTGCCCTATCTCTTTGTTTTAACGCTGGCCCTGTTGGGTTTAAATGTATTTTTGGTTCTTTTTGTAGGGATTTTGCTCTCTGGAGCGATTGGACTCTACTATGGTCATTTCACACTCTTAAGTTTTGGCAAAGAAATTTATCATGGTTTTTCTAGCATGCAGGAGATTTTTTTACTCTCTTTATTAACTGGAGGGATTGCCTTTATGGTAACGCGTGAGGGGGGGGTAGCATGGGTCATTTCTAAAATTGAAAAACTCATCATAGGACCCAAGAGCGCAAAAGTAGGCATGGCAGGCTTAGTGAGTGTGGTAGATTTAGCTGTCGCAAATAACACGGTGGCCATTGTGATTGTGGGTGAGATCGCCAAAAGAATTAGTGTAAAATTTGGTGTGGATCGGCGCGAGAGCGCAGTGATCTTGGATATTTTCTCATGCATTTTTCAAGGCTTGATCCCCTATGGCGCGCAAATGCTCATTTTGCTCGGATTTGCTAAGGGAAGTGTGGGTTTTTTATCTGTGCTTCCTTTATTGTGGTATCAGGGACTCTTGGGGGTCTTTACATTGCTCTACATTCTTTGGAGACCTTATAGCGCATGGGTGCTCAAGAATGCCACCAAAATATAGGCTCTGTGTCCTGTTCATGTTTTCATCATATTTTTATGTTATAATAGGGGATTAAATCATTAAAAAAGGTGAGCGATGAAGCAAAAGGTGCGTGTGGGTCAGACTTGGCGTTTTGCCCCCCTACCTCTATGTGTAGGCCTAGTGTTGATGGTGGCCGGGTGCGGGTTTAAGCGAGCAGGGACGGCGCAACTTATTCCCCCTTCTGCTACAGGCTTGCAGGCCCCCATTTACCCCCCTACCACTTTTAACAGCACTAGCCGTCCTCCTATGCCACAAGGCTTTTCACCTAGGGGGGTAACTAATCCTGCTCCCGTAGCATCCGCTCCTGCTACGCCCGCTCCAGAGCCTCGCTTTGATAACTCGGCACAAAGTGGGATTTCTAACAGCGCGCCTACCCCAGCGATGGTTCCCAACACGCCCGTTCTCACTCCCACCAATATTATCGAGTTGAGTGCTGTGGGTATGGGAGTTGCGCCCGAGTCCACTATCTCGCCTTCTCAAGCTTTGGCCTTAGCTAAACGCGCGGCTATTGTGGATGGCTACCGCCAGTTGGGCGAAAAAATGTATGGGATCAGAGTGAACGCCACTGACACGGTGAAAGACATGATTTTACAGAACTCTGTGATTAAAACTAAAGTAAACGCCCTAATCCGCAATGCCGAGATCACAGAGACGATCTATAAAGATGGTTTGTGTCAGGTGAGTATGGAACTTAAATTAGACGGGCGCATTTGGTATAGCGTATTCAATGCAGGGCGGGGCTAGGTCGCCTAAGTGTTTCTGTGTAATGCTAGGGTATGGCTATCTTTCCTAAAACTTTCTTCATAGCCCTAAGTTTAGGGCTCTTTTTTGCCGCTTGTGGACACAAGACACCTAAACCTAAGAAAACCTCTAAACACGAAAAAGTTTCTAAGCCTAAGCCTAAAAAACTTTCCAAACAAGAACAAGAACAACAGCGCAAAGCTCAAGAAGCAGAGGCGCGTAAGAAGGCCTTAGAACAATTCAAACTTATTTATATTTACACGCCCGTTTTCCGCTTTTATGATTATGGCACCATTGGGCATGACCCAGAGGGTAATGTCCAACTTACTTTATATAAATTGAGCAAAAAAATAGGCACTATCACTATCAAGAAAAGCTATCTTTGTTTTTCTAGCACTTGTAGCCCCAAATGGACGGCTGCTAAGGATATGTTCGGAAGCGTGAGTTATGCTAATCTCTTTGATGACATTGTCTTAGGACACGATATTTTTAAAGGAGTTGGCAAGCGCATTGAACCCAATGGTGATCTCATTCAACGCTTTGTGCAAAATGGACAGGTAGTTTATTACGAACGCAAACCGGGTAAAATTTTGTTTCAAAATATGAGTGCAAATATTGCGGTGGTGATCGAGCAATACCACCCTTGAACAATGCGTCTTTGGCTCAGATATTTTTATGTTTGTCTGCCTATAGCTGTAGGAGCTAATGGATTTAAGGTTTCTGAACAAAGTCTCAATGGCACCGCTCTAGGCTCTGCTTATATTGCTGGGGCGCGCGGAGCAGATGCGAGCTACTATAACCCCGCTAATATGGGCTTTAACAACGATTGGGGCGAAAATCAAAGTGAATTTGAGGTTACCAGCACGGTCATCAATATCCCCGCTTTTCAATTTATGGTGCCTAGCACCAATCAAGGTCTATATTCCATCACAAGCCTCAAAATTGACAAATCTAAGGAAAATATGCTCGCTATTGTCCAAGCTTTGGGTTTAGGAAGTTTGGCCTCAGAAATTGGCAAAACTCTAGTTGACGGTGGATTAAAGACAGTGATGGAACTTGTCCAAAATCTGCAAAATCTTACCAATCAAAAAGTTACCACAGTGGCCTCTTTGCCCAGTAATCAGGTCGTGCGTGGTTGGACAGGCACGACCAATTTTGTGCTCCCTAAGTTTTTTTATAAAACCCGCACCCACAATGGCTTTACTTTTGGGGGGAGTTTTACCGCTCCCTCTGGGCTGGGTATGAAGTGGAATGGCTTAGGCGGAGAGTTTTTGCAAAATGTGTTTATTATGATGGTGGAGCTTGCCCCTAGCATGAGCTACACGCTAAATAACCGCTTCTCTGTGGGCGTGAGTGCGCGCGGATTATACGCAACGGGGAGTTTTAATAACACCGTTTATGTCCCTCTGCACGGAGCTTCTGTGCTCACTGGAGATCAAATTTTGGGTTTGCCCAATAATGTTTTTAGCCAACAAGTGCCCTCAAGCATGCGCACACAACTTGCCAGCATTGGCGACACCGCAGCTACTAACTGCAAGGCTGACATGGATCAAAACTCCCCACAATGTCAGGTTTTCTATAACCAACTTAAAATGGTGATGAAAAATAGTGGGTTGCAAGAGGCTATCTCTGATCTCTATGGCACTTCTCAGGTGGTGCAACAGAGTAATGGGAGCGCGTGGAGCGGGGGTTATAAGATTGCTGCAAGCATGCGCATTTTTAATAGTGGCATGTTTTCCATAGTTTATAATAGTAGCGCGACTTTTAACATGAAAGGTAGTTTGACTGCTTTAACCAAGCTAGGACCTAGTCTAGGCAATGTGCTCACTAAGGGCAGTTTGAATATTAATGTTTCTCTGCCTCAGGTGATTAATATCGCCTATGCCCATGAGTTTTTCAAACACCATTTGCGTGTAGAGGGCGTGTACGAACGCACCTTTTGGTCTCAAGGGAATAAATTCTTAGTAACTCCAGACTTTGCTAATGCCAGCTATCAAGGCATCGGGGGCACCGTGCAGTTTTTGAGCTCCTCTACGCTTAAAAAGATGGTAGGGCTTGCAGATTTTAATAGTGTGATGAACATGGGGGCGGGTTGGAGAGACACCAACACTTTTAGAATTGGCACAACTTACATGGGCAGAAACTTACGCCTAATGGGCGCACTAAGTTACGATCAAGCCCCCAGTCCTCAAGATGCCATTGGTATTCCCGACTCTAATGGCTACACGATCGCCTTTGGAGCAAAATATAATTTTAGAGGATTTGATATTGGTTGGGGGGGGACTTTTACCTTTAAGAGTAACCGCAAAAGTTATTATCAATCCAATAATATTGGCCAACTGCGCATTTTTTCTGCCTCTTTGGGTTATCGCTGGTAGGCGCGTTTTTAGTGAAGATGGTAGAATCTGCCCCATTCAAATCTTTCAAGTTTTGATGTCATTGAAGCCATTGCTATCGAAACCTGATTGTGCAAAATATGTTATAATTCTTTAAGTTTGACAACAAAGGATTTTGATGCGCATTTTATTAGTGGAACACGATGCTCACTTGAGCAAACAGATCGGTGTTTATTTGGGCGAAAAGGGTTTTCAGGTAGACACAGCGGAGAATTTGGAGGATGGGGAATACTACATCAGTATCCGCAATTACGATCTGATCTTAGTCGGTTTGGAGCTCAGCGATGGAAGTGGGCTAAATCTCATCCCCTATGCTAAGTCCAAACATCCTACTATTGTAAGTATCATGCTCACTAACAAAGCCTCTAGCGAACAGGAAATCAAGGCTTTTAAAGAGGGTGTGGATGATTTCATCGTAAAACCCTTTGATTTTGGCGTGTTAGCCGCTAGGATTGAGGCGCGCTTGCGCTTTTGGGGTTCAAGCATTATTGAGATTGAGGACTTAGTCATCAACCCTGATGAGGAAAAGATTATCTACAAAGGCAAAGAAATTGAGGTGAAAGGCAAACCCTTTGAGGTACTCACCCATTTAGCCCGCCATCGCGATCAGATCGTTTCCAAAGAGCAGTTACTAGATGCCATTTGGGAAGAGCCAGAGTTAGTAACTCCTAATGTGATCGAAGTGGCGATCAATCAGATTCGCCAAAAAATGGACAAACCCTTAGGCATCTCCACTGTAGAAACCGTGCGCCGCAGGGGGTATCGTTTTTGTTACCCTAAAGGTAGCTCGGAGCATTAAAACGAGATAGCATTTTGGCTACTGAGCAGATATTGCAACACTTCAGAGGCGTTGGTAAGTCTGCCCACGGCGACCTTTGCGCCAAAATGCTCCACACAGGTTTGACAAGAGAGAATTTCTACCCCTAGTTTTTCTAAATTTTCTAAAGTCTGCAAGGCTTGGGTGTTGTCTATATGGGTGTTGTGTGTGCTCAAGAGCACCCCACGATTTAAAAAAATGACCTTTTGGGGTAGCAAATCTTTAGACACGCCCACAAGGCTGTGTAAAAAACCCACCGCCACTTTAGCCCCCAAATCCCCCTCTCCGATTTTATCTGAACTGAAAACTAAATGCTTATTTGCCATGCGCTTCCTTAATAATAAGATGTAATAATTCTACAAAGACCGCACAAAGATTATTCAAATCTTCAATAGATACGCATTCATCAATGGAATGGATATGGCTATTGAGCAGACCAAATTCTACCACCTCCACTCCGCAGGCAGCAAAAAAACGCGCATCGCTAGTGCCTCCATAAGTGTTGAGCGAAGGCGTGCGCTCAAGCACTGCGGTGATAGCCTCTTGAATGTGCCCAACTAAGGCGCAGTTTTGAGAACTCAAAAAGGGCAGAGAATTTTGCTGTAAAGTTATACTGCAAGGGACTTTTTCTAAAATAGCGTCTAAGAAATGGGCCACATCCTCTAGGGTAACTTGGGGGGAATGGCGCACATTAAAACAGATTTCTAGGGTTTGAGGGGTAACATTCTCTGCGTCTGAAATGCTTTTTAGCGAGGTAATGACCAACCTAGAGGGCTCAAAATGGGCATTGGCTTTATCCAAGTGCGCATCGGCGATGAGATTGAGCTTATCAGCGATAAGATTGATAGGATTGAGGGAGGTTTTAGGGTAGGCAACATGCCCGGGAATGCCCTGCACTATGATTTTCCCTCCAATAGACCCCCGCCTTCCGATTTTAACGCTATCGCCTAACAACTTGGCACTGGTAGGTTCAGCGACTAAGGCATAATGGGGCAAGAGATTTTTTTCTTGCAAGACCTCGAGCATGTATTTAGTCCCAAAACGCGCAGCGCCCTCTTCATCGCTAGTGAGCAAAACAGAGAGAATGAGGGGGGGAGGATTGTCTGCAAGCTCAGCACACACGGCGTGCAATGCGCTTAAAAAAGCCCCTATTCCTCCTTTCATGTCCTGTGCTCCGCGCCCATACAAAATATCATCCTCCACCACGCCCTCAAAGGGATCATGCTTCCATCCCGCCCCTACAGGCACGACATCAATATGCCCGGCAAAGCAAAAATGCAGGGGAGTTTGGGCAGGATCACCAAAGCGTTTGTAAAAAAAGACATTGCTCACGCCATTTTGATCGGCGCGCAACACTTCAAAGTCTCTCAAAACCGCCCCGACACAATCAAAAATCCCTTCCTCTTTTGGAGTGATGGTTTGGTAACTGATGAGCTTTTGAGTCAGTTGCACGACATTCATGAAAGCACCCCCTTAGCCTTAGCGTGCAGATGTAAGTAGAGTTGCAAAACCTCGATATTAGCCGGGGTGATCCCACTGATATAGGAAGCCTCTAGTAAAGTTTGAGGGCGGTGTTTGCTGAGCTTTTCAATGGCTTCTAAACCCAGCCCGGTGATTTTTTCAAAATTAAAATCTGAGGGAATTTTGCTCTCTCCTAAGTTCTGCATTTTGGCGATGGATTCGCTCTGTTTTTCAATATAGCTATGGTATTTGCATGTGATTTTGACTTGTTCGAGCACCACGCTATCTAAATTTCGCAAACACTCAAAAAAAGCCCGCAGATCCGCCTCCTCAAAGCCATCCCGTCCGGCTAAAAACACGCCATTACATTTATCATTAATAGGAGTTTGGTTTAAGGCTTGGAGTTTTTCTAAAGTCTGTTTATTAGGAGTGATTGTGGTGTGTTGGAGAGTGTGCAGGGCTTGATTGATTTGTTCTTGTTGGGCTTGGAGTTCTTGATACTCTGAAGCACGCATTAAACCTAGCGCGTGGGCGTGCGCGCCTAGTCTCAAACGGGCGTTATCCTCTCGGAGTAAGAGGCGGTATTCCGCACGCGCAGTGAACATGCGATAGGGTTCTTGCGTGCCCTTGCACACTAAATCATCAATCATCACCCCGATATAGGCCTCATTGCGCGCCAACACAAAGCTTTTTTGCGCTCCTAACCCTAGTCCTAGCGCAGCATTGATACCGGCCATCAACCCTTGGGCTGCCGCCTCTTCATAGCCGGTAGTGCCATTGATTTGCCCAGCCAAATAGAGATTGGGAATCTTTTTAGTTTCTAAAGTATGTTGCAATTGGGTAGGTTGCACGAAGTCGTATTCAATGGCATATCCATAGCGCGTAATTTGGGCATTCTCTAGTCCCTTGATAGAATGTATAACTTGCTCTTGAATTTCAAAGGGGAGGGAAGTGCTTAAGCCATTGACATAGTATTCGCTAGCAGAGCGGGTTTGGGGTTCTAAAAAAAGTTGGTGGCGCTCCTTATCTTTAAAACGGCAAATTTTATCCTCAATGCTAGGGCAATAGCGCGGGCCCACGCTTTCAATCTGCCCGCTAAACATGGGAGCTTGGTGTAAATTAGCCTCTATGATCGCATGGGTGTTAGGATTGGTGTAAGTCAGATAGCAGGGCAGTTGGGTTGGGTTAAAATTGTGGGTTTTATGGCTGAATTTGGGAGGGATAGAGTCGCCATAGTGGGGCTCTAATTGGCTAAAGTCAATGCTAGCTCCGGCTAATCTAGGGCAAGTGCCCGTTTTAAGCCTGCCCACTTGTAAGCCTAACGCGCTTAAATGTTTGGAGAGTTCAATAGAAGCGCTTTCGCCAAAACGCCCGTTTTGGCTTTGGTGCGTGCCAATGTGCACCAAACCTTGCAAAAAAGTGCCCGTAGTGAGAATAACCTTTTTGGCGCGATAGATTTTACCAATATGGGTTTGCACCCCCACCACAGCCCCTCCCTCTAGCAACAGAGTTTCTGCCATTTCTTGAGAAACACTTAAATTAGGGGTTTGTAGGGCAAGATTGCGCGCCTCCATACGGTAAATATCCATGTCAATTTGAGCGCGCGTGCCCCGCACAGCAGGCCCTTTAGAGGCATTTAGTATCCGACATTGTAACGCGCTTTTATCGGCCAAAAGCCCCATAACTCCCCCCAAAGCGTCAATCTCTTTTACCAAGTGTCCTTTGCCCAATCCCCCAATGGCCGGATTACAGCTAGCTAGAGCCATATTGTCCACTAAAAGGGTGAGCATGTGCACACGCGCGCCCATCTTCGCTCCCACAAGGGCAGCCTCTAAGCCTGCATGCCCTCCTCCAACAACCACAATATCCACTTCCATGAAAACCCCTTTTTTGGGGTTATTATACCCCAACAACCCCAATACACCCTAGACTTTGAACTTTCCAAACTCACTTTCTAATTCCTGATTTTTGGTAACTAGCTTCAGGCTATGTCCTTCTAGTTGCTTGCGCACTGATTTAACCTCACTAAAGATATTAAGAAAATCTAAGGTAACTTGGTTGAGCTCCTCCATTCTAGCCACGACAACATCCGTGCGGTCGCGGGTTTCTTGAGATTTGTTCTTGGTGTTGTCAAGGTTTTCTGTGGCGTTTTTGGCATCTGTGATGAGCAAAGAGGTTTGTTCAGAAACCTCTTGAGACTGGGTGGCTACGCTTTGAATGCGTGTGCCCATATTCTCAATGCTTTGAGTTACCATATTCACCATCGCAGTGATGTCCCCCAAAGATTTCTGCGTTTTGCTAGCCAAATCGCGCACCTCATCGGCCACCACCGCAAACCCGCGCCCGTGTTCGCCCGCTCTAGCGGCTTCAATGGCAGCATTCAAAGCTAACAAGTTGGTTTGGTTGGCAATGTCATCAATGATGGTGAGCACGCCCTTAATTTCATTGGCATGGCTGACTAACGCGCCAGACTCGGTAGCGATTTCTTGTTGGCTTTGGGCAGAAGCTGAAATCATATCTACGGAGTTTTGGATTTTTTCTACGAACGCTCCTAAAATCACCCCAGTTTGATCTAAGTTTTCAATGGTATCTCCTAGGTTTTCCTTAGCTAATTGTAGATTTTCACTTACCTGATGGTTAATACTTTTGAGATTTTCTACCGATTTAAATTCACGATCAGCCGCTTCACTAAGAGTTACTGTAGAGGCCTTGAGCGCAACTCCTATTTGGTTATTCTCCTCTACAATACCCTTACCAATTTTGACAATCTCTGCGATTTTGGCGACGAATTGGTTGATAAAATTACAAGCAGCCCCAATCTCATCTTTGGATTGGATGGTGAGAATCTTAGTGAGATCAGCTTCTTTAGAAGATACCAAATCCTGCGCCGTGTTTTTTAAATTATTCAAGGGGCGGATGACATCTTTTTGCACCACGAAGGCGATGAGGGCAATGATACCTAGGGAAATGCCTAGCATCCAAGTAAGGGTTTTAGTGCTCAGAGTGTCTGCGTTACGATGAATTTCTTCTAGGGAAAGTTTAACCTGCATCACCCCGATCATGTCCCCTACCTTATTGTTCGTGTGGCAGGCAACACATCCCTTATCTCCTACCAAAGGCTGTAAAACACGCACATGCCGTTCTCCATTCTCTCCATCCCGCACACTCACCTCTTGAGGTGTGTTAGGATGCTCAAAATATTTCACTACATCAGGATCTGTTGTGAAAGTATCATTGAGTCCAAAGAGCTTAATATCCCCCTTGCCTGGGTAAAACTTCATCTTCACTCCCGGGAGCTTGTTACTATCATCAATGGCTTTGTGAATAGCTTCAGTTGTTCCTACAGTGATGGCTTGCACAATGGTATTAATGATCGAAGCGTTGATACTTTTTGCAACTGAGCGGCCCTGAAGTTCAGCCAAAGTAGAATAATCCCGCTTGATCAGTGTAAAGATAGAGAACACAAAAGCACCCATCAAGACGAACATATAAAAGAATGCACGCGTCTGCAGATTTATATTCATACAACTCCCATGCGTGTTTTATTTTTCAGGGTATGAATATAGTAAAAACATTTTTAAGCGTGCATAATTTCGGTTTGGGCGTTAATATCCAGAGTGTGTAGATTACTAAACTCTACATTGTGGTAGCTCACCACCCCCGCGCGCCCAATCATTGCTGCATTATCCGTGCAAAACTCTAGGGGAGCTAATAGCAGTTCTATGCCAAATTCTGCACATAGTTTTTCTAATTGCGTGCGGATGTAGGCATTTGCACTCACCCCTCCCACCAAGCCTAGAGTGCTTACTGGGGTAGTTTGTAAATAGGCGCGCAATTTGTGCAGTAAGTGCGCGCAGGCGACCTTTTGAAACCCCGCACAGATACGCGCTTGCATTATTTGACTTAAAGGCTGTTCTTTAGCCACCGCCAAGCGCACGGCGTTTTTGAGCCCTGAAAAACTAAAAGCCAGCGCGCTTTTTTGCTTAAGGGGCAAAGGAAAGGGATATTCCTCTCCTGCAGGACATAAACGCGCCAACTTTTCTACCACAGGACCGCCCGGATAACCCAAGCCTAGCATGCGCGCTACCTTGTCAAAACTCTCTCCTAAGCTATCATCCAAGCTTTGGGCGATAATGCGCATGTCTGTAGGCGTGCGTGCCTCTATGATAAGAGTATGTCCCCCAGAAACCAGCAACACGCTTAGAGGAAAACGCGGGGTAGCTTGATTAATAAACAGAGAGTAAAGATGCCCTTTGAGATGATCTATGCTAATAAGAGGCAGATTTAGGCTGAGTGCTAGGGCCTTGCCCATCATCAAGCCCTCTAAGAGAGTGATAGCCAATCCCGGACGCGTGGTAAGAGCGATAGCCTTGAGCGGGGCAAAGGGATTGGGGTTCTCTTGGGCTAAAAACTCTTTAGCTCTTTGGAGCAGTAGGGGCAAGTTATGCGCATGCAGGCGCGAGGCCAACTCGGGCACCACACCCCCATGCGCGCTGTGTTCTGCCTCTTGGGAAATCTTGGCATGCCAAAGTAATTTAGCGTCCTCTAGGCGCGTGAGGGCAAGCGAACTATCATCACAACTACTCTCAATACTTAAAAGCATCTTTTCTCTTTAGGGTATAATGCGCACCATTATACTACAAGGGCAAAAATGGCACGATTTAAGGCAGAATGGGAAGAGCAGAGTGCGATTTTAATGGCATTTCCGCACGCCTCTAGCGATTGGGGCGCGTATTTGTCAGAGGCGCAAGAATGCTTTTTAAACATTATCAACACTCTAGCGGGCTATCAGCGCGTGTTAGTCTGTGTACACACTAGCGACAGCGCAGGAATCGATCGTTTGAGCCGTCTGAGCAATGTTGAGGTGGTGCTCTTAGACACTAACGACACTTGGGCGCGCGATTTTGGACCTTTGTGCGTGGAAACCGCTGGGGTGCATTTTTATTTAAGCTTTGTGTTCAACGCATGGGGGAACAAATACCAAAGCAAACTAGACAACACCATTAGCATGAAACTCGCCCAAAAGGGGTTTTTGCGCCACCCTCTGCGCTTTGTAGATGTGGTTTTGGAGGGAGGGAGTTTAGAATGCGATGGGGCAGGCACACTTTTAGCCAACCGCTATAGCTTGCTCAATTCTAATCGCAACCCAGATCCGGAAAAATCCATCGCTAGGATCAAACAAGAACTCAGTCTTTCACGCATTTTATGGATCGACACCCCGCCTCTAGCCGGAGATGACACAGATGGGCACATCGACACTCTCGCGCGCTTTTTAGACCCAGAGACCATTGCCTATGTGAGTTGCAACGACCCTACTGATCCCCAATACCAACCCCTAAAAGCAATGGAGCAAACCCTGCAGAGTTTTAGAACTTTGGAGAACAAACGCTATAAACTTATTCCCCTACCTCTGCCCAGCCCCAAATACTACCAAGATCAACGCCTGCCCGCCACTTACGCGAACTTTTTATTTGCCAATAGTGGAGGGCAACGCGTGCTCTTTGTGCCCACCTATGACGACCCCCTAGATGCCCATATTTTAAAAACCCTAGAAAAACACACTCAAATAGAGGTCGTGGGCGTGGATTGTTCTTTTTTGATCCGCGAACATGGGAGTTTGCACTGCGCGACCATGCAACTTTACTAATGCGCCAAATTTGGGTGCGTGGGCAAGTGCAGGGGGTGGGCTTTAGACCCCTTGTTTATCAAATCGCTACGCAACTGGGCGCGTGCGGGTTTGTGCGCAATGTGGGCGGAGCGGTGGAGATCGTGTTAGATAAGTCTCTAGAATCTCCCTTTTTAGCCCAATTGCACGCCAAGCTCCCCCCACAAGCCCAAATTTTAGAACTCACCACCCAAGACATAGACATAGATACACCCCCCTTTTCCATCCAACCTAGCCTAAGCGCGCCCCACAGCACAGACCCCCTACCCCTAGACAAGGCCACTTGTGCGCCGTGTTTGCAGGATACTTATGATCCAACTAGCCGTTTCTATGGCTATGCCTTCACAACTTGCGCACATTGTGGTCCGCGCTTTAGCATGCTAGAAAATCTCCCCTTTGATCGCGCGCATACTTCCATGCGCACCTTTGAGATGTGTCCAGAATGCGTGCGCGATTACCACGACCCACAGAGTCGGCGTTTTTTTGCCCAAGGGCTCTCCTGTCCAAAGTGTGCTATAAGACTGAGTTTCCACACCCCCGCAGGGATCAACACCACCACCCCCCTACAAGCCTGCTTACAGACCCTACAAGAGGGGGGTGTGGTAGCGATCAAGGGAATCGGAGGGTTTGCTTTAATGGGCGATGCGCGTAACATAGAAGTAACTCAGCGTATAAGAGAAATCAAAACACGCCCCTTTAAGCCTTTAAGCGTGATGGTGCGCGATTTAGACATGGCGCGTGATTTAGCTTACCTAAACTCTCTAGAGGAACAAATCCTACAAGCCAGCAGTGCGCCTATTTTAATTGCGCGCGCTAAAGTCTCCCTAAACCCCCTCATTGCCCCCAATTTAGACACTTTGGGGTTATGTTTGCCCTACACGCCCTTACATCATTTGATCGCGCGCGCGCTCAATATCCCCCTCATTTTTACCAGTGCCAACCACAAAAGCGCGCCCATTTTCCATACTTTAGAGCAGGTGCGCGCGTTAGGTGTAGAGGGCATTTTAGATCACGCCCGCGCGATTGTCCACCCTATAGAAGATAGCGTGGTGCGCGCGAGTGGGGGGGCTGTGGGGGTGGTGCGCTTGGGGCGGGGGTTAGCTCCTTTGAGTCTGCTTAACGCAGACACGGCTTTACTCTGTGGTTTTGGGGCACAAAGCAAGGCTTCTGTATGTTTTGCCCAAGATTTTAGCCTTATAAGCCCTGAGATGGGCGCGCTGGAGAGTGTAGAACACACACAACATTACCAACATGCCCTAAACTTCTACTACCATCTAAGAGGCACGCCCCAAGCTTGCGCTATTGACCTGCATCCGGGCTATATCTCTAGCCAACTAGGAGAAGAAAAAGCCTTAGAGTGGGGCGCGCAACTTGACCAAGTGCAACACCATGAGGCGCATTTTTACGCCTTGTTGGGCGAATACGCCCAAGAAACCCCCCTTCAAGAGGGGCAAAAAGTGCTAGGCTGGATTGCTGATGGCTTTGGGTTGGGCTTACAAGGGTGCTTATGGGGCTGTGAAGTCTTTGAGGCAGAATACAAGGGCTTTTGGGATGTGCGCAGAATCTATAGCTTAGAACCCTTTGAGATTTTAACCACCCCCAAAGCCCTTAAGGATAGCTCTTATTGCGCCTATGCCCTAGCGCGTGCGCACAATTTGCAAGCCCTTTTAGAGCGTGTCCCTATGCTACACCTAGAGATCATTAATCAAATGTTAGATGCGCATCTACAAACCCGATTAACCACCTCGCTAGGACGGCTTTTTGATGCGGTGGCGTGTTTTTGTGGGGTGGGGGGGCTTAACACTTATGAAGCCCAAAGCGCGGCGCAATTAGAGAGTTTGGCACGCTCGCTAGAGAGTAATGCGCGCTATCCACTCGAATTAAAGCACAATCATATCAGCTATCACGCTCTGCTTACAGAATTGCAAACAGATATTTTAAAAGGACAAGAAGCTCTAAGCGCGCGCAAATTCCATAACGCCTTAGCCCACTTGGCTTTAGAATTGCACACGCGCCACCGCGCGCCTTTACTTGTGGGGGGCGGGGTGTTTGCCAACGCGCTTTTGTGTGAGGAAATTCATAAGCTTTTGGGGAAGGGGGTCTTTTTCCCTAAAAAATTGCCCTTTGGAGATGGAGCGATCGCTTATGGGCAGGTGGAGTATCTGAAAAATCAAGAGAGGAGGCGCGCATGCAACATGTCGCTTTGAGTTGTGGAAATGGAGGCAAGGAGAGTTTAGAGCTCATTGAAAAGGTGTTTAAGCCCTATTTACAGGAGTTTTTGAGTGCAGATGGTGAGGACGCAGGGGTGTTTGAGGCGGGTTTGTGCGCGTTAAGCACTGATAGCTTTGTGGTCGATCCGCTCATCTTCCCCGGGGGAGATATTGGTAAATTGAGCGTGTGTGGAAGTGCCAATGATGTGTGCGTGCGTGGGGCGCGCCCAGAGTTTTTAAGCATGGGTTTTATCTTAGAAGAGGGGTTAGAGATCGCGCTTTTAAAGCAGATTTTAGCTTCTGTGCGTGTGCAGTTAGAGCTAGGTGGACTTAAATTGCTCTCACTAGATACTAAGGTCGTGCCTAAGGGCTGTGTGGATAAGATTTTTATTAACACCACCGCACTAGGGCGTGTGCTCTACCCGCATTTGAGCGCGCGCAACCTCAGAGCGGGGCAAAGCGTGGTTGTGAGCGATTGCATCGGCGCGCATGGGGCACTACTCTTTTCTTTGCGCCATGAAATCCAATTACACACTTTGCTACAAAGCGATTGCAAACAGCTCTTTAGTGTTTTAGAAGGGGTGTTAAATAGCTCTTATAAAATTTATGCCATTAGAGATGCCACACGCGGGGGGCTAGCTGCAGTGCTCAATGAATGGGCTCTAGCCTCTGGTGTGGGGATCGAGCTAGAAGAGTCTAAAATCCCCATTTTGGAGGGAGTAGCTGGGGTGTGTGAGATTTTAGGGCTTGAGCCCTACGCTTTAGCCAATGAGGGGGTGTGTGTGCTCAGTGTTGCAGAAACAGACGCTTTAGAAGTGTGCGCGCTCCTTAAAAAGGGGGGAGCAAACCCAGCCATCATTGGGCGCGTGGTAGAAACACACCACCCTTGTGTACACCTACTGAGCGCATGGGGTTCTAGGCGTTATTTAGAACTCCCTGAGGGCGAACTCTTGCCTAGAATTTGTTAGGGATTAATAGACTCCTATAGCGCCATATTTTAGTTTTGATGATAAAAGATGCTCTTCGCCCCGTATCTCCACTAAGGCGAAAAGAAACCCCCTAGAAAAGGGGGGTTTTTGCGCTAAATTTTCTACAAACACAAAAGAATAACTTCAATTACGCGCCTTTAAAAGGAGAAGATGCGCCAAGACATTCTAAAAATTAAGGATGCCAAAGACTTAAGCGAAGAACAAAAGCATCTTATCTACAAAGACACCAGTCTTGGTAAGTATATTTGGAACGCCCTGAGCAAAGAGGATAATGACGCTCTAAGGGAATATCAAGAGGACATCAAGGGGCGGAGTTTAGTGGCAGATGTTTCTAAGGCAATGACTTTTTTAAACAACATTGCCGCACACAAGAATATTAAAGAACTCTTTAGCTCCAGCGACCCCAAAGTCAAAGAAAAATACCGCCAAGAGGCCCAAACTCTAGCTAAGGGTTTTGGGTTTGAAAAGGCGGTGTTTGATGAAAAGGGGGAGATGTTTGTAGCCAAAGAGGGCCAGCTTTATAAGGTCAATGATAATTTTTTTGACCAATTCCCCAATCTTTTAAAAGCAAACGCCTTTTCTATGGCTGGAAGCATTGCCGGGGGAGTTTTAGCCGGCAAAAAGGGCGGGATAGCAGGCATGATAGCAGGGGGCGCGCTAGGGGCTTTTGGAGGGGGCGGACTAGATGCGCTCTTGACTAACTTTGTGCTAGAGCGTGAGAACAATTTTCAAGAAAATCTAGCCCATATGCTCCAAGAGGGCGCGCTCAATGTGGTGGGCGATGTTGCTGGTATCCTGCTAGGTAAAACCATTAAGGGCGTAGCCAATAACGCGCACAAAATCGCGCACAAAGTTAGCGATATTGCTGAGTATGTGCCTTTTGTAGGGATGGGCATGCGCGCGCTCAATGGAAATGTCAAAGCCGCCCAAAGATTGATAGATCAGGTGCGCACCCCTGAGTAACAAGCCGCGCTTAAAGAGTTTGGGGAACAATTTGGCGCAGGGGCAAAGTTTTACACTCCTAATTCTGCTTTAACCCAGACTATGAAAGAGAGGTTTGGGGAAACTTCGCCCATGTTTAAGGCGTATGATATTGTCAATAATATCTTAACTTTGCCCAAACATTCTGAGCGTCAAAGTGCCTTTATTGAGCAGATTCGCGCCGATGAGAGCGGGACTCTATTGGCCTTTATGAGCGAGGCGGCTAACTCTAGCCCGCGCGCGCACAACACGCTCAAAGGCATTTTAAACAAAACCACGCGCAACCTAGAAGCCCAATTAGAGCAACTGCACTTAAACCCCGCAGACATTAAGACTATCTTTGAGGATTTAGACAAGGGCACTAGGCAGAGTTATGCAGAGGCTACAGAGCGCATTATCCCCGAGGTGTTAGAGGGCTTTAAGACCACACTTGAGCCTAGCAAAGTCAAAAACATCTACAAGGAGCTAGAAGAACAGGGACTTATGCTAGAAGCCCGTCCCTTTTTAAAGCACATTGAGAACAATATCTACAATCCAGAGGGGGTAAGCTTCACTCAGCTTAACAACGCGCTTAAAACGCTCAATAGCCACGCCAAACACGCCAGCAATCCGGGGCTAAAGGATTATATCCGCAACACCACGCAAAATATTTTCCGTCATGACATTAAAGAGGGCATTGATGACCTTTTTAGCCAGCTCCCTACAGAAATAGGGAAAAAATACCAAGAACTCTATCACACCACTCTCAAAGACTACGCCACCATGAAAGAAACGCTCAAGATGGTGGATGGGGGAGGATTAAAGCTAAGAGATGCCAAACGCAGCGAGGCAAAGGCCTTAGAGGGCTTGCTCAAATACGCACAAGGACAGGGAGAAGCAGGGCTAGATAACCTCACGCGCCTAAGCAAGGGCTTAAGCCCAGCTAATAGAGAAGTGCTAGAGCTCAACATGCTAGATCGGCTTTTTAAAAGCTCTTTGTTTGAAAATGACGGGCTAAGGGTTTTTGATAGTCAAGCCTTTTTTAAAAGATTAGAGGGGCTTAAAGAGGGGACTTTTTCTAGCCAAGCTTCTAAGGACTTTATCGATATTGCCAGCGGGTTTAACCGCCTTTTTAACCAAGATGCTAAGATTGCCGCCGCTTTAAAAGCCAACACGGGCGAGCAAGTAGGCTCTTCGATTGCCACCAGTGTTTCAGGAGCTGTACAATACCAAGTTACAAAGGCACTCTTTGGGCTTGTAGTGCGCACAATGTTTCATATTCCTTTTGCTAAGAGCATCAATAGCAAGGTCAGCCAAGCGGCCCTAAGATACCACATCAAAGCCGCGCTGAATAAGAGTGTTAGCGTAGGAGATTTTAAACAACACCTACGCGCTCTAGGCCAAAGAGTCGAGTTTGACAACGCCACCAAAGCCCTTATTAGAGAGATTGAGGGGGGATTACCACCGGATGATGGAGGGGGAGGAATGCCACTAAAAGAGGAGCCTAGTCCTTCTAGCGCAGAACCTAATAAAGGAGGAGGGAAGTCCAATAGAGATGGTGATGGGGAGATTAAACCCATTGCTGTCATTGAAAAAGCAGAGGACAAAGAGGCATTTATTAAAAGCCTTGATTTGAGCGCGCATGCTACGCCTATACCTGTAAGTTTAGATGTGGAAGGGTTTTTAAAGACATTAGAGGGCGTTAAAAATCATAAAAACTTTATTGAGCATTTGGCAAGCAGGGAAGATGGGGCAAGTCGCTTAGCTTACCTTAATCTTGTAGAGCCAACACTCAAAAAGCCTAACATTGAACTAATTTTTAATGACCCTGCAAGAAAAAAATATATCAAAGCTTTCAAGGATAAAAAAGGCAAAACCCTAAAATATATACTTGTTACAGCCAATAACGATGAAATTCTCATTACAGGTTTGCCAGTTAGACAAATAAGCTACCTGCAGAAACAAATAAGAGATGCGGACATTATCCACTCTTTCATTCCGCCGGGTAGGCTTGCTAGTGAGCAAGGTGCTTTAACACCGAGTGGGCTACCAGCTACAGAACTTACCACCCCTGAGCTTAAAAATCAAGCCCAAACCCTTTATAACACCGCCAAAGAACAAGAAGGGGGGTTTAGGGGGTTATTAGAGGGCATACCCGGGCAACACAGCCTAGAAGCGGGGAATTTGCTTAAGAGTGTAGAGAGTATTGAGAGCAAGATTAAGCGCAAAAGAGGGGATATAGGGGGCATTAATGACTTTTTAAGAGGTGCGCTGATTGCGCCCAGTAGAGAGCATTTAGACTCTCAACTTGTAAATATTACCAAGCACCTACAAACACAGGGTATTCCCCATAAAATCGAATATAAGCAGAATACTAGCGGTTATAAAGGCGTGCATATCCAGTTTAATTATAATGGGGTAGGGAGTGAGATACAGCTACACACTGCCCAAAATTGGGAGATTAAAAAGCAATTAGACGAGATTTATCATGTGTTGAGGGAACAAGAAATTAACCCGACTCTAACACAAGCAGAGTGGGAACGCTTAAACCGAGAGAGCAAGAGATTAGCTCAAGATTTCGATGTAGATATTAACCTTTTCACATCGTTTGAAGTTATTTCTACAGAGTCTAAATCTGCAGCATCGCTAAATTCGCGGAATGCGACAAACGAAGAGAACTTAACCCACATCTTGCGCTTGAAATCATACTCAAAAACACCCCCCTCATCAGATGCAAGCGCATACAACCGCCCAGACTCTGTATTAAACCAAAAAGAGGAGATTTTAACCGGTGGTAAAGGTACAGATTCAGACATACAAGCTCCTTTAAAAGAGGATAGCACACCCCCCCTTAAAAAGCCTAGCATTAGAGAACAAGCTCTAGCCTTTAGACAGGAGCAAAAGAGAAAAGAACAAGAAGCCCTAGAGGCTAAAGAGGCTAAATATAAAGCAGAGAGGCAAGAGCAAGAACAGGCCTACCAAGCTAGCCTAGCCCAAAAAGAGAGTCAAGCAGGCACTAAGGAGAATCAAAAAGATTTAAAACTCGGCACGCCTATTGCCATGCAAAGATTACAAGGGCGTTCTAGCAGTGTGAGCCTAGATGATGATCACATTTACCCGCTAGATTTTGTTGTGGTCAAAGCCAAAGACATTAAACCTAGTTTTAACACAGGAGTGGGCACACAAACCCGCACACAAACTAATTCTAAGATGGTCGAGCAGATCGCCCAAAACTTCAAGCCTGAAATGGTGTTAAATAGAGGCGGGTTTGATGATCTGCCCTTGATTTTGAGCGATGGGCAAGTGATAGCGGGCAATCATAGGGCTAAGGGCATGCAAAATTTTACACCCCAAAGCAGACACACCTATGAGCAAGCTATCTTAGAACATTACGGGCTAGAGCTTAAAGGCGATGAACTCTTAATGCGCACGCCTAAAAATGAGCTGGACACACAAGAAATTATTAATCTAGCCTCAGCTAGCAATAAAGAAAGAGCGCACACCTACGGGGACAAACTTATCGCCGCTTTAGGCAAGTACGACTCTAAAATCACCCCTGACAACCTAGAAAACTATTTAAAACAAAGCCATGATGTGCAGGAATTAGCCCAAAATGTAGGCCGTGCCCTAGACACACAGGCTAAAGAGCCCGATATTGAGGGGGCTAATTTAGCCCTACTAGCCCAAAGCGCGCGCAACACACAAGATTACACCCTTTCAAAAGCTCTCAATGATGCGCAAAAGACTTTAGACATTGAGGATTTTAGCAAGCTTAAAGAGATGCTAGTCAAGAATGCGGGCAGTTTTTATACTTTACTAAGAGATTCTAGACTGCCTAATTTGCATCTAGCCCCCTATTTGACCCAAAGCATTCCCTCAATGGCGCACGCGCTCAAAACTACACGCCAAGAGAATTTTACAAAGCTGTATGAGACCTTGAGCGATCTACTCAAAACCACCGATGAGCACGGCATTAATGCTTTAGTAAAAATGAACCCCGGAGTGTATGACGCGATGGCGTCCGAATTATTAGGCGCGTCTTTAGCGCGTTTTGTGCGCTTAGAAAACCCAGCCCAGAGTTTTTACGAGTTTTTGAAAAACGCCCCTGAAGGCTTGAATGCGCTCGTTGCAGATACCTTGTTAAAACGCATAGAAGGCATTCCCTCTAAGCCTTTAAATGAGGCCAATGTTTACGACTTTATTTCTCTAGCCATTAATAGCGGTGAGAAAAGCCCAATTTCTAGCAAGCTCAATGACCTATTGCCTGAATTTGAGAAAAAGGCTAGGGAGGCTAAGAAGATTTTAAAGGGCGAGGACAAGATAGTGGAACCTAACCCCGCTTTTGGGGAGAACTTTAGCGAGTTTGAGGGTAAGGGCGCGCAAGTCCTTTTAGATGGCAGAGGGCGAGCGGATTTGTTAGACCCCAAGAAGTTATCTAAGGTTGAGCAGGAGAGTGGGGAGATTAAACCCATTGCTGTCATTGAAAAAGCAGAGGACAAAGAGGCATTTATTAAAAGCCTTGATTTGAGCGCGCATGCTACGCCTATACCTGAAAGTTTAGATGTAGAGGGGTTTTTAAAGACATTAGAGGGCGTTAAAAATCATAAAAACTTTATTGAGCATTTGGCAAGCCGTACCGATGGGCAAAGGCGTTTAGAATACTTGCACTTAGTAGAGCCTACATTAAAGAATCCAGATATTGAACTTATCTTTAAAGCACCCGCAAAAAAAGAGTATGTCAAAACATTTAGACAAGAGGGTAAAAAAGACCTAGTCTATTTGTTGGTTACTAAGGATGATGATGCGCTTTTGATCACTGGGATCGTAGATGCTAAAAAAGGATATGTCAGAGGACGGATACAACATGCGGACATTATCCACTCTTTCATTCCGCCGAGCAACCAAAAACGATAAATCGTTGAGTGGCCTGCATTGCTAGGCTACTTTAACCAGTCTTAAAAGTGGCTTAAACCTAAAACAAGGCTTGAAAATGAAGAAAACTTTTCTTCTGTGTTTAAGGCGTTAAATCCACAAAAAAGGAGAGCAGTTGCTAACCCCCTATCTTAACCAAATCTTTCATGCTGACGCCTTAGAGTTTATGCAGGGCTTGCCTGAAAACTCTATAGATTGTGTTTTGATTGACCCGCCTTATTGTAGTGGGGGTGTGAAGTCTTTGTCAGATCGGCGCAAAAGCACCAATGACAAATATTTGATAACGCGCAAAGATGGAAAAGTTTACCCCGAATTTATAGGCGATGGCAAAGACCAACGGGCTTACACCATGTGGATGGGCTTTATCTTTGCCCAAATAGCGCGCGTGTTAAAGCCTAATAGTTACTTCTTTAGTTTCATTGATTGGCGCATGTTACCCGCACTCTCTGATGCCGTGCAATTAGCAGATTTAGCTTGGCGAGGTGTGATGGTATGGGATAAGGGGCGTTCTGCTAGACCCTTTAAGGGCGGGTTTAAACAACAATGCGAGTTTATTGTCTGGGGCACTAAGGGGGTGCTAGAACCCCAAGAGTTTTACGGCTACGGCTACAAGGAGGCCAAAATCCACCCCAATACCAAACAACACGCCACGCAAAAGCCCTTAGAGATTTTAAAACATTGTTTAGAGATTGTGCCTAAGGGCGGGATAGTGTTAGATTGTTTTTGTGGTTCAGGGAGTACAGGAGTGGCGTGTGCGCAAATGGGGCTAGATTTTATCGGTGTAGAAAAGTCCGCCCAATATGCTCAAATCGCTCAAGAGAATTTACAAAGGGCTTTTAAAAATAAAGCTTCTTTGTTTGATGCTGTGGTTTAACCCTTGTTTCAAGCGCGCATTATGGTTTTAATGCCCTAAAAAGGGTGTTCATGCGTGTTCTTGTGGTGGTTTTGGGTGTGTTTTGCTTAGGTTGCACGCCGCGTGTGGTGTATAAAGATGTTTATATCCCAACTAAGTGCCAGATTGTCAGGCCTGCTAGACCTAGCAAAGATTTAGAAGTGTTGGAGTATTTAAGAGAGCTATTAGCCTACACAGAGGAGTTAGAAAAGGATTTAGAGTTTTGCACAAAATCCAGCCCGTGATAGCTCCACATTTTTTAACCCTTGCTTTATGGGCTTGTGTTTTGCTAATATTAGCGCGTGTCTTACTTCCAGACACATTTTCCTTTTCTCGCGGTTAACGCGGCTCATTTTTCCCTCCCCCCTTCTTGTAAGGGGGCATTAAAACTTTAACCCTTGTTTGTATTTTTTTAATGTGTTAGCATTCGCGGCGTGTTGATGCAACACAAGTACCGCGCTTTTTGGGTTTAGCGTGCGATCTTTGTTTAAAGGCGCGAGCGAGTTCTCTTGGCTTCTTGCGCCGCACCCAAAAAAAAGGCAATCAATGCGAGATTTTGCACAAATCAAAGAAGATTTTAAAAACGATTACCAAGCCGCGCAAAACTCTATTATGGAGTTTAAGCAGGCAGTGGCCTATTATCATGGTAACCAACTACCCGCAGATGTGTTAAACATCATCTTAGAGCGCGGGCAGACCCCCATAGTCGAAAACATCTACAAGATGATTATTAATAAAATCTTGGGCTATAAGATACAAAGCATTCAAGAAGTGCGCTTAACCCCGCGCCAAGAAGAAGATAAACCCCTAGCGGACTTACTCAACGACCTCTTAAAATACTTCTCTCAGAAAAAGAATTTTGATAAGGAAATGATCAAGCGCGATAGGGATTTAATCATGGGGGGATTAGGGGTGATTGAACTTTGGGCAGTGAGTGATGCGCAGGGCAATATTGACATAGAGATTAAAGCCCTTGACCCGCAGAGTTTTATCATCGATTATTTTAGCACGGATGCCAACGCTACAGACGCGCGCAGATTTCATAAGATGATGTTAGTTGACAAGGAACAAATAGAGCGCATCCTTCCTAATAGCGAAGTGATTTATCAGCACACCCAGCATCAAGAGCAGATCGCGCGTCTGGTGGAGAGTTGGTATAAAGAACGCGATGAGCTAGGGGCTTGGGTGTGGAATAGATACCTTTGGAGTGAAGAGGGCGGGATTTACCAAGTGGAGTTCAAGCCCTTTAAAAACGCTTTGCACCCCTTTATCGTAGCCAAGTTTTACATGGATGAAAAAAATCACTATTACGGGCTTTTTAGGGACATCAAACCCATGCAAGATTATATCAACTACGCAGAAAATCGCATGGGGAATATGATGGGCTCTTTTAAGGCGATGTTTGAGGAAGACGGGGTAAGTGATATGGATGAGTTCGTGGAGAACATGAGCCTAGATAATGCCATTGTGAAAGTGCGCCCTGGAGCCCTCAAAGATGGCAAAATCCAGTTTATGAACAATCAGGCCGATATTGCAGCCCTGAGCGCAAAGGCTGAGCAAAAAAGACAGCTTTTAAAGATTTTAGCCGGGCTAAATGATGAGAGTTTGGGCATGGCTTCTAATCGTCAAAGCGGGGTCGCCATTGCCCAAAGACGCGAGAGTGGACTAATGGGCTTACAAACCTTTCTTAAAGCCAGTGATGACATGGATAAGCTCATTTTTGAGCTAGCCGTGAGCCTGATTAGCCATTATTTTACCAAACCGCAGGTGTTCCGCATTGTGGACGCTAAGGTAGGGGATAGATATTTTTCCATCAATGATGGCCAACACAACACTATCAAGCCCTGCAAGTTTGATTTAATCTATAAGACGCAGCTAAAAACAGAGAGCAAGGACGAGCGTTTTAGCCACTGGAATGAGTTATTAAAGGTGGTGAGCCCCATTCGCCCCGATCTAGTGCCCCAACTCTTACCCCTCATCCTCAAAGACATGGATAGCCCCATAGTTGCCGATGTGCAAGAAGTGATTTTACAAGCCCAACAAGCCCAAGAACAACAAGCTAAGGCCCAAGCCCCTTATAATGAGCAACTCCAAGCCCTAGAGTTGCAGAAAATCCAAGCCCAGATTTTAGAATTGCAGGCTAAAGCGCAGAAATACTCCCAACAAGGCGCGTTAGTGCAAGCCCACACCACCAGTGAGGAGATTAGCCAAGTGCAGGCCATAGAGGGAGCAGAAGGAGAAAACAAACGCCCTAAAGGCTCAGAATGGCAAAAATACCCTAGCGCGCACCATTTGGAGTATTAAAAGAGTTGTGTGAGGAAATTGTTAAGACGTAAGAATTTTTGTTAAAGCACTTCGCTTAAGGGTTTGCTAGAGGCTAGGCCTCTAGCCTTACTTTAGTCTAGTCATCTTAGTTTGGCGTTTAACTTATTTAAGACCACGCGGCGGTAGTCTGTAAGTTAGCTGTTAGGGTTTTTAGCTACAATGGTGCTAGTGGTTTCCCCCGCCCTTAAAGGGCGAAGGGAGGTTTTAATATAATGGTTGTGTCAGAACCACTAAAACCAGTAGCACCACGAATATTTTCATGTTGGGTTCTCCTTTCTAGGAGCTCACCCACTAACTCCCCAACCCTCAAAGCCTTTAAGACCGATGCGCCAAATGACACAAAAAGAGAGCCCAACACTGCGCTAGGCTTATTCTAGCATGATTGGTTTTTGCAAAAGCTGTAAGAGGATGTTTAGGGTTTTTAGCTACAATGGTGCTAGTGGTTTCCCCCGCCCTTAAAGGGCGAAGGGAGGTTTTAATATAGCGGTTGGGTGAGAACCACTAAAACCAATAACACCACGAATATTTTCATGGCAGGGTCTCCTTTCTAGGAGTTCCCCCGCTAACTCCTCAACCCTCAAAGTCCCTTTTAAAAGACTGATACTCCAAATCACCCAAAAGCAACCCTACCATTGTGGCTAAATTTTATTCTAGCACAAAAGTTTAAGTTTACTTAAGCAGGTTTCTCATAACTTCTTTTACGATTTTAGCAACCGCGCCGTAAACCCCCTAGCTTTAGCTTAAGCGGATTAAGGCTCATGTTTGGTCGTTTTCAAGCAAAGCATGTATAATAGTTCCATGTTAATCGCTTACAAGCAGAAACTCTACAATTCAAGCAAGAATAAGCAGATAGACAAACTCCTACGCCTTTATGGCATTTGCTACAATCATTGTATCGCTTTGCATAAGCGGTATTATAGGCTCTACAAGAAGCACTTGAATTTCTACGCCTTGAAAAAACACATAACCAAGCTAAAGAAAACCACACGCTTTGCTTTTTTGAAAACTCTAGGCTCTCAAACCTTGCAAGAGCTAGTAGAGAGGATAGACAAGGCTTATAAAAAATTTTTTAAGAAACAGGGCAGACCCCCTAGATTTAAAAAGGTGGCTAACTATCAGTCTTTCACATTTTCACAATGTGGTTACAAAATCCAAGACAATATTATTTCTTTTAATGGCTATCGCTTTAAGTTTGTCAAAACCTACGACCTTGTAGGCAAACCCAAGACCTTAACCATTAAAAGAGATAATCTAGGCGATTATTTCTTGTGTTTGGTGTGCGAAAAAGAGGACGAGCCGGCGAAAGCAGAATGCTTGAAGCCGTTTGCGAGCGAGCCCGCATGCGGTAATAGCGTGGGGCTTGACTTCGGCTTAAAAACCTTTCTCACCTGCTCTAATGGCACACAAATCCCATCGCCTTTATTTTTCTCTAAGTTTTTGCCTTTGATTAAATCTTGCTCTAAATCTCTATCTAAAAAGAAAAGAGGTAGCCATAACCGCCTAAAAGCTAGGCTAAGACTTGCTAGATTGCATAGGAAAATCAAAAACCTAAGAACAGACTTTTTCTACAAGCTTGCCAATAGCCTATCTAAGCAATACGCCACTATTTTCATTGAAGATTTAAACCTGAAGGGTATGGTTAAACTTTGGGGGCGCAAGGTCAATGATTTGGCTTTTGGTGAATTTGTGGCTATCTTGGAGAGAAAAACCCAAGTGATTAAGATTGATAGATTTTATCCTAGCTCTAAGACCTGCTCTAGCTGTGGGGCTGTTAAAAAGGACTTGAGCCTAAAAGATAGGGTTTTTTCTTGCCCCTCTTGTGGGTTTTCTTTGGATAGAGATTTAAACGCAAGTATAAATATTCATAGAGTGGGGGCATCCACTCTTGGAGTAGAGGCTGTAAGACCCGCCTAGCGGGCTAGCCTTGTTGATCCCAGAATCCCCTAGCTTTAGCTATGGGGAGTATGTCAAAGCTTCCTCGTAGTTTTCTCCTTGCGACACACAGCCCTGCAAAGAGGGCACAAAGGCAAAATACCCGTCCTTATCTTTTTCTATGACAGCATTAACAAGCATGCGCTCCCTTTAATCTTTGATTTACGCCAAATCCCCCAAAGGGTAGCTTAAGTTAATTAACCCTTGAAAACTCTGATTTTTTAGGCTTTAATATTTTATCTTAGCAGAAAGGCAGACATGGATTTTTACATCATATTTGACATGGAAAAAATCAAAGAGCGTTTTGGAAGTATAAGCCATTTGGGAACACAATACTCTATGAGCCCAAACTACATCAGAGAATACTATAACAATCGTTTCGCCCCAGCTAACAAGTCTAGGAAGCTTGACATCTTTAAAAAGATGCGTGATGACGGATATATCCGTTTTTCAGACAAACCAGAATAAGGAGAAAACATGGACACAACACCAGATACAACCCTACAACCAACGCCTGCGCAGAGTGCGCCCTTAGCACAAACAGATGCGCTAACCCCTACAAAAGACCCCGCAGATGCGCCTGAACAAACACAAGCCGCGCTAACCCCACAAAAAGACTTAGACGATGCCCCAACTCCTAAGGGAACATGCAAACCCGACAGGTTTTACGCCTTAATTGAGAACAACACGATTGTAAATATCTTTAGCGGGGAAAATTTAAAGGAATACAACCCGGCGCAGTTAGACATTAGAGAATTGCCCAAAGGCGAAGAGAAGTTTTTTGCTATTGGTCTTTCTTTGGGAGAAAATGCAGAGCTGCTGCCCTTGAGTTTGGAGCAGATGAAAGAGCGGCAACTAGACTTTTTAAATGACGACTTCACTATGGAAGTCCAAAGAGTCCAGCGCGAATACATTCCCTTAGAAGAGGTGTTAACTTTTGAACTACAAAGACAGGAAGCTTTGAGCTTGAAAGAAGGAGGCCCTACGCCCTTTTTAGATCAACTCGCCCAAACAAGAGGGGAAAACAAAGAGGTCTTGGCGCGCAAAATCCTTAAAAAACACACCGAATACATGCAATCTTTAGCCTTTTTAGTGGGCAAACGCCACAAGTTGCGCAACCAAATAGAAGAGTCTCAAAGCGCGCAAGAGATTATTAATGTGCGCTTTAGTGAGGCGTTGAAACTCTAGTGCCTCTTGCTTGGAGTCGCGATAGCGATAACTATGTAAGGTTTTTGCGCAAGCGGTTAAGGCATCACTTAGGGCTTTATACAGACATTAGAGATAAGTATAAGCTCAATATTGGGGAGAAAATCCTCAAGTCTCAGGCTTACGCCTATGCTAGGCACGAGGCGGATAAACATTTTACCCTTGTTGGTGAAGCCATTTTAAAGTTTGTAGTAGGCTTTGTTTTGCAAGTGGTCTCGGTGATTCTCTCAGCGGGGGTGAATGCGCGCGAATCTGGAGGCGAAGGCTTTAAGGAAGAGGTCGCCATGGGCCTAGCCTCTAGCGTGCTAGACTTTGTCGCTAATGTAACTCAAAGCGCGTTGCAAGAAAACGCCCAAGCTTCCCTAGAATTCTACGCTAAAATCAGTGCGAGTCTGCAACAAGCAAGAGATTTAATACACGGACTAGATCAAAGCGCGCATAACAGGGTTTCAAGCCTGATTTATCAACCTTATAGCATTTTCCCCAAGGGGGCTATTTGGGAAGCCCAAAAGCCCGGAAGTCTAGGTTTTGTTGCCGGGTTAGAGGGCTATGACCCCACAAAAGGTATACAGGGGACTTATCAAGAGAGTTTAAAAGCCGAGCAACTTAACAACCGCGCGCATCGCCATTTGGGCGGAAACACCAACTACGACCCGCTCAATTTGCCCTTTCCAAAAGCGCGCTTTGAGGAGAATTTTAGGCGTGTGATGGAGTCTATTAAAGCGGGACTAGAAAAACGCCAAAAAGAAATCAAGGAGGGCTTTAAAGAGCTATGCGCCAATTACTTTGGAGCTTTTGACACTTCAATCCCTCAAAGACTTTTTAACGAACACATGCGCGCAGAAATCCATCCGCGCATCAACCAGCTCAATATCCGCAGCTTTCTAGAAAAGATGAAATATTACCCCAATGGGGAGAGATTGCCCTTATTTGATAGCATGGCTTACCCCAAGCCTTTAGAATTGCCCCAAAACGAGCATGCTAGACAGGGGCGTATAACGATTGTTCAACGCGAAAATAGGGGTAAGGCATGGTTACAAGATAAGCGCGCACCGGGGGGATGGACTAATGCCGATGTAAAATATTTTGATAGGACTTTTGTCTTTGGCGCAAATGGGCGCATGCTTGAGGCTAGCGAGGAGTTTGACTATTCTTTTGTGGTGGTAAAGGATTATACTTTTTGGAAAGAAAAAAAGCACTACGAGGGGCATGTGAAACGCGAGCTTAGAGGCTTTGAAAAAGGTAAATTAGTCATCTTAGAGCGTCAGCGCAAAAGGGCACTTCCTAAAAAAAGCGCGCAAGTGCTAGAGTATGAGAAGATTAGGGGCGTAGAGCCTCCGCCTTTAAGCCTAGAAGAAGAGATTAAACTCAAAGAGGCGTATGACGCTTATATTAAGGCCTTTTGGGGGTGTTTTGAGATTGAACTCTTAGGAGTTACGGATAATAACCGCCCCTTGAGGTATGCTAGGGAGAAAGGTTGGAACTCAGGGGATGTATTTTTTTACACCCCTCAAAAGAACTTAAGTGAGTTGGAGAAAAAGAAACAAAACATGTTTAAGGAGTTTATTTACTGGTTTTTTCTCAAGATTGATGAGGAGGCACTTAAAGATTTTTAACCCTTGATTTAAGGGGGGTTTTATGTTTAAATGGCGCGCAAAAAGGCTAAACATGGAGCTTTATAATAAAGTCCAAGAGTTACTAGAAGCCAACAAGCGCGCCAAAGCAGAGAGCATGGGCCTTTTAGAGCTCGCGCGCACGACTTTAAGCAAGCAGATCAAGACCCAATTTGAGGCCAAAGCTACAGAGTTGCAAGAAGCTTTTAACAGAGTGGTGGAAACTCAGATACAAAACACACAGCTGGGCCTAGATGTGAGCGCGCGCTTGGAGGAGTTGGCTAGCCAAGAAGTGCAAGCCTTTAAACCCAAACTAGAGCAGGGGATTAAAAACGCGCTTTTAGCACAACTAGATCACCAAATGATAGCCGCGCAAGTGCAAGAGGCCCTAAAAGCAGAAATCAATGACAAGCTTGACCTAGAACAGATTTTAGGCGCAGAGGGGCTAAGTGCCTTTTTAGAGCGCGTGAGTGCTCAGATCGCACAGAGTGCTAGCACACGCACGCAAGAGGTCTTAGATGGAGCGTTGTTAAGTTTTAACCAAAGGGCAGAAAATCTCTTAGAAGAGGAGCTTATCCCTTTGGTGAAGGGACAAATCGCTCACATTGATTTTAGCTTTTTGAAAGCCCAACATGAGGTCTTTTACCCCGCGCTCAAAAACCATCTAAAAGATATGTTCTTTGAGGAATTGCAAAAGGACTTTATGCAGACTTACTGGAAAAATTTTATAGAAGACATTCTAGCCCAGCAGGCGCAAATGAGACGCTTTAAAGAGATGGAGCTTGAGGCTCAAGGGCATTTAGAAAGTTTGCTGTTGGGCAATGCGCTTAAGATGTTGCAAGAGCAGGAGATGACCCTACAAAAAGCCCGTCTTGAAGACTTGCAACTTGCTAACCAAATCCAAGCAGAGGTCAGACGCAAGGAACTTATCAAACAGGGCATTCTTCAAGAGCCAAGCAGAGGCACGCGCACCTATAGAGGAGATAGCTAATGAGCGCGCTGAGTGATGTTGTGCAGGAATTAGGTTTAAAGGCAGGCCAAGCCAGTAAAGAACTCACCCAAGCGAGCGCGCAGGCGCTCAAAAACGCCCATGAGGCAGCCCCTGGGGGCACTAAAGCCCTCATAGCTACAGAGCCTGAGGAAAATAAAGACCAGACGAGCGCGCGCGATTTTAGTCCTTATATCATCAACGATGAGGATTTAGCTCAGCCTGCACCACAAGGCCCATCAGCTCCGCCATCAACGAACATTAAAGAGCTAGATGACAAAATCGCCAAGCGGCAACTGAGCATGTTTGATTACTATCTAGCGCGCAATTATCTAGGGCTTGATTTAGGAGGGTTTTTAGCAGGAGGCTTAGAATTAAAGCAGAAAATAGCTAACCGCACCAAAGCGACCGCAGATGTCTATGAGACGATTAGATCGCTGGACTTGGGGGATAATATCATCAACAAAGCTCAAGACAATAGCGGGACACCTAGCGGACTAGCTAGAAAGCTCAACCAAATCACCGGCGGTTTTATTCCCTTAGGCGCAGAATTAGCCCAAACAGATACCGCGGTCAATCAATACACCTATGCGACTGCGCGCGCACTCACTGGGGGCAAGGTTACTAATCAGACCTTAGATGATTTAAAACATATCACCCGCTTTGGATTAAGAGGGGCAAAAGAAAACACCGCAAGATTAGGGGAAACTCAAAACATCAACATCAATTATTTAATCAATAGCATGCGCAATCTGCAAGCTTTAGGGGGCAATATTACCCCGGACATGCTCGCTAAATTGCAAGAGTATAAGGCTAAGGCGCGCTATATCCAAGAAAAAGGGGGGGATATTGATATTAAAGAATACAATGCGCTTAGAAAGGGCAGAGAATGATAGGGCAAAAAATTTATATGGGCCGCACATCTTCATGGGGCTATGATGTGCCCCCCGGTGGAGCTAGAGAGTTTTTAGTCACCATTACGGGGTGTTCAGGAGAAGATCGCCAATGGGGGGATAATGAGAATGAGGGCAATAGCGAGGTTTACTATAATCGGGGGAATAGCGGACCTGTGGTGCTCTTTAGCGCGGATGAGTTAAATATCCGCGTTGCAGGAGGTGCAGGAAGTGCAAGAATGCTCAGAAGACGCGGAGAGTGGCACTCTAGAGAAGAATCCTATTATAAAGATGGATGGGAGAAATTTTGGGGGAAAAAGCGCTACCGCACCATTAGATGGTGGGAGTGGGGGGGTGTGATCAATCAAAGAAAACCCGTGCAAAGTGGACAGAGTGTAAGCTTTGTGTGCAGTGCTTCTACTAAGCTAAGTTGCACTTCATCCAAAGAGTTTAGCCTATGCGTGTATGAAATTTAAAAGAGGTGTATGATGCCAGCCGCTTATAAAAATCGCGAGGAAATCCGCGCTTATTATGAAACACACGACACCACGCTTAAAGAGATTTCTGAGAAATACGGGGTAAGCTACCGCACACTGACACGCTGGCGTGTCGCTGGAGATTGGCGGGCTAAAAGGGCCATTGAGCAGGTGCAAGTAGAAGTGATTAGAGATGACTTGAGCAAACAGGGGCTTAATACTTTCTTAGGGGCAAAAAAGCAAGAAATTAAGCAGGCCATTAGAGAAAACTTAAAAGATATTGATGTTGAGCCGGGCGTATTGGAGTGCATTACAGAGGCTTCTAGCGAGGATATTCTGCTAAGGGCGATGAGTTTACACTTTATTAATAAAAACATGTTGCTAGCGGCCATTATCGCTAGGGACGAGCTTTTGAAGATGTTAGAGGATGCAGAGAGCAAAAAGGGTTCTGCGCTCATTATTGCTGCTGCTGAGAAGGTGGCTAAGATGTTTGCCGAGCTTAAAATTAGTTTGTATGGCAAAGAAAGTCTATTGCCTGAGCAGAGCGCGCGGCAAAATGACTATTCTAAGATGACCACCCAAGAGCTTTTAGCGATTGCTAATGAGAAGGATGAAAACTCGACTTAAAAACCTCTAAGAGCTCTTGCACGCCTCTTAACTTCTCTTCACAAGTCTTAAGCTGAGCTAAAGCCTTAGGGTCTTTGTAACGCTCTCTAATCACCTTAATTTGGGTTTGTTTTTGTTCGTGGTATTTCTTGGTGTCTAACTCTAGGGCTTTAATTTGTTGGTTTTGGGCCTGCAAGTGTGCGCGGGTAGTTTCTAAGCGTTCTTTAAGTAGGGCGTTTTTTTCTAACAGAGCCTTCACTCCCCAAAGTGCCCCGCTCAAGGCTAAACCTAAAGCTAGACAAAGATAAAGCCAGTAGTTCACTTCTTAAAACTTAAAACATTGCGCACGATCTCAATCGCTCTATCAATGCCAAAGTAGCCTACACTTGCAGAAATGCCCACTTTAGTGAGGTAAGTGAGTTGGGTGGTTTCTAGCATAGCAAATACGCACAAGCAGATAAAGCAACTGGTGAACATCACCACTAGGGCGTGCCTAAGGCTAGATTTGGGGTTATTAAAATAATTCAGCGCGCCTGAGAGAATGCCAATGAGGCCAATGGGCAATAATTGAAGGTACTCACTTACTCTAAAAATCTCATTGAGCAGCATTTTTAGCCTCTTTGGCTTCGGATTTCTTGCGGGCCTTGTCCAAATCCTTTAGCACATCTTTAATAATGGGTTGTTGCTCTTGTAGGCGTTTTAGACTGTAGTGGTGTGTTTTGGCATAATCCGCGCAAGTGTTGAGCACATCTAGGGTGGTGTTATATTTTAGAAAGTAGTGGATGTTTTGGGCGATACTTAACACCAATCCAAAAGCCACAAACAAGCCCACCCAAATTTTTACCTTTTCTTTTTCCTCCTTGCTCATGCGTTATCTTTGATGCTTAGAGTGAAGTTTTCAATGCCATAACGCTCGCAGAGTTGGTAAAACTCTAGGGTAGCTTGTGTGGAGTTAGTTAACTTGCCTGTTTCTTTGTTGTAGCCCTTGCCTAGCAGAATACAGCCTAAACTATCGATAGCGTCATTGCCGATGTGAATCATGATACGCCTGTTAGCAAATTTAGCATTATTGGGGTCATGTAGCCAAATGGCGCGGTGTCTGCCATGAGCCCCTTTATTTCTGTATTCAGGCGGGACGCACACAGAGCTATCTGTCCAATGCAGAGTGTAGTTGCGCGCTATGATGGGCTTGTCTTTGCCGCTTTCATCTGTGGGTGTGCCCGCGTTTTCCATCGTGTAGCAGGAGTAGACCTCCTCCCCCCCCTCAGAGACAACGACCAGCTGCCCCAAAGTACCCGCTTCTCTTTTGCCATTTTTGCTAACTACAGGCGTTTCTTGTGTCCTTGTGAGAATAACCTCAAAACTCATAAAAAGCTCCTCTTAGGTTTTGTGGATAAAAATTTACTCAAGATTGCACACAGAAAAAAGGGTTAAAGCTTTCAAAAAAGAAAAGTGCGCTTGCTTGTCTTGGGGGTTTTTATGCCTTGTCTCCCCCTTAAAACATTTTTAAAAAATTTGCATTGACCCCAGACAAGCGACAACCCCATTACACTCCCTTTAGAGGCTCATATGCTATCATACATTCGCACGTACAAATGTGCCTACTAAACCCCGCGCGCTAATCCCTGTATCACTCATCCGTTTTGCTGGTTTAATCTGCTTGACACATTGACTAATCTTTGGCTAGAATTTCGGGCACTTTAAGGCGTTCTTTGACTTGTCAGCGTGTTAAAATTGAGCCAGAAAAAGCACTTTGGCACACTTAGCCCCCATGAGGTCCGTAAAATAGGGGGTTTTGTGTGGTGATGATGAGTTTTTGGACGCTTGGCCTTAAGGGTTGAGGAGTTGCAGAGGGTGGCTCAAGTTGTAAGTGTAGCACTTTTTGCAGGCGTTGCTTTGTACACATGTAATCAAGGAACTCCCCCATTCCATGTACTCCCTGCTAGAATAAGTCCTAAAAAGACCCCCTGAGTGTAAGCTCCCCGCTCGAAAAAATTATAAAGTCCATCCACGCCTACGCCATAAACGACATTAGCAATTGTTGCAGAGAGGATTCGCCTAAATTGGCAAGCGCATTGCTCATATTCTGGAGCTGTGTATATGATGCCTTTATTGAAATGGGTGTGTCAGAACTAAAGGCTTGATAGAGTGGGTCAAATGTTTATCATAAAAAGTTGTTAGCTCACTTTTGATAGGCTCGACAACTTGAGTTTGTTTTGGCTTAAAATTTGTTTCCACCTGTTCGGTTAACATTTGAAATAAACCCCCCAGCACCTTTGTAGTGTTGTTCTGATGGTGGTATTAGCAGCACTAGCAATCCCATTTGCCTAAGTTTGTAGAGCTTGGTGATCTGCACTAATGGCTGCTTGAATATTATTAGTTTGTGGCGCTTGGCCTTGTCCATCCCAATCTTGGAGTGTCGTGAGCTGATTTTCTGCATCTGTTACAGCTTGGATCGTATTAGTTTTTGGTGGATTGGCAGGTGGTTTGCCCTTTGTGCTAAAAATGCTATTTGCGGGCACGCGATCAGTGGTTTGTGAAAATTGAATCGTGCTATTTGTTTGCGCGTTTGTGCCATAAGATTGAGTTACGCTCGAATATTGGACACCTAATGCACCATAAAAACCGCTGTTTTCTGCCCCAAGCACACAGAATGCTGTAGTCAATACTTTAAAAAACGCACTTTACTATTCCTTATCACTATAGTTGATAATTTGAGAATAACATATAAATGAATATTTCAAATTTAAGCAGGCGCATGTAACCTGCGATTTGGTGCAAAACACCATCAAATAATCATGTTAGCGCTTATCGCGCTGTGGCTTTAGCTACTTTTTCACGGATGACATGCACCACCACTTCGCCGGGGTATTGTAGGGTGGTTTCAATTTCTTTAGCGATGTCTCTAGCCAGTAGGGCGATCTTAGAGTCATTGACGCGCTCAGGGCAAACAATCACGCGCACCTCACGCCCAGCATCCATAGCAAAGACTTTTTTAACCCCTTTTCTCTTAGTAGCGATGCGCTCAAGTTCATGCATGCGTGCTAAAAAGTTCTCCGCGTCTTTGCGCCGTGCCCCGGGTCTAGTGGCTGAGAGCGCGTCCGCAGCGCATACAGCAGCACATTCGATACTTTTAATTTCCTCGCGATCGTGGTGGGCGTAGATGGCGTTGATCACAACGGGGTGTTCATGATGGCGTGTGCACACCTCTGCGCCCAGTTCCACATGGTCCCCCCCACATTCATAAGTGAGTGCTTTACCAATGTCATGGAGAATCCCTGCACGGCGCGCAAGTTTAGAATCCCCCCCTAGTTGTGTGGCGATGTCTCCAGCTAAGGTGGCTACCTCTATGGAGTGCATTAGGGCGTTTTGTCCATAACTGGTGCGGTAGCGCATTTTACCAATGAGACGTTTAAGTTCCTCGTGCATGGAATCTAATTTGAGCTCTAATAGCACCTCTTGAGCGTCTTGCAAGATCGCTTCTTCCATGTTAGCTTCCACGCGTTGGTATACGGTTTCAATGCGCGCGGGCTGAATGCGTCCATCTTGAATCAATTCCTCTAAGGTGCGCTTTGCAATCTCACGCCGATAGAGATTAAAACAGCTTAAAACAATATTCTTGCTCTCTTCATCAATCATCACTTCCACACCACAGACTCGCTTAAAGCTGTCGATATTTTTCCCCTCTTTGCCGATAATACGCCCAATAAATTCGCTATCAGGCAAGCTCACCGCGCTGGTGAGATTTTCCATCGCAAAGTTACTTGCAAAACGCGCCGTAGCGTTAGCGATCACAAAATTAGCTCTTTTTCGGGCTTCCTTTTTGGCTTCTTTTTCATAACGGCGCACTAAGGCCGCCTTTTGCAATAAAAGCTCTTCTTCGAGTTGGTGCAAAAGCAGTGTCTTAGCTTCTTCTTGCGTATAACCTGAAATTTGCTCTAAAGTGGCGCACATTTGGGTTTTGAGGGCTTCGCATTCATGGCGCATTTGATCCTGCGCGCTTCTTTGATCTTCTAAATCTTGCTGATCTTTTTCTAGGGTTTGTCGGGCCTTCTCTAGGCGTTCTTGCTCTGTGTGTAGATAGTGTTTGTGGTGCTTTTCTTGGGATTTTAAATTTTCTAGGCGGTCTTGGTATTCCTGAGCTTGGGCGCGGATTTTTTGATCAAAATCGTATTGGAGGCGTTCTAGGAGTGTTTGAGATTCGACTTCTTTAGTTTGGTAGAGTATTTGGGCTTGGTAGAGCAACATATCGGCCTTGATTTTGGCCTGCCTTAGATAATTCTGACCTGAAGTGCGTAAAAATTTACGGCTAAGATAAACGCTCAAAATCGCTGTCAAAAGACAGGAAATCAAGGTAATTGTGAAAATACTTGGCATCAATAGACCTTTTATAAGTATTAGGAGTGCGTGCATCGATGCAGCGCGTGCTTACTATATCATGCTTAACACCTAGTAAACTTTTGGTGCGTAAAATTTTACGGGCAACAAAAACCAATTCTGTAGATTTTCTGCGTGAAAAGAAAGTATCATAATAGCCCTTACCAAAGCCTATACGCCGCCCACTACCATCTATTCCCAACACAGGCACGAGTGCTAAGTCAAGTTTAGCCACTGCCAAAGAGGGCGAGGGTTCGTAGATGTTATAGAGTTTTTTGCTTAGGGGGAGGCGATAGGGCGTGGGTTCTAAAAGATTGTGGCGTATGATGGGCACAAAGACCTTAATTTTATGACGGCGCGCCCAGAGGATCAAGGGTTTTATATTGGGTTCGTGAGGGAGGGGGCAAAAAAGCAAAACAGAGCGTTTGCCTTGTAGCGCGCCTTTAAGATGTGTGATGATTTTATGATCGCGGATATCCCAACCACGATTTTTATTCAAAATTCTCTTGCAGAGGGCACGAAACTGAATTTTATCCATAGCAAATACTAGCATATCAATTAAGCATGTATGCTATATAATGGGAGCTTTTTAGGAGTGATGGATGCAAGAACCCATGAGTAAGTATGGATATGAAAAGATTTGCGCGGAATTAAAGCGTCTTAAAGAAGTGGAGAGGCCTTGTGTGATCCAAGAGATCGATCGCGCCCGCGAACATGGAGATTTGAAAGAGAACGCCGAATACCATGCTGCAAAGGACAAACAGGCCTTTATTGATGCGCGTATTGCTGAATTAAGCCAAACTTTGGCCAATGCGCAGGTGATTGATCCATCAACATTGAGTCATCAAAAAGTGAGCTTTGGCAGCACGGTAAAAATCCTCAATTTAGATAATGACAAAGAGTTTTGCTACACCATTGTAGGCCGCATGGAGAGCGATCCTAGTCGTGGGCTAATTTCCTTTGGATCGCCCATTGCTAAAAGTTTAATGGGCAAACAAAAGGGAGATGAGGTGATCGTTGTGTTGCCCTCAGGAGAAAATGAATTTGAAATTTTAGATATTTTCTATCAAGATATTGACTATGCTAAAAGTTAAGCTACAAAAACTCCACCCCAATGCTCACATTCCGGCCTATCAAAGCATAGGAGCTAGTGGGTTTGATCTGTGCGCTTTGGAGGGGCTAGAGATTGCTCCTCAAAGTGTGGCTTTGGTGCGCACGGGTTTAGCCATCGAATTGGAAAAGGGCTATGAAGTGCAGGTGCGCTCTCGATCGGGACTGGCTTTAAAACACCAAATTATGGTGCTCAATTCGCCTGGAACCATTGATAGTGATTATCGCGGAGAGTTACAAGTGATCTTGATGAATTTAGGGCATGCGCCCTTTGGCATCAAGGCAGGAGATCGCATCGCTCAAGGGGTGTTGTGCCGTGTGTTTCAAGCGGAGTTTATACCGGCTGTGGAGTTAGGAGCGACACAAAGAGGAGAATCAGGTTTTGGGAGCAGTGGGGTTTAATGGATATTAAAGAGAATTTAAAGCAGGTTAAAGAGGAATTTAGGGGCGATGAAAAGATTTTAGAGAGCGCTTTTAGGATTGAAAGACTCTATAAAAAATATAAAATTTTTTTATGGCTGGCTGTAATCGGAGTGGGGCTTTGGTGGGGGTATACGCGCTTTTTAGAATACCAAGAGAATCAAGCGCGCGCTCAGATCACGCGCCTTTATAATGAGGTTGTAGCCAATCCTAATAATCTCGCCCTCCGCAATGAGCTCAAACAAAAAGCCCTCCCACTCTATAACCTTTACACCTATGCCCAAGCCCTTAAAAAAAGCGATGTGGCAGTTTTAAAGGAATTAGCACAGAGCAAAGATTCTATAGTTGCCCCCTTAGCGCGCTATTATGTGGCCTCTTTTAGTAGAGATTTAAAAGCGTTGCAAGAGGTGAGGTTAGAGGGGATGCAAGCTTGGATCGCCCTGCAACGCGCCTACTTGACTTTGCAAACTCACCCTAATAGCAACCTGACCAGCATTTTAGCCCCTATCACACCCGATTCTAGTCTCTATCAAATTGCCAATGTTTTACGCCACTACAACCCTCCCCTTGCCAAAGAGAAGAAGTGATTAAATTTTTTTACATTGCCATCGCCCTGCTGTGCTTAGGTTGTGGATCGCGTAAAAATTTTGAACCCCCGGCCTCTAAAATCAAGGGCGAGTTTCGCTTCAGTAAGCAACTCAAAGATCCCATCACCTTTACCAACCGCTACGGGGCGATCTTAAAAAATGGGGGTGTGATTGATGTGGAGGGAATCACGCCTCTCAAACTCACCAAAAAAATGTACAAAGAAAGTTCGTTTCTTAATCAAAGCCAAGACTATTATATCTTGGCTGAGGATTGTTGGCGTAGTCATAAGCAAAATGGCCCCAAACCCAAGAAAACCAAGAATCTCAAACTCACAGATAAGCAAGCACAGCAGGAGATAGTAGAAAATATCGAATCCATTGATGAGCAGGTTGTCCTCTACGATCGTTGCCACCATTTAGAATTGGTGAGCACAACTCCTAGCGCGCGGCCCTCTATTTTAATTCCCATAGACACCTACCCCTTGAGCGCAAGTGTGCAGGGCAAACACTTGGCTGTGGTGATGGCGGACAATTCGGCCAATATTTATGACATCCCTAGCCGTAAACTAATTTTTAGTGAAAAAGGTTCATCCACGGTCGCCATTGATTCTTTGGTAGCTGCTCCCGTCTTTTTAGACAGCGTAGTCGTCTTTCCCATGCTTGATGGGCGTTTATTAGTCGTGGATGTGAGCACAGACACCCCTAGAGTGGTGCGCAATATCGTGATTAATAGTGAAAAGTTCTTTAATAATGTGATCTATTTAAAAGTGGATGGAGAAAACATGTTTGCTGCAACTACAAAGCGGCTTGTTTCCGTGGTCTCCGGTCAAGAGTTTAGTTATGATGCAGATATTGTAGATGTGCTCTATAAAGATCATCATGTTTATGTGCTCACTTTAGATGGGCGTATTTTGCAGATGGATCGCACCCTCAACGAGCAGAGTATGGGCGTGGTGAAACTCCCCTTTGCCATGCTCACAAGTTTAGTCGTTACGGATAAAAAACTCTACACACTAGAAAAACGCGGCTATCTTGTAGAAGTGGATTTGGCGCATTTTGATGACTATCGAGTTTATAGCATTAAAAATGTGTCTAAAAGCTTCTTTGGAGGACGGCTAAACAAGATGAACTTTTATAGCAAAGACAAGATTTATTACGATCGCTTCTATGCAGACTTTAATCAAGATGCCCCATGATTTTGTGCGATATTGGCAATACACATCTGCATTTTTATGAAAATTCTAAAATTAGCACCTACACACCCCAAAACCTACCCCCCAAACTAGAGGGCGCGGTGTTTTTTATTAGCGTGAACACACAACACACCCAAGCCCTTTTAAATATCTGCCCTCAAGCTCAAGACATCGCGCCTTTAATTCATTTACCCACTTCTTATCAGGGGCTAGGAGTGGATCGCAAGGCGGCATGTTTGGGTTTGGGTTCAAAAAGTGGTGTGGTGGTGGATGCAGGCAGTGCCATCAGCCTTGATATTATGGAAAATAGCCAGCATTTAGGCGGGGTTCTTTTGCCCGGTCTTAGTGCCTACCAAAAAGCCTACAAAAGCATCGCGCCTATTTTAGATCAACCTCTTGATAGAGATATTGATTTGGAACAATTACCCCAAAGCACCGCTCAGGCGGTGAGTTTTGGGACTCTGCAAAGTGTTTTATTATTATTAAAAAAAGTTATTGGCGACAAACAAGCCTATTTCACCGGGGGCGATGGGGCGTTTTTGGCGCGTTTCTTTCCCAAAAGTGTCTATGATCCTCTGCTTGTTTTTACAGGCATGCAAAGGGCGTTAAAACAATGATGGAACTCTTGGCTCTTTTTTTAAGCGCGTCCGTGATGTCTTTAGGGCATTGTGTGGGCATGTGTGGGGGAGTCGTGCTCGCCTACTCTCAGAGCAAATTTAGCCCTCAAACCCCTTTAAAAGTCCAAATATACGCCCATCTTCTCTATAATTTAGGACGCTTGAGCACCTATATGCTTGCTGTTTTGCTACTAGCCCTCTTGGGACACACTCTCTTAGAAATGGTGGCGCACTACAGCGCGATCCCGCGCTTTAAACTGCAGGGGGTGGTGATCATGGGCGTTGGCGCGCTAATTTTCTTGCTCGCCTTTGGTTTTCTGCTCAAATGGCATTTAAATTTAGGTGTATTTTCCAAACTTTTTAAAGCCACTTTGGGGAGCTCTAAACTCTCTAGTTTTTACTTACTGGGCGCGCTCAATGGCTTATTGCCCTGCTCGTTAGTGTATTATTTTTTACTCAACGCGTTAGCTAGCTCGGATTTAGCCCATGCCCTCATGAGAATGCTAGTGCTCTCTTTGGGCACTTTTGCCCCCTTGTTTGTGCTAGGTTTGCTCTCAGGGCGTTTTTTGAGCATGTCCGCACGCGCTATTTTTGCCAAACTCGCCTTTGTGCTCATGCTAGGTTTTGGAAGTTATGATCTCTACAAGGGCTTTTTGATATTTAGTGGGCATGCCCACCACCACATGGAAATGACGCATTGAAACGCAAAGCCTTGTTTTTGGATCGCGATGGGGTGGTGAATGTGGATAGGGGATATGTGCACACCTGCGCGGATTTTGAGTTTATGCCCGGTATCTTTGAGCTATTGGCTCACGCTAAAGCTTGTGGTTATTTATTACTGCTAGTTACTAACCAATCGGGCATTGGGCGGGGGTATTATAGCGAGCAGGATTTTGAAACTCTTAGTGCCTACATGCAAGAGCAATTACAAAAGGTGTTAGGTTTTGGCTTGGATCGCATTTATCACTGCCCGCATGCCCCCACGCACCATTGTTTTTGCAGAAAACCCCAAATTGGCATGGTCAAAACCGCTTGTCAAGATTTTGAGCTTGATTTGACTCAAAGCGTGATGTTGGGGGATAAAAAAAGTGATATGCAGTTTGGACACAATGCAGGCATTGGCACGAATTTATGGCTACAAACATGCCCACAAACACCTTTAGAATACGCGCACTCTATTAGCACCCTGCAACAAGTGCTAGATTTTTTAAAACACTCTTGAAAGGATTGATATGCCCTACATCACTTCTAGTTTAGACAACAAAACCATTGTGATCACAGGAGGGGCGGGCTTTATTGGGAGCAATCTCGCGCTCTATTTTCAAAAACACCACCCTAATGCCAATGTGATTGTCCTAGACAAATTCAGAGATCAAACCCCTCCTAGCGACAGCTTGGGACATTTTAAGAATTTGCTCAATTTTCATGGGGAGATCATCACTGCGGACATCAACCACGACTTGAGCGCGCTAAAAAAAATTGACTTTGACTACCTTTTTCATCAAGCCGCTATCTCAGACACCACACAGCAAAATCAAGAATTAGTGATGCGCACCAACCACCAAGCTTTTATGAAGTTGCTCAAAATCGCCGATAAAAAGGACGCCAGAGTGATTTATGCCTCCTCAGCCGGGGTTTATGGCAACACCCCAGCACCCAATCGCGTAGGGTTTGGCGAAGTGCCTGAAAATGTCTATGGTTTTTCCAAATTGTGCATGGACAAGAGTGCGCAGGCCTTTGCCCAAGAGAGTTACGGGCGCATTATCGGCTTGCGTTATTTTAATGTCTATGGTCCGGGGGAATTTTACAAGCACAAAACCGCTTCGATGATCTTACAGCTAGGCTTGCAGGCCTTGCAAGATCAAGAGGTAAAACTCTTTGAATTTGGGGAGCAAAAACGCGATTTTGTCTACATTGAAGATGTGATTGCGGCAAATGTCAAAGCGATAGAAGCCCCTAGAAGTGGGGTTTACAATGTAGGGAGTGGAGTGGCTCGCAGTTATAATGACATTGTGGCAATTCTCAAACAACATCTAGGCGATTTTAAAACCACCTACATTAAAAACCCTTACCCCTTTTTTCAAAACCACACTTGCGCGGACATTGAGGCGACTTGCAATGATTTAGACTACACGCCCCGCTACAACCTAGAAGAAGGAATTAAGGAATACATTCCCGTGATTAAAGAGCTAGCATGCAAAACTGGTTGTTAACACCCCTTAAAACTCCCCGTGTGCTCGTGGTGGGGGATATTATCTTAGATCACTACATTTGGGGAATGAGTGAGCGCCTCTCCCCTGAAGCCCCCGTGCAGGTGGTGGAAGTGCAAAGGGAGAGCTACAAACTAGGGGGGGCGGGGAATGTGGTGGATAATTTAGTGGCCCTAGGAGCGCAAGTAAGCTTATGTGGCGTGGTGGGCGAAGATGAGAGCAAAACGCGCGTTCTTGAAAATCTACAAAGTTTAGGCGTGGATACACAAGGCGTTTTAAGCGACACCCAACGGCCTACATGCCAAAAAAGCCGAGTGATGATTTCAAGACAACAGGTTTTGCGCGTGGATAGAGAAAAGCGCACCCCCATCTGTGAAAATCTGCGCGCGCGCCTGCTAGAAATAGCCCAAAACCTCTTGCAAGAAGCCGATGTTTTGATTCTATCTGATTACCAAAAAGGGGTTTTAGACAAAGAGTTTTGCCAAAACTTAATCCACAACGCTAAAGCACAAAATAAACTTGTGTTATGCGACCCCAAAGGAAAAGATTATTCTAAATACGCCCACGCGACCCTCATCACGCCCAATAAAAAAGAAGCCCAAATGGCTACGGGCATTGAGATTACAGACGATGTGAGCTTAAAAGAAGCGTTATTATTTTTTAAAGACCATTTGCATATTTCTATCCCTCTGATCACCTTGAGCGAAGCGGGTATGGCTTTTTTGCAGGGGGATCGCTTGCTCAAAATCCCCACCATTGCCAAAGAGGTTTATGATGTGAGCGGGGCGGGGGACACTGTTATTGCCGCTTTGGCTTTTGGGTTGAGTGTGGGTGTGTCTATCTTGCAAGCCTGCACCTTTGCTAATGCAGCAGCAGCGGTGGTGGTGGGCAAGGTGGGGAGTGCGCGCGCCTCTTATGCAGAAGTGCTGGACTTTTTGCACTCTTATCACCATCAAGGCCAAAAAATCTTAGACAAACTTAGCGCTAGCCATCTTTTACACGCCATGCGCTCTAAAAAAATTGTCTTTACCAATGGCTGTTTTGATCTCTTGCACCGCGGGCATGTGCAGTATTTACAAGAGGCTAAAAAATTAGGGGATATTCTCATTGTGGGACTGAATAGCGATGCTTCAGTGCGCCGCTTAAAGGGGGAGAGTCGCCCTATTTGTGATCAAGACGCGCGCGCGGTGGTGCTGGCTGGCTTGGAATGTGTGGATTTTGTGGTGATCTTTGAGGAGGACACCCCCTATGAGCTCATTAAAGCCCTCAAGCCCCATATTTTAGTCAAGGGGGCAGACTATAAAGACAAAGAAGTCATAGGGCGGGATTTGGTCGATCAAGTGGTCTTGATCGATTTTGTCAAGGGTTATTCCACCACGCAAACCATTGCTAAGATCGCCGGTAAAAATTAGCGTGGTTGTCTTAGATACGCGCTTTTTTCTTTGCGTGCTTAGCTTCGCGCTGGCGGGCGGGTTTTCTCCAGATATCCATCTAAGTTACCCGCTCAAGGCGATCGCCAAGAATGGCTTTTACAGCGCGGTGTTTTTCTATGTGGCTTACACTCTGCTAAGTTTTTTGCCCATGCGCGCTAGAGAGTGGGGTAAAAATATTTTGCTGGTTTTGAGTTTGGCTAGCGCGTTTGTGCGCTTTTTTATGGGGTATTATTTCAATATGGACATCAACCAAGCTCTCATGGAGACCTTGCAAGATACCAATGTCCATGAAAGCCTAGCGTTTTTAAAAGCGCATGTATTGCCCCATGGCGCGCTGTTTTTAGCCCTGTTAGCATTCTGTGTGCTGTTTTTGTATGTTGTGCGTTTTAAATGGGAATTGAGTAGGCGCGTGCATTTAATTTTGTTGGTATTCATGAGCTTGGGCGTGGGCGCGCACATGGGACGCACCGCTTATCTATTTGCCCAAAGAGGGATGGCAGGTTGGAGTCCTCCAGAAGTTTGGGAAACTCTACCCCTCATCAAAGAGGCTAGAGCCCTGTATTTTAGTCTGCGCTATAGCACTCAAGTAGCGCGCCAAAGCTTGGATCGCCCCTTTGCTAAAGACTATCTGCGCGTGGACAAAGAGAGTGTGCCCTATGTGGTTTTAATTGTGGGTGAGAGTGTGTCTAGGAACTTCATGGGGGTTTATGGCTACGCTCTACCCAACACACCCTTTTTAAGTAGCCTCAAAAACAGAGAGAGAGAGAGAGATCGCAAAATTTATTTGTCTTTGAAGATGCGATCTCCGCCTTTGCAAACACCGCCCCTGTGTTGCAGACTTTGCTCAATTACAGCGATGTAGAAAATCGCCACACTCCATGGTATTTTCAAAGAAGTTTGGGGGATATTTTCAAATTAGCGGGCTATCAAACCTTTTGGCTGACTAATCAAGATCCTGCCCAAGCCAATAATGCCTATAAACTTCTACCTAAACGCTTTGAGAGTTTTTATAGAACTTCCTCTTTAGACACCAGCGATCAAGCTTTGTTAGATTTGTTTGAGCAAAAGGTTAAACCCCAGCTTGGGGCTAAAAATGCCATTGTTTTTCACCTCATCGGTAGTCATATCCTCTATCACGAACGCTTCCCTAAAAGTTTTGCTAAATTTAGTCCCGCGCAAATCCCCACTCAAGGCTTGCATATTAAAGACAAGGCGCAGTTACAAACCCTAGCCGATTATGTCAACTCCATTTACTACACCGATAGTGTCTTGCGACAAATCTTTAAGCTGTTTGAAAAAAAAGACGCGCTCATTCTCTACCTCTCCGATCACGCCCAAGACATGTTTGAGAGCGGCAACACTTATGGGCATCGTTGCTCAATTTATGGCGTGCAAATCCCCTTTATCATCTATGTAACCGATCTCTTTAAGCAAAAACACCCTAGTAAAGTGCAACAACTCGCCCAAGCGTTGCATAGACCTTTTATGAGCGATGATCTGATCCACACTCTCTTGCCTCTAGTGGGTATCCATACTAAAGATCATTTAGAGAGTAAAAATTTACTAAGCCCCAAATTTGATGAAAAGCGCCAGAGAATCTATTGTGATGATAAAGTGTATCCCCACCCCTAGCGTGCTATAATCTGCCCATCTTTTCTAAAGGATTGGAATGCAAGAATTGATTTATGCCGAATTTAAAGATCACCTAGAAGTTGCCCAACAAACCTTACAAAATTTAGCCACAGAGATAGAAAAAGTCGCCTCAAAGTTGGTTTCTGTGTTGCAAGGCGGGCATAAGATTTTAATTTGTGGGAATGGGGGAAGTGCGGCTGATGCGCAACATTTTGCTGCCGAGCTGACCGGTCGCTATAAAAGAGAGAGGCGTGGACTTCCAGCAATAGCTCTGAGCACGGACACCTCAGCACTAACCGCCATTGGCAATGATTATGGCTATGCCCATGTCTTTGCGCGCCAAGTGGAGGCTTTGGGGCAAAAGGGGGATTGTTTGGTGGGGATTTCTACCAGTGGCAACTCTGAAAATGTGCTCTTAGCCCTGCAAAGGGGGCAGGAGCTGGGTTTAAGCTCTCTGGGGCTTAGTGGAAGAGATGGGGGCAAAATGCGCGCTCTATGCGATCATAACCTCATTATTCCTAGCCACGACACCCCGCGCATCCAAGAGATGCATATTTTGATGATCCATTTGCTTTGTGAGCAAATTGAGCGGGCTTTTGTCTAGGTTAAAAGACCTCTTGCATGCTCTTTAAAATCTCTGCATAAGGGATTTTTTGGGCGCAAAAATAGCCAAAACTCAAAGCTGCTTGGGCGATGAACATCGCGCGCCCATCTAAGACCTCTGCGCCTATATCTTTAGCTAATCTTAAAAACGGGGTTTGCACGCTGTAAATCAAATCATAAGCCATGTGCGCTTTAGCTAAAAGGGATTTAAGGATGTCCAAATCAAGCGGATAAGTTGCCCCGTCCATCCCCGCGCTCGTGGTGTTTACCAATAAATCATAGCTCTCTAAAGGGAAGTGCGGGGGGTGAAAACATGTTAAGCCCTGCGCGTAAAAAGTTTCAAGCCTCTGAGAGCTACGATTAAAAACATGCACCTCCACCCCCTGCGCACACAACCCGGCCACCACCGCCCGAGCACTCCCCCCAGCTCCTAGCACTAAGACTTTTTGGGGCTTGAAGTTTCTCTCTTTAAGGGGGGCATAAAACCCCTCAATATCTGTTGTGCGCCCCACTATGCGTCCTTTTTCATAGACCCAAGTATTGAGAGCTTGGATTGCTTGGGCCTGCCCCTCTTGCACATCGCTTAGATGATAAGCGTCTTCTTTAAAGGGGGCAGTGATATTCGCCCCGCTTAAATTTAATGCTAAAAATGTCGCTTTAAGACTGCTACCCTCTTCTAATAAAATGGCTTGGTAATGCCCCCTAAAACCTAACTCTTTTTCAAAGTCCCCAAAAGCTTTATTGTGCAAAAGAGGGGATTTAGAATGGGCGATCGGGTTGCCAAAAACCCCAAAAAACTTCTCTTTCATGGCACTCTTTCCAAGTAATCTAAAAACACCCAACCTCTCTTAGTGCGCCCCCAACCATCTTTGATCTCCAACACTTGCACTTTTTGGGCATGCATTAACTGCTGGGTAACCCGGGCATGGATATTGGGCAGGGCGCGCACATTTAAGACATTCACAACCACAATGTAGGTTTTAAACTTGGGTGTTTCCGGTTTTATAGGTTTGATTTGAGGCGTTACAACGGGTTGAGGAGCGGGGGCTGTTGGTGTGGGAGGTGTGGAGGGTGGTGCTGGGGGGGGTGGTGTTTGTGGGAGGACTTTGGGAGGTGTAGATTCTACTACAGGGGGTTTTTTCTCCAAAGGTTTAGGAGCAGATTTAGGAGCAGATTTAGGAGGTGGGGGGGGTGTCTGTGTCTTGGCTTGAGCGGGGGGCGTGGGGGGCTTTATCTCAATGGGGGTAATGGGAACGGGGGTAGCAGGAGGGATAAGTATGTTTGCGGTGGAGCGTATTTGAAAAAATACGCCTACATACACCCCAAGCAAGCCCACTACCCACAAGCTCGCTAAACCATAAAGTCTCAATACCTTAAAATTATTCACATCAATTCCTATCGTTTATCAAAATCAATCCTTGGATCTACAAAGCTATAGGTCAGATCGCTTATCAAATTCACCACCAAGCCCAACAAGGTAAAAATATACAAGGAGGCAAACACAACCGGATAATCGCGATTGACAATGCTCTCAAAACCCAACAAGCCTAACCCATCTAGGCTAAAAATCACCTCAATTAATAAGCTCCCACTAAAAAACACGCCCAAAAACGCGCTAGGAAACCCGGCAATGACTAGAAGCATCGCGTTTCTAAAAACATGGGCATAAAGAATGCGCCCCTCAGAGCACCCTTTAGCGCGCGCACATAAGATATAGAGCTTGCCCATTTCATCTAAAAAAGAGTTTTTAACTAAGAGTGTCAGGCTTGCAAACCCCCCAATGCTCATACAAACTACGGGCAAAGCGATATGCCATAGATAATCTTTGATCTTAGCTAAAGCGCTCAAACTCTCAAAATTCTCACTCACCAAACCCCTTAAGGGGAAAATCTGCCAATAAGTCCCTGAGGCAAAGAGCACAATTAAAACAATAGCAAAGAGGAAGGCAGGAATGGCATTAGCAATCACAATCACCACACTACTGGCCACATCTAGGCTAGAATTATTGCGTCTAGCTTTGTAAATGCCTAGAGGGATTGAGATCAAATAGATAAGCAAGGTGCTAAAAAAGCCTAGAGAAATTGAAACGGGAAGTTTTTCTTTAATGAGATCGATCACGCTAATTTGGCGGTAAAAACTCTGCCCAAAATCAAACACCAAGTATTTTTTGAGCATGTCCACATAGCGCGCCCAAATGGGCTTATCAAAACCATAAAGTTTATTGAGTTCGGCATACAGCGCAGCGTCCATGCCCTCCGCGCCCTTGTAACGGCTCGCTTGGAATTGTTTTTCTTTCATAGAACTATTATTAGCTTCTTGATTATTCGCCCCGTTAAGTTTAGCCATCATCTGCTCCACAGGTCCCCCCGGCGCGCTTTGGATGATGAAAAAATTGATGGTGATGATGCCTAGCAAAGTGGGGATGATGAGCCAAAGTCTTTTGAGGATGTAGCGCGCCATCAATGTCCTTTTTGCAAAGTCTTATCCCACCACAGCATGGGTGAAAAGCCATAAGGGGGCGAAATCTTGGGCATACCAATTTTATCCCAAAAGGCAATATGAAAACTCGAACTATAAAGCTGAGGCACGACATAAAAGCCCCAAAGCAAGACCCGATCGAGCGCGCGCACAAAGTTAATCTGACTCTGCCTATCTGGCGCGTTAATCAGAGATGCAATCAAGGCATCAATGACTGGATTAGAAATCCCGGCATAATTGCGACTCCCTGCTAGATCCGCACTACTACTGCCCCAGTAATAGCGTTGCTCATTGCCCGGGAATAAAGACTGCCCGATCACTCCTACAATCATATCATAATCAAATTTTTTAAGCCGGTTGGTGTATTGGCTCAAATCCACCTTTTGCACATGCATGGTGATTCCTAGAATTTTAAGATTGCGTGCATAAGCTAGGGCTAGGCGCTCTAGCCCCTGACTTTTGAGCAAGAGTGTGAACTCAAAGGGTGCGCGGGTTTTAGCATTGATGAGTTGGTTATGCTCCACAATATAGCCGGCATCATGCAGAAGTTTTTGGGCGTATTTGAGATTTTCGCGCAGATTTTCCCCCACTTTGCGTGCCCCATCTGTGCGCGGAATGGTGTAGGCTTGGGTAAAAATTCTAGGGTTATAAGCTTCTAGCTGTGGGCGGTAGCGATCTAAAATTTTAAGTTCTGCGCCTTGTGGAAGGCCCTCAGAGGCAAAAACAGAGTTAGCAAAATAACTATTGGTGCGCTTATACTGAGAAAAAAAGAGGTTTTTATTCGCCCATTCAAAATCAAAGGCGTAAAACAAGGCTTCGCGCACCTTGATATTTTTAAAAAGGGGCTTGCGGGTGTTCATAAAAAACCCTTGCATGCCAGCGGGCAAAGAGTGCGCAAAAGCTTTCATGTGAATCTTGCCCTGTTTAATAGCCTTGCCCACATAGCCCCTTGCCCACACTTTTGCCGTGTTCTCAAAACGCCAATCATAAGCTCCGCTTAAAAAGGCTTGCAGGGCTACTGAGTCGTCCTTGTAGTATTCATAGACAATGCGATCAAAATTATACTGCCCCTTGATGGCGGGCAAATCGCGCGCCCAATAATTTTTGTTGCGCGTGTAGGTGATTTGCTTGCCCACTTTAAAAGAGCTGACTACATAAGGTCCGCTAGAAACTGGAATGAGCAGGGGGTCGCTAAAACTATGTTTTTCAAAAAAATGTTTGGGAATGACTTGTAATTGCCCTAAGATCAAGGGGAGTTCTGTGTTAGTCTTGTCTTTAAAAACAAATTTGACATGGTAGGGATCAAGCACAACCGCCTCTTGCACATCGCCATAGTATTGTCTAAGAACCGGACTCCCCTTTTGCATGAGAGTGTCAAAACTGAATTTGACATCTGTAGCCAAAATGGGCACACCATCGCTAAATCTAGCCCGCTTGTCGATCCCAAAGATCACATAGCTATGATCCTTAGCCACTTCAATATCATTGGCAATGAGGGGGTATTCTGCGTAGGGTTCGTCCAAACTTTGGACTAATAAGGTGTCATAGACTAATTCTAAACCGCTAGCCTTTGTGCCCTTGAGTAAA